>NZ_FOWD01000083.1 GCF_900115365.1 Anaerocolumna aminovalerica
TAAGGACTTCAGATTGGTTTCGCAAAGGTTACTACAAATAAAATCAGAAATGAGGATGATGTGAACAAAAGGAGAGATATTGAGGCAAGGGAGGATATGTTACAATAGACGACTTAGGGATTTGTGCTATGGGCAAAGCCGCGGTCTTTAGAAGGGAGCATGTTAACAAGGGAGATTTGCGGAAACACATAGAGCGTTTGGTATATCTATAAGGAGTTCAGATTGGTTTCACAAAGGTTACTATAAATAAAATTTGAAGGGAGTGTTGTTAACAAGATGAATAAGATAAAAAAGTAAAAATTAGAACAAGAACGAAAATTATAATAGGTGTGATTTTATTTCTATTTTTCAAGATAGCATCTCCCTATCTTATTACACCAAGGGAAATAAAAGAATTAAATAACAATATTAATTTTCCCTACAAGTTTATTTCCCAATTAGAAGAGTTTGATGATGAGGGGTGGGAAATAGAAGCAATTGAGTATGGAGTTAAGTATGTGGACTTACGAGGAGATTATATTTTATTTGAGGGCTATCCGGATTTATCTAATTCCTATAAATTAACTTATTTAGGTATAGATAACCCTGAGTTTTCCTTATTTGGAATTCATGTGGGTGATAATATGGCATTTGCAGATAGTATTATGAAAGAAAATGGTTATAAAAGGGAGAGGTCAAAGTGGTATTATAATTATAATAAAGGAAAAATTGATATATCCTTTGGAGTAGATAGAACAGAAAGGGAAGATGGAGTTGAGGAAACTCTTACGGGATTTGCTATATCTATAAGGAGTTCAGATTGGTTTCGCAAAGGTTACTATAAATAAAAATTAGAAATAAGCCGGACTTTGAAAAGGGAATTAGAACAAATGAGTAAAATTAAAAAAAGTAAAATTAAAACAAGAACAATAATTATAACAGGTGTGATTTTATTTCTATTTATCAAGATAGTATCACACTTTTTTATTACACCAAGGGAAATACAGGAATTAAATATCAATACTAACTTTCCCTACAAACTTATTTCTCCGTTAGAAGAGTTTGATAAAGAAGGTTGGGAAGAACATCCAGATTATAATGAGATTTATTATGAAAATCCTCAAGTTGGTTGTATTGTATTTATGGGCTACCCAGATTTGATTAATTCTCGTAAAGTAACTTATATATATATAAATAATCCTAAGTTTTTCTTGTTCGGAATTCGTGTTGGCGATAGTATGACAATTGTAGATAGCATTATGAAAGAAAATGGCTATAGACGAAAGAAAGCAGATGATGATTATGAATCATCTCAGAAAGTATATGCACGTTGGAAATAAATGTTTTTGTAAATATTCTTAGAATATTAGTAGCATAAGAATGTAAAAGTGGGATACAAAAAGAGACCGTTTCAAAGTCCGTGTAAACTCAAAAAACTGACATAAAATTTTAATAGTTATTTATGGGCAAGGCCATTTTTCTGTGGTTCTTG
>NZ_FOWD01000082.1 GCF_900115365.1 Anaerocolumna aminovalerica
TGATGTGACCCCTAAAAGTTAGACTTTATGGCGGAGTGGATTTATCCACTTCGCCTTTTCCTTTTATGCTGCCAAGAGGCTGAGTCTGTATTCAACAGGGCTCATCCATCCTAGTTTTTCTTTTATTCGCTTCTTATTGTAATACTCTATGTATTTATCTATTGCGTCTTTAAGCTCATCATAGCTGTAATAAACTTCTCCATAATACATTTCTTGTTTCATTATCCCAAAGAAGTTTTCCATGACTGAATTATCATGACAGTTGCCTTTCCTGGACATACTTTGATAAATTCGATGTTCTTGCAATGTGTGAATATATGCCTTCATCTGATACCCCCAACCTTGATCTGAGTGAAACGTTCTGCGATATGGACAATCAGATGTGATTCCTATTGCCGTATTCAGAGCATCCATTATATTACTAGCAGATGGTGTTGGAGATATGCCATAGCTTAGAATCTCTCTATTACATAAATCCATAAATGGATCTAAATACAACTTTTTAATAATCATACGACCTTTGGAATCTACATCATAATACTTGAATTCAGTAGTGTCTGTCGTGATCTTCTGATGTGGTATTTTGGTATCAAAGCGTCTTCTTAATCTATTTGGAGCTACTTTCCCTACTTTTCCTTTATAAGAACTATATTTACGGCTTTTTCTAGTAAAAGAAGTAACCTGTAAGGATAATTTCTGCATGATTCGTTGAACACGTTTCTTATTTACGAAATATCCTTGTTTGCAAAGTTCACCTAACATACGTCTATATCCAAAGTCTTTGTGGATTAAATGAATCTCCATAATTTTTTCTTCAAGTTCCCTGTTAGGATTTTCTCTGCTAAATTTTTTTTGCCAGTACATGTAGGTTGCTTTGGGGAAAACAACAACTGCGAGAATATCTTTTAGTTTGAAGTCTCTTCGGAGGCTGTGGATGATTCTCGCTGTTTTTTCAGAAGAGCTTCCTCCTCTAAACGCAGCCTCCTCAGTTCTTTTAAATAGGCATTCTCTATTCTGAGTTTTAAAAGTTCATCCTCAAGTTGTTTTACATGTTCAGTACTTGTATCTACAGTACTTAAATCTGGTACTGATTGCACTTGATTCTTTTTACTAATCGAATTCAAAGATTTCTTACGTCCCTTCTTCTTAGGTCTCAGAGCATCAGGTCCGGCTATTCTAAAATCATTTACCCATTTCGTAAGAATGGCATGATTACTAATTCCATTAGAAAACGCTAAATCCTGATAGGAGACTTCACTTGATAAATATAACTCTACCATATGAAGTTTAAATTCAAAAGAATATTTTACTTTTTTTCGTGAACGTCTAAGTCCATCATCTCCAAATTCATTATAGTTTGAAATCCAATTTCTTACCATTTTACCTTGTGGAATTCCATATTTCTTAGCCAAACCGTTTGAACTATCCTTTCCTTCAAGATATTCCGTGACTATTTTTTTCTTAAATTCAAATGAATATTTAGCCATAAAAATACCGACCTCTCAATCGCTAGATTTTTGGTCTAACTTTTGGGGGTCGGTACA
>NZ_FOWD01000079.1 GCF_900115365.1 Anaerocolumna aminovalerica
ATTAAAGTTTAATCGTTCAGAATTAACATTGGCTTGTTTTAAGAATTAAAACAAACGTTAAATCCTTACTGTTTTTAAGGTTGTATCTATATTAGATACGGTTCGTTATAAATTAGTCATCGAATCAAGTTCAACGCTTCATTTATAATATGAAAATTTATTAGAATTTTCAAGGTTGTTTCACTGTTCAGTTATCAATGTTCAACGGCATTGAATCAATTTATTAATTGAATTCTTTTGGTGCCGACAAGAAAAGATTATATCATATAGTTTATATTATGTCAACCACTTTTTTCGACATTTTTTATTTGCCTCTTTAGCGGTTCCCCCTCAATAAAGGCGGAATTTCATAATACTATATTTTTCAGAATAAGTCAATCATAAATTGTATTAATTTTATATGCAATTCATACCATTTTATTATGATATACTTAATCATGAGTTTTATCTATAAAAAGATAAATTATTAACCACTACATCAGATAATGAATAATTCAATTATCTTCCTCTTGATGGCTACCCCTTTTTCAGCGGCGAGATTAATAATACTACATTTATAGAATAATGTCAATCATAAATTGTTTAAATTTTTCATGCAATTTATACCATTTTTCATATTTATGTTTTAAATACTGTATAACCTTACTAGAATATATACTTCTATATTAAAACCACGTAAAAGGGATTCCCATATAGTAAGCCATCCATATAGTTAATCCCTTTTTTATTAATTATTTATAATGCTAAGAAAATCTTTTCTTTATTTCTTCAAACTTTGCTGCTGTTATTAATGCATCTTTTCTAATATCTTTAAATGAAACTACATAAGTCCATTTCCCATAAGGCTCAATATTTTTAATCTGAGAAATATTAATCAGATAGGACTTATGGCTTCGCAGAAACTGCTCTGGATCAAGTTTAATTTCGATGTCACTAATACTTAATGAGGTTGTAAAAGAATCCTGATCTGTATATATAACTGTGCTGCTGTTTTACTTTGAACCAGTATGATTTCCTTAATATCTATAAAACTCATACTCTCTTTCCCTTTAACCAATAGTTTATCAAGTCCACGTTCATATTTCACTATTTTAAAAAATTGATTATGTGAACTTACTTCAGACATGGATTTAATTCTTCAAAGAGTCTGATTTACCTTATCTATATTAAATGGCTTAACAAGATAATCATAACATATAATTCGAAATCATCAGACATATATTGGGAATGAGCTGTTGCAAATATTATTTTAGTTTTAGGATCTAATCTGTTATAATTTTGGCGCAATCCAGCACACTGGTCCATATATCGGTTAATATATCTAATGCATTGTAAAACTACTCATTAATAGATATATAGTGATTAGGCGAGTTTGCTATCTGATAGTTTATTTCTATTTTTACACAAAAAAACAGAAAACCATAAAGTTTTCTGTTCACTAATATTTATCTTAACTTGATTAATCTACACATGAAAATACAACATCTTTGTGAGCTAATGCTCTATTAATCAAAATTCCAAACCTATTAGGTCAAGCCCTCGACCTATTAGTATTAGTCAGCTGCATACATTACTGCACTTCCACCTCTAACCTATCTACCTCGTCGTCTTCGAGGGGTCT
>NZ_FOWD01000076.1 GCF_900115365.1 Anaerocolumna aminovalerica
GGGCAAGAACCACAGAAAAATGGCCTTGCCCATAAATAACTATTAAAATTTTATGTCAGTTTTTTGAGTTTACACGGACTTTGAAACGGTCTCCACAGGCCTTTAAAATTATCATAGAAAGCTATTTTACAGAAATTATTTCACACTCTACAACTTTTTTTAATTAGACAAATTTATTCAACTAAAAAGAATGGAGATCATTATCCTTTCGTTATTCTATATTCTGCTTTTTCACTAATATAATCTACATCACTATAATAATAAAAATTCCCCGTCATTAATTCATCTAATTTAATCTTATCAAGTGCATCCTTTGTATTTAGAATATATCCATATACTGTAGTCACACAATATTTATAAAATAAAGGTTTCATGGTACTTATTTGTTCGTTCATGTCTTCTTTTGTTGTTCCTACCGAAAATATATATTTATACTATTGTCATATAAATGCTTTTTATAGGTCTTTTCCTCGGTATAAAAGTGCTTCCAATCAGTATTGTTTTCGCCATAGGACTCTTTTATGGGATTTGGCACCATATAGTCTAATTGAATATAGAAACTATTCATATGGAAGTCACTAAAATCATTCTCAAATTCTGATTTTAATTCAGAAAACCAGTTTCTTGCCATTAAAAAAGGCTCATACCCACTGCTTAAATTTTTATCATAAGTAAGCATGATGATACTTTCGTTGCCGGTAGCAGCAGTACCTTTGCTAGTCAAGTGCTCATTCATAGATAAAAAATTATCATAATAATCTTTCAGCACAACTTTTACCACATGGGAGTTAGTGGTATTAACATAATAAGCGTCATAGATATAATAGGAATCCGCACCTGCATGTTTATCCAAATAATTAAGTATCTTACTGTAAACTTTTAAATCAGACTCGTTTAGATTATCAGAATCAAGACTTCGACCTTCTAAAACTTTGGCTTTTATATCATCATAAGTATAAGCAGTCAAATTATAATCCAAATTTGAAGTTGTTTTAGACTTGCAAGACGTAAATACCATTGTGGATAGTATCATCAAAGTAAATATAATTGTTTTATTCATGTTAACTCCTTCTCGTTTCACAGTTGCTATACAATAGACTCCTTTATTTTACTATGGAAAATGGTGGAATTCAATACTTTTATATCGGTATGCTTGCTTCTTGTATTTTATATCAAAAGGCAGATAATTTTGAATATTATGGTGTAGCCAAGAAATTGGGATAATGTTAAGAATTAGGGGTGAATGAACAAAATTCGCAAACGAAAGGCTTCTATGAACACATGGGATTTCAGGTTTATAAAAGAACTGACACCGATGAGCAAGGGAATCCTTATTCGATTTTGTATATGAGATTAGTTTAAAAGGTTCTAATGTACAAGAGAAATGACAAGTAGGAACGGTAAAGTGGATTTCTATTAAAACTGCTAAGACTAAAATCCTCAGAATACTGAGGGTTTTATTGGTGGTAGCTTTATCTTTACTAAATTAGACATCGAAAAATAAGAGTTGCCATGTTATAATCAATACATATATTATAAAAAATAAGATTTTACCATAATATGTGGGGCTGATATATAAACAAGTAAGTTTGAACTTGAAAGGGAGAAGCAAATGTCAAGGATTAAAAAAACGGTTGTTGAAAGCAAATGCCGAAGCGGTTATCACAAAAAGGTGATTGTTATCATAGAAGATTTATGCCCACCTTTTTGTCATGAATTGTGGAATTGTGCTTATCCGTTGGTCTATGCTTTACAGAACGGGGCAATTTTAGATTATGGTAATGGTAAGGCTTCAGCATTTGATGTAAAATGTCCAGACGGAGGGCGGGTAACCATTCATGGTATACTGATAATGATTAAAATTCAGTTTACAAAAATAAATAATAAGCAACTTTATCTTTCTGGGTGACGGAATTATTGAAAATATATCCTGATGCCCAAGGTGTACCAGGCTCGACGGTCATCAGAATTGCAGCAACAAGGCATGTGGAGAGTGTAGTTCTTTTGTCCAGATGTACAGAAAATGATGCTAGAATCCATTAAGCGAGAAGAACTTTTTAAAATACACATATTTCCGAATGATGTGGAAAAGCATATAAGGGAGATAGAGGTACTATGAAGCGAGTTTTAGAAGAAAATTTAATTTATGAAATTCTTTCTGTTGTAGAGGAAATTCCAAAGGGTAGTGTCGCTACATACGGACAAATTGCAAGGCTAATCGGCAGAGATAAAAATGCAAGACTTGTTGGAAAAGTCCTCAGCATGGCAGAATATTATGGAGAATATCCTTGTCATAGAGTAGTTAATCACGCCGGCAGACTGGCACCAGGATGGATTGAGCAAGGTGACTTGCTTCGTAATGAGGGTATTCCTCTGAAAGATGAAACCCATGTTGATTTAAAGAAATGTCAATGGCAGTTCTGCTTATGAATAACATGGGGACTGCTGACAGTAAAACTAACAGATGATGGTTATTGCTGTTTGTTTTATGGTGAATTCCAAAAAACAGTAAAAAACATGTAATAAGCTTTCGAGTATCATACAGTGTTTACTCCGAATAAGGTAAATTTATTGGGCTTTTTCAATTTAAAAATTGCTTAAACCGACTGATTGTGTTAAAATATACGTTGATATAAATAAGAATTTAGGAGGAACTGAAACTATGACAGCCTCAATGCGTTTAAGATAAGCTGGCAATAAAAAAGGCAGAATCTATCCCCGATGATAGGCTTTTTTTGTTGTGCTTATTTATACGATATTGAGCATTCATTAGTTAAGGTGAGATGTAGACTATCTAACTATAGCTTTATTTAACTGAGTCTTTTAAAGAATGTTTCCATATTGTATGTATGCAGGCCAAAGCCACATTGTGGATTTGACCTGCATTTTTTATTGAATAGGAAAGTTCTCCTTTGGAGAACCCTTGAATTAGAATAGCCCGCTGAAAGCGGGCATAACGAATAGACGATATTGCTAGAA
>NZ_FOWD01000081.1 GCF_900115365.1 Anaerocolumna aminovalerica
TAAAAAAGTGTCTTCGGCACATCAGCTCCCCTAGCCCCTCATTCATGAGGGGAATCTGGGGGTTTCTTTTTTTGTCATTCTGTTTCATAATAGTCATATGAATATATTACAGAAGATTTTCAATGACAATTATGAAATAATTAAATATTCTCTTCATCCTCGCCATGTTGTTATGGAAAACATTGAAAAGATGATTAACTGCGGCGATCCTTCCTTTGGCGGTGCCATGTACGGCTGTTCCCATTGTGGTGAACTTAAATTCGTTCCGTTTCGCTGTCACTCCAAGTTTTGCCCTACCTGTGGCAACAAGTACTCCAACGACCGCTCTACCATGATGTCTTTTAAGCTAATTCGTTGCACTCATCGTCACTGCGTTTTTACCATTGATGAAGAACTTCGTCATTTCTTTCTGGATGACCGTTCTCTTCTTGATTGTCTTTTCCATGCAGTCCGTAGCGTTGTCCTTGAACTGTTCCACAAGATGAACAAAAGTAAAAACTTTGTTCCTGGCTTTGTCTGTGTTCTTCATACTTTTGGCCGTCCTCTCGAATGGAATCCTCACATTCACTGTCTTCTTACCGAAGGCGGTTTCTCTGATGATGGGTTCTGGCGTGTTATAAAACATTTTAATTACACTTACTTTAGAAAAGCTTTTCAGACCGCACTTCTTAATGAAATGGAGTTGCATATCGGCCCATCGTTCAAAAAAACCAAAGCTGCCATCTACAAAAAAGATAAAAATGGTTTCTATGTTTATGCGAAACCAAATCTTTGCGATCCTAGTACCGTCGTAAAATATATCAGCCGCTATCTTGGCCGTCCAGTTATTGCTACTTCAAGAATTGACTCCTACAATGGTGAAACTGTAACTTTTCATTATAACAAACATGAAGATAATTCTTATGTTCAGAAAACAATTCCTGTGTTGGATTTTATTAAGCTTCTTATTCAGCACATCCCCGAAAAGCACTTTAAGATGACGCGCTACTATGGACTTTATGCCCGTCATCGCGAATCAGACAAAAAGCTTACAAAAGCTGTACCAGAATTCAAGCACAAGATAATTCTGGATTTTAATAAATGGCGTAACCTTTTTCTTCTGTCCTTTGGTTATGATCCCTTGAATTGTCCAAAGTGCAATCATACCATGGAATTTCTGGAACTCTACCATAACCACAAACGAGTATCCCTAGTTGAACTTTACGAAAGGGCAATGGCAAAACTCCACTGCCGTTCCAGCGGTAAAGCTACTTGATTTTCTATCCCATCTGGTCCATACTAAAATCATTCTAAGATGGGAGGCACCGCAAATGGATCCAAAACAACTAGAGGAACTCAGACAAAAATATATCAAAAATCCTCCGGAAGGAATGACTGCTAAGCTTGTTCGGAACATGACTGATTCTGATCTGCTCGACATGCATTACTTTCTGATCGAGGATGATGACCTTGATGAAGATGAATTGGAAGAAGGTTTTTATATCTTCTAGCAATATCGTCTATTCGTTATGCCCGCTTTCAGCGGGCTATTCTAATTCAAGGGTTCTCCAAAGGAGAACTTTCCTATTCAA
>NZ_FOWD01000074.1 GCF_900115365.1 Anaerocolumna aminovalerica
CACGAGGGTAAGGTAGCAAAATTTATCCTATACACCACGTTATCTTACAAAATATAAATTGAGTCATTATGAAGGTCCAATTAACACTTTTTGAGTTTTTCATATAACTTCAGGGCAAAGCGTACGTACATTAGTAAGCAAATTTTTATTTTTCATGACAAATAATGAAATATGGCTTATAATAAAAACCGATAGATTTATGTAAATATAGAAAATGACGTTCGTTCATAAAGGACACAAAATAGAGGATAGGTTGAAAAAACAAGTTTTTCAACCGCAATTTGTGCTGGCGTACAAGGTTGCTATCGTTATAAAGAGACGCTAAAGCGCTAGAATTGAGGATAAGATGATTAAAAATATAGTCCATTTTAATGTTCAGCAGATAGCTGACAGTGGACAATGCTTTCGTATGAACAATATTGGAAATAATAGTTATAGCTTAGTAGCTTTTAATAAATATCTGGAAATAGAGCAATTGGATAAAAATCAAGTGGTTTTTAGATGTGAGGATGAAGATTTTGAAACACTGTGGGCAGATTATTTTGACTTAAATTATGATTATGGTAATGTGGTTCATTCCATACATAACAGTGAGGATGATTTTTTAAAGAAAGCAGTGGAATATGGGGAAGGCATTCGTATATTAAAACAAGATTTATGGGAGACCATTGTAAGTTTTATTATTTCTCAAAGAAAATCCATACCTGCCATTAAGTCAACCATTGAAAAGCTTTGCATGAAATTCGGTGAGAAGAAAAGCTTTGAAGGTAAAGTTTATTATACCTTTCCTTCTCCTGAAGTAATAGCAGAGCAGAGTATGGAAGGTTTGCAAGGATTAGCATTAGGATACCGGGATAAATATATTCTTAATACAGCAAAAACCATAGCAAATGGTGAGGTTAATCTGGAACTTATAAAACAAATGAGCCGTGAAGATGCAATTCTTGAGTTAAAAAAACTATCTGGTGTGGGAGAAAAGGTGGCTAATTGTGTGGCTCTCTATGGTATGCACAAAATTGATGCATTTCCTGTTGATGTGTGGATAAAACGTGTGGTAGATACATACTATGGTGGATTCTTTGATACAAATACTTATAAAGGCTTTAATGGAATTGTCCAGCAATATATGTTTTATTATATGAAGAATAAATATAAGTCTTGAAGAAAGGAGGTGCCTTATATGGAAAGAGCAATCTATTTAATTACAGGTGTTATGGCTTCGGGAAAGTCAACGATAGGGGAGCTTCTAGCATCTAAAATGGAAAAAGGAGTTCATTTGCGCGGAGATGTATTTCGTCGTATGATTGTATCCGGCCGTGAAGAAATGTCTGCTCAGCCATCTGAAGAAGCAATCCGCCAATTATACCTTCGATACTATTTGGCCGTAAATGCGGCAAAGACGTATTATGACAATGATTTTTCTGTGGTTTTGCAGGACAATTATTACGGAGCAGAGTTATCCCATATAATAAAACAGTTCAAGGATTATCCGGTTCACGTAATCGTTTTATGTCCAACTGTAGAGGTGGTAAAAGAACGGGAGAAATCAAGGGGAAAAATTGGTTACAGTGGCTTTACAGTTGAAAATTTGTATGCAGATTTTATGAAAGATACGCCAAAAATCGGTTTATGGCTGGACACCTCTGAACAGTCACCGGAGCAATCAGTTTACCGTATTTTACAACATTTTTGCAAAGAAACATAAATTTTAACCTCAGGGGTTAGTGTGGCTTACTGAGGTGCTTTTTTATTTTAACTTAGGTATTTATTTGTTGCTGCAGGTAAAAAGAATAAACTGTCATTAGTTGACCATTATAATGGAACTAATTTATATTTTCCTCCGTCTAATATTTGTAAAACAACTAGAAATGAATGGAGGCAGAATATTATGACTAAAATAAAAATGGTAAAAGCTTTATTATTAGGAGCGTGTTTCTCATTATTCTTTACAGGAGCTGCATATGCATCAGGTGGCGGTACCAACGGAAATACCGGAAAAAGTACCCCTGCATTTGAGGGAGCAACCGAAGAGAATAAGGAATTACTTGAAAGACAAAGTCAAATTGATCAGTTTGTTTTTAAAGATCATGCAAAAGAAATTGAAGAGATGGGGTTTGTAGTAACCCATACCGGTGTTGTTGGAGATGGAGTAGAGGTCGGAATTTCACCATATGAAGAAGCATTTGTGGATTATATAAATGAGAATTTAGGAAAAGAACAAATGAATATCGTAGAAGGTGAGGTATATATGTTATACACCGCACCAGATTCTCCGGATGCATCTGTATCCAGTCCGGCAGCAGGTGAACCTACTAATCAGCCAGTAGCTCCTGTTGATGAGAACCTGGAAGATGATAGAATGACCATACAAATTACTTCTGAGAATGGGGAAGGATCTATAGCGGAAAATACTTCAGCTAATAACGAAACAGCGGATAAAGCAGTTAACAATAATGCAGTTGAAGATGCCAGACTGATTTCTGCAAAAATAGATACGGTAAGTTCTTTAAAAGAAACTAGTAATATAGGAACAATTGTTGTAATTGGAATGGCAGCAGTTGTTCTGATAGCTGCTATAATATTAATTACCCGTAAACAAAAAGCTATGAAAAGATAAAAACTTAATATATTTGAAAATCAGAAGTAGAATTAATAATTTATAAAAATCAACTAAATAGCAACAAAAGCATATAGGATGCACCACCATGATTATGAAAATGAAGAATTCTTTTGAAAAAAAGTATTCTAAGTATATTATGGGTGCATCCTATACTTGTTCCGGAAAAAAGCTACCTGTTATTCTAAAAAATAATTTAACATTTTTTCAGAAAATGCAAGCCTTCAGAAATTCCTCACAAACTCTATATTACAGAATGCATTTTGCATGTATTTTTAAAATATATTTAAAATACATGCAGGATACAAAATACACTATGAAATACCTCTAAAATTTGTATAATGCTTCTATATGGCAAACCTGCGACGACTTTTTCAGTAGTATCGTAGAAAGGCAGATTCTACTAGCAGGGAATTCAATATACTAAATTTTTTGGATTTTCAAAATGATGGTTTTTTGTTTTGTGACCACCTTTTTATTATGTATAATTATTATTTTATGGGTAAAATTTTAGGAGAAAGGATGTGTTATATTGAGAATACCGAATCATATAGGGATAATCCCAGATGGCAATAGAAGATGGGCATTAAATAAGGGGTTCAAAAAAGAAGAGGGGTATGATTATGGATTAGATCCTGGACTGGAAGTATTAAGGCTTGCTAAAAAGGCAGGAATAAAAGAAATAACCTATTATGGATTTACAACGGATAATTGCAAAAGGCCGATGGTGCAGCAGGATGCTTTCAAAAAAGCATGTGTGGATGCTGTTCGTATTATTTCATCTGAGGGATCCTCCTTGTTAGTAGTAGGTAATACCCAGTCACAAAGTTTTCCAAAAGAACTTTTACCCTACACCAAAAGAACAGATATGAATGGTGGCGGAATCAAAGTAAATTTCCTTGTTAATTATGGTTGGGAATGGGATATTGAACACATTCTGGACTCTTCAGGTAAAAATTATTCCCTGCAGAACAAGCTCCATTCTTCGGATATATCCAGAATTGATTTAATTATCCGCTGGGGTAATATGAGAAGATTATCTGGATTTTTACCAATACAGTCTGTATATTCTGATTTTTATGTAGTTGAAGAAATGTGGCCTGATTTTCAACCAAAACATTTTGAAAGAGCATTGGAATGGTATGACAAACAAGATGTTACATTAGGAGGATAATAGAATAATTATATTTTGTTCTTCATAATATATTTATAAGATACTAAATTTATGGAGCTCTAATGATGATATTATATTGTAAGAAAGGAAATAAAAATTGCTCCGTAATCGTATTGACTTACATGGTATCTTTTGGTAGACTTTGAGTGTAGACAAAAGGCGGCAATAATGGACAAAAATTACAGCCCTGCCAGCAGTCTGCCATTAAAGTATCTTAATAGGGAAGGGGTTCACTATGGAGAATCAAAATAATAACAAAGCTACGGCTTCGTTAGTGCTTGGCATCGTAAGTTTAGTCTTTATATTCTTTAATATGTATGCTTTTGTAGGTATTATTTTAGCAATTATCGGTCTCGTACTTGGTATCCAAGTACAGAAAGAATCACCTGAAAACGGAATGGCTAAAGCCGGTGTAGTACTTTGCATTATCGGTCTTGCATTATGTGCTCTTACCTTTATTGCATGTGTAATATGCGTTGGAGGAGCTCTTAGTAGTTTACGTTTTTTTTATTGATTTATAAACCGAATGTTATAAAAGGGCTGCTGCAATGGTCTTGCAATAGCCCTTTTGTTAGTATAAAATAGGATATATCGGAGGATAAAATGTTACCTACAATAGTAGTTTTAGGAAGAGAAATAAGTCTGTACGGTTTAATGGGTGTAATCGGTATATTTTTTGGTGTGTTAGCTGCCATTTACCGTAGGAAGATTTATCATATAAACAAAGAGGATGTAATATTCTCTTCTTGTTATGCAGGAATTGGTTTACTGTTGGGAGCAAAATTGCTTTTCATAATTACAATTATACCAGATTTAATAAAAAATAGAGATTTACTGATTGCAAATCCTAAATTGTTATTACATATTCTGTTCGGGGGATTGGTTTTTTATGGGGGGCTTATTGGTGCTTTTCTTGGGTTCTATATATACAGTAGACAATATAAAATAAATTTTATCACTTTATTGGATTTAATTGCTCCCTCCATACCTCTAATACATGGATTTGGAAGGATAGGATGTTTTACTGCCGGATGTTGTTATGGAATAGAATACGATGGTATATTTCATGTGATTTTTGAGAGATCCCAGGCAGCACCTAATGGAGTGGCTTTGCTGCCAGTTCAGCTTATCAGCAGCGGAATTAATTTTCTTGGATGTATTGCCCTTTTTATTTATGCAAGAAAAAAGAGAAAATCAGGCAGGGTAATTGGAATTTATTTGATCTTTTATAGTATAGCCCGGTTTATGATAGAGTTTTTCCGGGGAGATGTGGCAAGGGGAATTTTCTATGGAGTATCCACGTCCCAATGGATTAGTTTATTATTAATTCCAATTGGTTTTTGGTTTTACACAAAAAAATTTTCCACGGTTGAAGAAGAAACAATGAACTAACAAATGAATTTATAATATTCTAGATGAAATATCGTAATTATATAAACTTAATAATAATCAGAGTACTTATCTGATTCTAATAAACTTAGGAGGGATATATATGATAAAAGATATTATTAAGAAAAACCGTTCCTACAGACGCTTTTATGGAGAGAAGGCTATTACAATGGACCAATTAAGAGAGTTGGTTGATTTGGCAAGATTGTCCCCAAGTATGGGTAACAAACAGCCTTTAAAATATATATTGGTCTGTGAGCCGGAAACAAATGAAAAAGTATTTGAACATTTATTATGGGCAGGTTATCTAAAAGAATGGCCGGGTCCAATCCCTGAAGAACGTCCTACTGGTTATGTTGTTATGCTAAGAGATAAGAGCATTAACAAAATCCCAACACCGGATGAAGGAATCTGCGGACAGAGCATCTTATTAGGAGCCACAGAACAGGGTCTTGGGGGATGCATGATTGCAAGTTTTCACAAAGATAAATTAACGGAGACTCTTCAGGTAAGTGATGATTATGATATTGCTATTGTAATTGCTTTGGGATATCCAAAAGAAGAAGTTGTAATAGAAACGGTAAAAGAAGACGGAGATATTAAATATTGGAGAGATGAAAACCAAGTTCATCACGTTCCAAAAAGAAGTTTAGAGGAATTAATAATACAGGAAATAAAATAAAGATTATAATGTAATTAAGATAAAAAAATAAGAATCACTATATAAATTAAGGCTGTCGCATCCCAGGTATGCGGCAGCTTTTTTAATTATTAGGAAATTCCTCAAATCGAAAAAATAGTGTATAATAGAGTAGAAATAAAAAATGGAATAACAAAAGAGCGAAGGGTGCTACTTCGCCATGACTTTGTTTTATGAAGTTTTTTGTTTTTGGTTCGAACTGCGCTATCTGACATTTGAGGAAGAATCATGGAAAGTGGATTTATCCATATCCCATAGACTTTCGATATTGTTCAAATAGTGCAGTTTTTTTATGGTACACTTCTAGAACCAACATAGAAGCACCACACTCAGGACAACGAAGAGGGTCATATCCAAACGTTAGAAGAATGGATT
>NZ_FOWD01000072.1 GCF_900115365.1 Anaerocolumna aminovalerica
ATCTGGAAAGGGAGATCCTTGAACTCCTGATAGCGGTAATCGTGAATACGTTTGGTCTGAGCACCACAATGGGGGCAGGTTTGTATGGTAGGATTGGTTTCGATGAATATCCTAACATAATGATCTGCATGAACCACTTTCTTAATAAAAACATCTTCTAAATTCAGTAGATTTTTGGTACAATGAGAGTGCATCTATCGAAAACCTCCTTTTAATGTTTGTTTGGACGACGTGCATTTACTTAGAGGCTTCGTATAGATGCATTTTAATATAAAAAATAAAATGTTGGAAGTATGTCTTTTGCATACCCCAACATTTATTATAGAACCTATAAAAGTTTATATATAAAAATACTCCTTATTTTATTATTTTAGAATAAGGGTTAAGTTATTTATAAATAATAATCCCATAGGAGGTTTTGTTATGGCGATAGAAAAAATAAATGCAGAATTAAAATTAATGGATGGATTAAAAGTTGAAGGAAGTGCAGGGAATTTCAAAATAACTATGGATCAGGCAAAAGAAGCCGGTGGGGATAACCAAGGAATGTGTCCAGGTGAAGCATTTCTTAACGCCCTTGGGGGGTGTAAATGCATGGTAGCAAAAATACTGTCAAAATCAGCTGATATAAAATTGAAAGAACTTTATATTAAAATGGAAGGGGAAATGGATTCGGACGGATTTACCGGAAAAAATAAAGATGCCAAGATTGGTTTTAGCAGTATTAAAACGAAGTATAACATTAGTGCTGACAATTCAGAAGATGAAATTAAGAATTTCATAAATACAATAGAGTCTAAATGCCCAATGCAAGATACCATTGTAAATGATCCAAAGATGGATTATGAATTAAATATTATATAATCATTTAAATATTAATTCCTGATAGAATTTAATATCTGCTGATAATATGGTATTCTTATCCTGAAATATAAGGATTGATTAATTAATAAGTCAAATGATTAATAAATGACAAGAAACAGTTGGAAAACTGTCATTTTGAGAGCGTTGAATTCAGCTTAGCTGAACTTATACTCTCAGAATGACAGTTTTTTGTTGTAAAGATCCAACATGATATTAATTCAATCATGGTATAATGGAAAGCATATTATCACCGCCATAAGAGTATGCTTCAACTATATAAAGAAATATTTATTTTTATCCGTAATTATATGATTTGTAGGTTATACATAGTGAAAAGGAGGTATAGTGTTTTTTTGAGCTCATGGATCAATATCCGTTTATCAAGGAGACTTTTAAAAAGCATCAAATAGTAGAATAAAGAAAGTAAAATAGAAACTTTTTATTTAAATAAGGAGCAAAAGTCAGGCATTAAAAATGCCCGGTTTTTGCTCTGATTTTTTTAATTTAACTTTTTGAAGATTAATAGACCACATTGTCGTTATTATTATTAGAGAACAAACGGAGGTGATAGAAACAGCCTAAACTACCGATTTTGTAGTAATAATTGAGCTGTTAGAAATTACAAATATATATAACATAATATTTATCTAAAGGTTACATATGTCCTTTATACTATGAAGGATAAATATAAAGAGAGAAAGTATGAGGAATGAACATCCTCCTACTTGGAGGTATAAAATGCAAAGAAGGAAATTTATAAATAATTTACTTAAGTTCAGTACTTGGATAGGACTGGGGGTATTTTGCCTTTTTATTGTTTATGGATATAAAGCCGGTTTATTTTCTTCTACAGAATCTTTTCGTGAATTTATTCTGAGATTTGGAATGTGGTCAGGTCTGATATTTGTTTTAATACAGATTGCACAGGTGATAGTTCCCATTATACCGGGAGCCGTCAGCTGTGTTGCAGGGATCATAATTTTTGGACCATGGGTTGGATTTCTATACAATTATATCGGAATTTGTATTGGGTCCATTCTTGTATTCTTACTTTCTAAAAAATACGGAAAGGATTTTGTAAAAGGAATTATAGGAGAAAAATCTTATAACAAATATATTGGCTGGATTGACCGGGGCAGGAAATTTGACACCATGTTTGCTTTGGCAATATTTTTTCCGGTAGCTCCAGATGATCTGCTTTGCTATATTGCTGGTTTAACAAAAATGAAATTAGAAAAATTCGTAGCAATTATATTACTTGGAAAACCAATGTCAATTGCACTTTATAGTCTGGGATTGACCAGCATTGGCCAGTATCTGTTAGAATTTATCAAATAAAAACGTGAGGAGAAGTATATATGAGAATATTATTACATTCCGATCATCTTAAAATGGTCGAAAAAAGCGGAGTAGGAAGGGCAATATATCACCAAATAAAAGCCTTGGAAGATAATCATATCTCTTATACAACAAATAAAAAGGAGAACTATGATATTGTCCATATTAATACTGTTTTTCCAAGTTCTTATTTAATGGCTAAAATAGCTAAGGCGAAGGGTAAAAAAGTAGTATACCATGCTCATTCTACAGAGGAGGATTTTAAGAATTCTTTTCGGGGTTCTAATTTTATCGCACCCTTTTTTAAAAAGTGGCTTATGAAATGCTACAATAGTGGAGATGTGATCATAACACCAACTTTGTATTCCAAAAGAATACTGGAAGGATATGGATTGAAAAAGCCTATTGCTAATATTTCTAATGGTATAGACTTAGAATTTTTTAAAAAAGATACAGAGGGCGGTAGACGTTTCCGGGAAAAATATCATTTTAATGAGCAAGATAAAATAATTATCTCAGTGGGGCTATACATTGAGAGAAAAGGTATTTTAGACTTTGTGGAATTGGCAAAGGCAATGCCTGAATATAAATTCATATGGTTTGGATATACCAATTTAAATACAGTAACCAACGAGGTTAAAAAAGCAGTGGAAACCAGATTGCCAAATCTATATTTTCCCGGTTATATCAGCAGAGAAGAATTAAAAGATGCTTATAGCGGAAGTGATTTATTTTTATTTCTGACACATGAAGAAACGGAAGGAATTGTGTTGTTGGAAGCCTTATCTATGAAAATACCTGTATTAATACGTGACATCCCTATTTATAAAGGCTGGTTTAAAGATGGGGAAAATATATATACCGGAAATGATTTGCCTCAATTTGAATATAAGATCCAAGGAATTATAAGTCAAACACTGCCATCTTTGGTAGAGCAGGGATATGAGGTGGTAAAGGAAAAGGATATAAAAGAAGTAGGTAAACAGTTAATTTCTGTTTATAATAATTTGATGAAACAGCCACAGTATGCACTGGGACGAAAGAGTATGTTAAAACCCTATGTTATGAGTAATCTTAGATAATGAATAATAAGTAAAGTAAACCGAGGGAGTTTCTTATTAGCGTTCTTATCTATTGGCCTATACACATAGAAAATTTATGTAAAATATTATTTTAATCGTCAGAAAAGAATAAAAACCTTGACTAATATTAGTGTTGATACTATGCTTAATTTGTACAATTTGCGGACTAATTTTATCTGGCAAGTACGCAAAATGATTCACTAAAGAATACAAGGGAGTGAAAAGATGCTTAAAATACTGGCTATAGGTAATAGTTTTTCTCAAGATTCTACTACCTATTTATATGATTTAGCAAAAAGCGGAGGAGTAGAATTAAAGGTTGTTAATCTTTACATAGGTGGTTGTTCCTTGGAGACTCACTGGAATAACATAGTTGAAAATAAGAAAGATTACGAATATCAGTTAAATGGTATATTTACCGGAAAATATGCTTCTATACTTGAAACTTTATTGGAAGAAGAATGGGATGTAGTAACAATGCAGCAATGCAGCGGTTTTAGCGGGTTGATGGATACATATCGCCCTTACATAAAGAATCTGTCAAATTACATCAAAGAGCATGTTCCCAAGGCGAAACAATTAATCCATCAGACTTGGGCTTATGAAATAGATTCCGGTCATGATCATTTTAACTATTACCAAAAGAATCAGAAAATTATGTATCAGAAGTTGATTGAATGTTACCAAACTGTAGCTGATGAACTATCCTTAGACATTATTCCTTTTGGAGAAGTGATTCAAGAACTTAGAACATTGCCGCCTTTCGATTATAAGAATGGGGGAATAAGTCTATGCAGAGACGGATTCCATATGAATTATATTTATGGAAGATATGCTTTGGCTGCAACCTGGTATGAATATGTAGTAAAAGGTAACATTCTAAACAATAAATTCAAACCTCCTGTTATAGACGGAATGGAGGCTTCAGAGGAAGTACTGCAAATTATTAAGCAGCATGTTCATAATAAAATAAACAACTAAAATGCGATATCATAAATTATGATAAATTTGAAAGTAAATAATACAATAAATATATAGGAAAATTTACATAGAATTATTATAGGAAACAATTGGACACAGAAAATTTCAGTTCAATGAAATAAAGAATGATTATCCTACTTTTCGGTAAAGTATTGGATAGTCATTTTTTATTACTTACAAAAGACTAAAGAGAAGCTGTTTATAATTGTTAAATAATATTAAGAAACTATCATAAATATATATTATAAATATCAATTAATATATTATTCAGGAGAGCTATGCAAAAAAGTAAAAATACTTTTAAATCTTTTTTTTCTTCCAAAGTTATAAGCCTAATATTACTGCTGGTCATCATAATAATTTGTTGGATGATAGAAAGAGTCAGAGTGAGAAAACCTGTAAGAATAGTAGGTTATTATGCTGCCTGGAATCAAACTCCTAAGGATATCAATGCAGACCAGTTAACACATATTAATTATGCCTTTGCCAATATAGGAAGTGACCTGAAAATAGAACTTGGATTTCCGGATGTAGATGAAAAGAATATATATCAGTTAAATGAATTAAAGAAGGTAACCCCCAAACTAAAAACCTTAATATCTGTTGGGGGATGGATCTGGTCGGGAAAATTCTCAGATGCTGCCCTTACTGAAGAGTCAAGAACTGCATTTGCAGACAGTGTTATTGATTTTATAGTTAAATATCAATTTGATGGGGTTGATATTGATTGGGAATACCCTGTAGGCGGAGGTTTGCCAGCTAATACAGCCAGACCGGAGGATAAACAAAACTTTACCCTTTTGATGCAGAAATTAAGAGAAAAGTTGGATGAGAGGGGTAAAATAGATGGAAAGCACTACCTGCTTACTTTTGCAGGAGCTACTCTAACCAGATACCTAAATAGTATAGAACTGGATAAGTTAGTGCGGTATGTAGATTATGTAAATGTTATGACCTATGATATTCATGGAGCCAGAGATCAATTTACAGATTTTAATGCACCACTTTTTATAAACAGTGACATTTCTCCTCAATATAAATGGAGTGTTGATTCCGGCATTACTAACTGGATAGAAACCGGGTTCCCTAAAGAAAAAATTGTAATGGGAATACCTTTTTACGGATATAAATATGAGGATGTGCCTGATATCAATCACGGGTTATACCAAACTTTTTCCCAAGGAAATTCCATAGGTTATGATGAGATTGTAAGATATTATTTAGGGAACCCGGATTTTATACGTTTTTTTCATGAAGAGTCAAAAGTTCCTTGGCTATTTAACGGTTCTACTTTTATTTCTTATGATGATGAAGAATCCATTGGATGGAAAGCTAAATATATAAAGGATAAAGGACTGGGAGGAGCAATGATCTGGGAATTGGGGCAGGATTATGAAGGTGTTTTACTTAATTCTTTGTATAATGATTTATATGGATGTAAATAAATTACCAATAGGATATAGCAAAAAGCGCGAAAGGGGTCAATCCCCACAATAATTTGTTTGATAATGGGCTTTTATTCATTTAAAACACCTCTTCATAAAATGTAGTAACCTTAGTTCATTATACCATGGCTAGAATAGTTGGTCTATCTGATAAAGTCCTAATAGTGTTTTTTTATGTCTTAAGATTGCTATTATACTGGAACTATGGAATTCCTATGAAACAAGAATTACAACATCCAATATTCTCGTTGGTGTGAACATATTTAGGCAAATCTTGCTTTAATGAGCTAACTTTTTATTATGTTCCATTGATTTGCGTTTCCGGTTATGGTAGTATCAATTTTGAAAAATTAACTTAACTTTGATTTTAACTTATGAGCCGGAGGTTTTAGCATATGGATAATAATATTGCTTGGTATAGAGAGAAACAAGTTGAAAGAATAATAAAGAATCTTAATAGACGTAATATGGAAGGGTATTTTATTAAAGATAAGGAACAGTTATTATTAGAATTGAATGAATTAATAATAGAAGGTTCAATTGTTGGAGTAGGTGACTCGATTACTCTTTTTGAAACAGGAGTAATCGATTTTTTGAGAAGTGGAAAATTTGAATTTTTAGACAAATTTAAAGAGGGGTTAACTAGTGAAGATAAAAAAGAAATTTATATTAAAAATTTTTCAGCTGATTCCTTTTTATGCAGCACCAATGCAATAACGGAAAATGGTGAATTATATAATATAGATGGTAATGGGAGCCGGGTAGCGCCTATGCTGTACGGACCGAAACAAGTCATTATTATTGCTGGGATTAATAAAATTGTTAAGGATTTAGATGAGGCACAAATAAGGGTAAGACAATATGCTGCCCCACTTGATGCAAAAAGGTTAAATAAAGATACTCCTTGCACCAAGATTGGATATTGTGTTAACTGTAGCAGCCCCAAGCGAATTTGTAATGATTTTGTCACAATAACCGGGCAGTTTATTAAAGGAAGAATAAAAGTATTAATTGTGGACGACTATTTTGGGTATTAAATGAAATTGCTTTAAAATTGGAGTAAAAAATATGCTTCTTCTGATTGCAGTATAATTTTTGGAAATTACATTACAATTGAAAGAAGCATAGTAAATACAGCCGTTTATTTATCTGGATTATTGTTAGTTTTTAAAATTCTCTCAGCTCTTTTATTGGCGGAGGAATTCTTTTACCTTAGGTACTATGATAAAGATGTTTTCTGTATTATTTGATGCTGTATATGATTATATTTTTTCATCTATAAACTGCATTAATGCTTGATTAAATTTGTCCCGTTCTTCATAAAACAGCGCATGACCGCTGTTATTAAAGGGAATAAGTTTAGAATTTCTAATTCCTTTATTCTGGGCTTCTGCTAATGGGAAGAAACAAACGGCATCATGGATGCCATGAAGTATTAATGTTGGTACATTTATTTCTTTCATATCAAAGAATAATTGTTCTTCATCCAGCCAGGTGTTAGCAATAGCTGCTGTAGACCAACCGGCTGCTTCCAATCCCAATTTAAAAAACCAGTCTTTTAATGGGTCACTGACATTTTGGAAGAAAAAGATATCTGAAAATCCCCGAAGCATTTTTGGGCGGTCATTTAAGGTATTATTAATAATTTCCAAAACGGTTTCTTTCGTCTGACCATAAGGAAAATAAGGGCGCTGTACTAGACTTGGAGCGGCTGCGGCACATAATACTAATTTTGACACTCCAAAACCTTTATGTCTTGCCATATATCTTATTGCAATAGCGCCTCCTGTTGAATGGCCAACTAATGTAACATCTCTTAAATCCAACTGGTTCATTACAATTCTAACATCATCTGAAAGCCGGTCATAGTCATAACCGTTTAAGGGTCTATCTGATTTTCCAAAACCTCTCTGGTCTAATCCTATACAGCGATAGTTATTCATAGCCAGTTGATTAAATTGGTATTCAAATAATTCATGGCTGCCGGGCCATCCGTGTAAGAATACAAATGTTTCTCTTCCTTTTGGATTCAAATCTTCCACATAGACACTTACATCCGGTTCTACATTTATATAATAACCCAAAGTAAACCCTCTCAAAATTTATCATCTATCTATTTTATTCCGCTTAACTAATTTGGTTAATCATTAGTTGAATTGATACGCTAATAATGAATTAATAGAAAAATTAAAATTAGAGTTCTATTTTGTAACATTATGTCGAAATTGAAATATAATATAGTATCACTAGAAAGAAAGGAGGGGTTTTAATGTATATGTACAATTCAGACTACGATTGTAGGGAAGAGAAGAAAAAAGAAAATAAACCTAAAGAAAACGAATTTTGTGTTCAAGTAAATATTTTCTGTGATGAAGATAAAAAGAAAAAAGAAGATGATTGTAAAAAAGAACGTAAGGAAGAAGATTTTTGTGTTCAGGTAAACATCTTTTGTGATGAAGATAAAAAGGAAAAGAAAAAAGAAGATGATTGTAAAAAAGAACGTAAGGAAGAAGAATTTTGTGTTCAAGTAAATATCTTCTGTGATAAATGTAAAAAAGAAACTTATTAATAAATATTAATCCAATTTAATAAATAGGTTATTACACTTTAATTAGCCTGCCACTACATTGTGGCAGGTTATTTATTTGTGTCACAATAAAAATAAACCACCTGCTATGCAGGTGTGTTCCCAATTAGCTTTAGCTTCAAGTTTAAAAACCTCCTATGTTATACTAAGTGTAGGTTCGCCAACCACACAAAAATAGCATAGGAGGTATCCAAAATGGATAAGAATAGTTTATCACACACGAAGTGGGAATGTAAATACCATCTTGTTTTTGCGCCAAAATACAGGAGACAGATAGTATATGGACAAATAAAACAAGATGTAGCGAACATATTGAGTATGTTGTGTAAAAGGAAAGGGATAGAAATAATTGAAGCAGAGTGTTGTAAAGATCACATACACATGTT
>NZ_FOWD01000071.1 GCF_900115365.1 Anaerocolumna aminovalerica
TAATGTTTTTGTGTTATAACCATTTCTGCTATTATCTGTTTCTTTGTTTCGAAAATCATACTTTGAGTAACCTAATTCCTCATCCATTTCTCCGTCCAGACTTCCCTCCAGGATAACAGACATCATTTCTCTCATGAGAGCATTGACATCTGTTCCATTTTTAACAGGATTTTCTTTCAGGTATCCATTAACCATTTCACGTAGAGCCTGTCTTTCGGGAGACTCGTTCCTTCTTCTTTTCGCCATAAAATAAACCTCCAAACTGAGTAATTTTATTTTACATCAGTTTGAAGGTTTACACAAACTTGGGGATACACCCCATTCTGAGCAAAAATCAGAGAATTTCTCTATCATAATGAGATTCTTTACTTAAACATAACTGATTTCACGCTCAGAATGACATATTTTTTATTCCCAGGTTATGTACTGACATAGCTTTTATTATTAGAATGATTTAACTTTTTCAGCTCAATCTCACTTCATATTTAAAAATTTAAATATCCTTTATTCTAGAATGGGATAATTCTACTTCCCTCCTTATTTGGCATAGCTTTTATTATCTGAATGACATAACTTTTTTGTTCAATCTCACTTCATATTTTTCAAATTTACATATCCTTTATTTTTAAAATAGGGTAATTACTACTTCCATCTTTATTTGGCATAGCTTTTATTATCAGGATGACATAACTTTTTTGTTCAATTTTACCTCATATTTGTTAATTTACATATCCTTTATTCTTAGAATAAGTAATTCCATCTTTATTTGGCATAGCTTTTATTATCAGGATGACATAACTTTTTTGTTCAATTTCACCTCATATTTGTCAATTTACATATCCTTTATTCTTAGAATAAGTAATTCCATCTTTATTTGGCATAGCTTTTATTATCAGGATGACATAACTTTTTTGTTCAATTTTACCTCATATTTGTTAATTTACATATCCTTTATTCTTAGAATAAGTAATTCCATCTTTATTTGTCATAGCTTTTATTATCAGGGTGACATAACTTTTTTGTTCAATTTCACCTCATATTTGTCAATTTACATATCCTTTATTCTTAGAATAAGTAATTCCATCTTTATTTGGCATAGCTTTTATTATCAGGATGACATAACTTTTTTGTTCAATTTTACCTCATATTTGTTAATTTACATATCCTTTATTCTTAGAATAAGTAATTCCATCTTTATTTGGCATAGCTTTTATTATCAGGATGACATAACTTTTTTGTTCAATTTCACCTCATATTTGTCAATTTACATATCCTTTATTCCTAGAATAAGGTAATTACTACTTCCATCTTTATTTGGCATAGCTTTTATTATCAGGATGACATAACTTTTTTGTTCAATTTCACCTCATATTTATCAATTTACATATCCTTTATTCTTAGAATAAGGTAATTACTACTTCAATCTTTATTTGGCATGGCTTTTATTATCAGGGAGACATAACTTTTTACTTTTTTACTTAATCTCACCTCATATTTACCAAATTTACATATCCTTTATTCTAGAATGGGGCAATTACTACCTCCTCCTTATAAATTTAATTTCCCAATATTATATTTTTTACTCTCAATAGTAAATTTTATTTTACAATAATTTATATTTTTTTAATTATTTTTTCTGCAAAAATGCTTTACTTTAAAACTTCATCGTGTTAAAATGTAGGTAGAATTTCACCATATACCTTATGGTTATTCGTACATGATCACATAACAGGAGATGAGGAGATTTAAATTATGAGTAAAAACATAAGAACGGATTCTGTAAACTATTTATTTGACGCAATATTAAGTTTAAAAAGTAGGGAAGAATGCTACACCTTCTTTGAAGATATTTGTACCGTCAATGAATTGTTATCCTTATCACAACGTTTTGAAGTTGCACGTATGCTTCGCAATCACAAAACTTATTTAGAAATTGCGGAACAAACTGGAGCATCTACAGCTACCATCAGCAGGGTTAACCGTTCTTTAAATTATGGTAATGATGGCTACGATATGGTATTTGCAAGAATGAATGATAAACCTGAGAATGAAGAATAGCAGACATTTAATTACTCAACAAGCCGCTGAAGAAAGAATACGTAATTACATACAATAGTATTTATTGTATTTTATCTAACAAAACAGGCTATTGAAAACAAATCTCCTGTTAAGCAGAGACTGTTTCAATAGCCATTTTTTATGTCTACTTTTATTTTTTACTGTAATATTGTTTGTGTTACCATTTTTACGCTTTTTGCTTTCTTATATCAAACTTTTATTGCTTTTTAAAATATTTTATTATTTTTCTACATCAAATCTTATAATTCTTTTTTCAAACCTTTATATTTTCTCATATACTATTATTGCATTAAAGCCTTGTTGCAGTTTGAACCCTTCTTATGTTTCCTTTTTCTCTTTCTTCTCCTCTTTCGCTTTATCCGTTAAAGTATCATCAATAATTTTCTCAATCATCTGCTTCTTAATATATACGTCAAAACTTAGCATACATATAAAAGAAAATGTTTTCAAAAACTCTCTGTCTTCTTCCGGTTGGGCATCCGGAAAAGATTCTCGGGATTTGTTATATTTCCTTATAACATCTTTAACCAAAGCATCGATTTGTTCATTCTGATTTTTAAATACTTCTTTATAGATTGTTTCCAATCCGATGTCTGATTTTTCACCATAATACTTTTCGGTAAGAGGGTTAAAAATACTTTGAATGTCGCTAATGGATAGGATATTCTTAAAATAATATATAAAAATCAATAAAAGCATATGCTCTTTTGAATATTTTTTCTTATTGGGAGAAGGCAACAAATTATTTTTCGTATAATTGTTAATCATTGTTTTGGTAAGCAGCTTATCTTCACTATAACGTTTGGAAGCTTGCAGATGCTCATCCATAAATGTAGTTACCTGATCCATATATAAGTCAATATTAGGAATTTCATCCGGATTAATATAATCCAATTTCTTAAAGCAGTCAAATATGCTCTTTAAGTATTCTTCATTGTTATTCTCCATGAAAATCACCTCTTTATGTCATTATATAGTATTTAAAACTAGATGTAAACTAAATTCGATTCTAAATTCATAATTATAAAAGAACTTACCATTCCGACTTTAAGGTATCATCCTTTTACCTTTTTTACATATAATAAAAATGGAGGTGAATTCGTTTAGTCCAGAGGAATTAGTTATTTTTGTTTCTGCGGTATCTATTGCCATAGCAAAAGACAAATCAAATGAAGAGCTGGATGTACTGTCATCTGTTTTTTCCCAGATTGGAGATTCTTTGGGAACCTTTTTAGCCCAACGTGAGAGAATTGAGGCTGCAAATAAAAATGATAACGATGACAATGACAATGACAATGATTGCACTGATAATAAGGTTGAATGAACTTTATATTCGTGCTATAATTAAACATATGTTTGCAGTAAATATAGATACATGATTCTGTGAAAAGCAAGATTTCTCAGAACCAGGAGGAAATTATGAGTATATATGATACCTTGAATAAAGAACAGCGAAGAGCAGTGGAACATGATAAGGGCCCATTGCTTATTTTAGCCGGAGCAGGCTCAGGAAAAACAAGAGTTTTAACTCACAGAATAGCCTATCTAATGGAATATAGAGATGTAAACCCTTGGAATATACTGGCTCTAACCTTTACCAATAAAGCCGCTAATGAAATGCGGGAACGTGTGGATAAGATTGTTGGGTATGGTTCCGAGAATATCTGGGTCAGTACCTTCCACTCCACCTGTGTTCGGATTTTAAGACGTTGGATTGATTTGATTGGTTATGATAGAAGCTTTACCATCTATGATAGCGATGACCAAAAGTCATTAATGAAAGAAGTATGTAAACACTTAGATATTGATACAAAGAATCTGAAAGAACGGACTCTTCTATCTGTTATATCTTCTGCAAAAGATGAATTGATTTCACCGGAAGAATATGAATTAAGGGCAGTTGGTGATTTTACCAAAAGAAAGTTTGCAGAAGCTTATAAAGAATATCAAAAGCGTTTAAAAAATAATAATGCTTTGGATTTTGATGATTTGATCTATAAAACCGTAGAATTATTTCAAAGCAGCAAAGAAGCCTTGACTTATTATCAAAAACGCTTCCAATATATTATGGTCGATGAATATCAAGATACCAATACTGCCCAGTTTAAATTAATCAGCCTTTTAGCCAATGGAATAAACGAAGAAGGAGTACGGGAACATAACTTATGCGTAGTTGGTGATGATGATCAGTCCATCTATAAGTTCAGAGGAGCCAATATTTACAATATTCTAAACTTTGAAAAGGAATATCCAACTGCCAAAGTAATTAAATTAGAGCAGAATTATCGTTCCACCAAACGTATTCTGGAAGCAGCCAATGAGGTAATCAGCAATAATGTGGGAAGAAAGGACAAGTCCTTATGGACGGATAATGAAGAAGGGGACGCTATCTCTTTTACCCAATTCGACCGTGATTATGAAGAAGCTGATCATATTGTAAATGAAATTGCTCATATGGTGTCCCAGGGTAAGGCCGACTATAATGAATTTGCCATACTTTATAGGACTAATGCTCAATCCCGTGCTTTTGAAGAAAAATTAGTGTTAAGAAATGTACCTTATAAAATCATCGGAAGCATTAACTTCTATTCCAGAAAAGAAATCAAAGACTTACTTGCTTATTTAAAAACCATTGATAACGGTTTAGACAGTATAGCAGTGAAGAGGATTATTAATGTTCCAAAAAGGGGAATTGGTTTAGCAACCTTAGATAAAGTAGACAATTATGCACAGAAGAATAATCTTAGCTTTTATGAAGCCTTAAAACAAGCAGATTATATTCCAACTCTAGGCAGAATGGCTTCTAAAATTTCGCCATTTGTAAGCTTAATTGAAATACTGAAATCAAAGCTTTCTTCCCCTGAATATTCACTTACAGATTTATTTGATGAAATATTAGAGGCTACCGGCTATATGGAAGATCTGGAAAGTCAGAATATAGATGATGCAGAAGACCGTATTGAAAATATCGGTGAATTAAAAAGTAAAATTGCTGCTTATGTAGAGAATGCGGAAGAAGAACCAACTCTTAGCGGTTTCCTGGAAGAAGTTGCGTTAGTATCTGATATCGATAATTTAAATGAAGATAACAATCAGGTTATACTAATGACTTTACATAGTGCAAAAGGTCTAGAGTTCCCTTATGTTTACTTATGTGGTATGGAGGAGGGTATTTTTCCAAGTTATATGTCCATACATGCCGATGATCCGGAATCCGAAATTGAGGAAGAACGAAGATTATGTTATGTTGGTATAACCCGTGCCATGAAGCGTCTGGTACTGAGTGCCGCTTCCATACGAATGGTTCGGGGTGAAACCCAGTTTAACAGACCTTCCCGTTTTATAAACGAAATACCAAGATTTTTACTTACAATGGAACGAAATCCATTTAAAACGGATTCCTTAAGGAGTAATTCTTATACCAGCTTAAATAATGGAGTAAATGATCGATTAAGACCAGCAGGAGTTACACCATCCAATCGTTTTCAGCCACATACCGGTAATAGCTCAGCTCCATCTAACAATTTAGGTAGTACCTTATTTGATAAACCATATATTACTACAGTTCCAAAAGATATTGTAGGCAAGAATATGGGTACCCTAGACTACGGTGTTGGTGATACCGTGGAACATATTAAATTCGGTACCGGTACGGTAACTAATATCAATGCCGGGGGAAAAGACTATGAAGTAACTGTAAATTTTGAAAAATCCGGTATAAAAAAGATGCTGGCTTCTTTTGCAAAACTAAAAAAAGTATAAAAAATGTAAGAATTCTTTCATTTTCCAGAAAATCTATAGTAAAAAACATGTTATTGTGGTATAATAAAAAAGAATTCATTTACTACGAAAGGATGTGTTTGTATGAATAATAAATTTGAAGAATTGTTAAGCGCGGCTAAACTTGGTGATTTTCTTCATAAAAAAGAAAAGAAAAAGGACACCAATACTTTACTGGTTATTCTAGCTGTAATAGGTGCAGTTGCTGCGGTTGCAGGAATCGCCTATGCAGTATACAGATACTTAACCCCAGATTATCTGGAAGACTTTGATGACGATTTTGATGATGACTTCGATGATGATTTCATTGATAACGATGACGAAATAGCAGGTGAAACTCTGGCAAGTTCAACTACAGAAGATTCTGAATCAGATGAGAAATAATTTAAAGTTTAGCTAAGTTTATAAACAATGATATATATAAAGTGGCTTTTACCATAGGTATAGCCACTTTATTTTATGGTTAAGTTATAATAATTATGAAGCAATTTAACCTATGAATCCTGTACTTCTTACTATCCTGATTCGTTTTTACCTTTAATTATTTCTTATAAGCATTTTCAGCAAATTCCCTTGTAATCAAATCTTTATAAGGTACTTTTGCTGATAATTCTCCTGCTTCTCCTAATATGTTCTGTAATAAGTTAAGACTTTCTTCTTCAAAGATTACATTGTCTTTCCATGTATCCTGATCATAATATCTCTTTACAATGGCAGTCACAGTCTTTAAATCTGTTTCCTTGAATTGGGGTGCAATGACTTTTGCAATTTCTTCCGGAGTATGTGTTTGTACATAATCCATGCCCTTTTGAATGGCATTGGTGAACTTCTGAATTATTTCAGGATTCTTCTCAATATAGCTCTTTCTTGCTGCATAAGCAGTATAAGGAACTTTACCGCTTTCTACACCAAGGGAAGCCACAACTTTACCTGCCCCTTCTTTTTCAATGGCATTGGCACTTGGTTCGAATTCGATGGTATAATCACCGGTACCGGCCATAAATGCCTGAGAAGTTAAACCAAAGTCAATATTCTGAATAATAGTTAAATCTTTTTTGGGATCAATACCTTGTTTTTTCAAAATGTATTCAAACACCATTTGTGGCATACCGCCGGCTCTGCCTCCAATAACCGTTTTTCCCTTTACATTTTCCCATGAGAAATCTTCATTAACATCTTTGGATACTAAAAAGTTACCTGCACGTTGAGTCAGTTGAGCAAAGTTAACCACATAATCTTCTGCGCCTTCGTTATAAACATAGATGGATGCCTCCGCTCCCATAAATCCTATATCTGCTTCTCCGCTTAACACTGCTGTCATAGTTTTATCGGCTCCAAGTCCATTTACCAGCTTAACATCCAGGCCTTCCTCTTTAAAATATCCTAATTCGATTGCTACGTACTGAGGTGCATAAAACACGGAATGTGCTACTTCATTTAATTGTACCTTTATTAAGTTACTATCCTTTTTACATGCACTTAATCCAGTAATTAATATGAAAACAAGCATCATAAGCGCAACCATTTTGAATTTCTTCATGTAATCCTCCTTGAGGTAAAGAAATAATATATAATAATATATTTGGGACTATATGATTTGTGCTTGTTTTAGTTATACTTACTTATGTTTTATGTAAGAACTTCTATAGTAATCATACCACCCGTAAAATTCAGGTAGATTTTTTTCACTCATTAGCGAATTCAAAAATTAAATAAAATAACACCGTTAGTTTGATGTGCTATCGGTCTTATTTTAAGTATTTATAAATGGAATTATATGTATTTATAAAATCGAGTTGAATCATAGTTAAAATCTTTTACACTAATTTTAGAAAAAGTAATTTAAATAATAGAATGCTCATGATTTGCAATATTTAAAAACTCATAACAATATAAGTCATCAGAAATCTTATATTCTTTACTGTCAAGGACCCTAACGAAATGCTGTTTGTAGTACTTTCTTTTATATTTAGATGTGCACTTACAGCATTCTGAAGTTTGTTCCCTAACTCCTAAAAAAATAGCACTAGATGGTAAGAATCGTGGTTATATTATCTTACGGCAGCAGGGTAGAGAAAGGCTAATTAAAGTTCCGGATGATGTAATGTCTTTATTAGTACGTTATGTTAATCATACCGGAGAAAGGGAATATCTTTTCTATAATAAAAAAAATAGTGTCTTAAGGGTTAGAAGCTTAGAAACTTTACTAAAAAATGCTCTATTAAAAGCTGAAATTGATAAGCCATATACTTTACAGGATATAAGAAATGCATCAATTGCCTATATGATACATTCTTGTGCCAAGAGTAATGAAATTGCAGATTATGCCGGTGTTAGTGATCGCTGGATATATCGGTATGATAAAATAATAGATGAACTTAACTATGCACCTTGTGACTATGTCCATTTTCGTATGATATAAATATAACCACAAATATTCACGGTAATTTAATATTATCGTGAATATTTGTGGTTGTTTATCATATAATAATAATTGGGCTATAATTCTTTTGGTTACTTTTTAAAGTGCTTTAATGATAGCATCGAGCTGAATCTAAAGTATCTACTCCCATACTGAACGAAAAGCTTAAATCTCCAGTTACGCTAATACTAGGACTTAAAGATAAATAAGAAGATCCATACGCAAAGTAAGCTCCTGCATCTCTCACTTCAGAATTTGCTTTTAAATTAACAATTAATGTTCCGCCCGTAAGGAGATATTGTTCATTATTTTTAAATATACTCACATCAAAAGTCATAGATTCTGCATATATCCCAGTAGATTTAGTTGAAGGTCTAGTTGTTATATGTTCATAATCGCCATATCTTTTTGTATACCCTGCATATCCAGATATGCTAGAAGCATTAAGTGGCGCTGACCATGTTACTGCAAAAATATCTGGGAATGATCCAAACGGAATACCATTCCATCTAAATGCCACGATTAGCTCTGCATTTGTCCCATATGCTGAGGTATAATAAGAATTAAAGTCACCATATACTTCACAACTTGAAGAAGCAGCACTAATTTGGTTTGGATCTCCAGTAAATGATTTAATTGCTTCAATTTGTGAATCAGTATAATTAAATTCTTTTAATTCTTCTTCTGTTAATTCTTGTAGCTCAAATATTTTCTGTGTAAATATTTCTACATAATTTTCAATAAAATATATTTCTTCTTCAGATAGTTTTGAAAAGTCAACGCTTGAAGTATCATCAGTATCTATAGTATCTATAGTATTTATAGTATTCTCTGATTCTGTACGTTGGCTTTTCATTTCTTCATTTAGTTTTTTATAAACATCAAATTCAGTTATTACAACTTTATTATCATTAACTGGTTTGATTTCGGATGCTTTAACTGACATATTTGGTGTCAAGAATAAAACACTAACAACTACTAAAGTAGTTATTTTTTTTATATATTTTTCCATTCTCATTATTAATTACCCCCTTAAATTTAATATAGCCCTCTTATTATTATAATACATGGAATTTAACTTCCATATATACCTATTGTTGGACATTTTTAACAATTACTTTAGCTATTTTCTAATTTATGTTATAATAGTTATATAAACTTTATTATAAAGGAGACCAACTATGAATAGTCAATAGTTAATTAAAAAATATTCCATTTATTTTGTGGACTAAAAAAGTGTATAGCAACCAAAGCATCTAAAAAGGTGCTTTGAATAAAAACTGAATATAGTAGGCTGGACTAAGCTAAATTAAATGCAACATTATCAGTCATCATTTTATGTATGACACGAACAAGTTTATGTGCAACATGACCTAGGGCATTGTAATGACCACGTCCCTGAGAAACTTTTAAGTCATAGTACTCTTTGAAAGTTTTGTTAATTAAGGTAGTTTGCCATGCAGCATTTATTAGAGCATAGCGAAGAAGTTTGGAGCCACGTTTTGACATACGAGTTCTTGATGCGGTAAAGTTACCGGATTGATATATAGAAGGATCAAGACCCGCATAAGCCAAAAGTTGGCATGGTTTTTCAAATCGTTGAATATCACCAATTTCACCGATAATCATAGCGCCATTGAGGTTCCCAATACCAGGGATTGTTTTGATAACAGAATCCATATGATTCATAATCTCATTAATGGCATTTTCGACTTCTTCAAGTTGGTTGGTAAATAATTCGATTTGATTTATGGATTGCAAAATCTGCAAAGATAAGGTATCATTTTTTATACCGACAGATTGCGATGCAAGCTCTTTTAAATGTACAGCAGTAGACTGTTTAAAGTGTCCGTGTGAGGACTTTGATAGAAGGTTTGTTAACCTTGTGAGATGCATTTTTGCAATCTTGTCGGGATTTGAACATTCTTTAAGAAGAGCATAGCAGGCTTTTCCGTGAATACCAGATTTAAAGAAATACTGGAGTTCTGGGAATAGTTGATCCACATAAGTTACAAGTTGAATTTTAACCTTTGTCCTCGCCTTCATAAGTTTCTGGCGGAAGCGGCAAAGGTTTTTTAATTTTAAAGATTCCAAGTCGCGTTGAGTAAAAAGACGGTACTTATTCATAATTAAAGCTTTGATTATTAAGTAAGTATCCACACGGTCATTTTTCGTTTTACGAATGTTTGTTTTTCTAAGAGTAGCAGTTTGAATTGGATTAATAATACAGATATGAAAACCTCTTTGGAAAAGAAAATACGTAAGATTTTCCGCATAGTGAGCAGTGGATTCCATACCGATAAGAAGGTTTTCTGTATCAAAGGAAGAAATGTTATTAAGCAACTTTTGAAAACCAGAGTGGTCATTCGTAAAACCAAAAGGCTGCAAAAGTATTTCACCATCAGAATTCATAACTGATGCGACATGGTTTTGCTTGGCAATATCAATGCCAACATAGATCATGAAAATCAACTCCTTTGTAAGTTAATCACTGTGGTAATTCCACCTAGTTTTATCATCATAAACTTGCGTGACATGAAAGCTCAGAGGCTTATCCAACTATAAATGATTCAGATAAAACTGTGGCAATACACTCCTTTAAATAGTCTAAGCTATAGGATAAAATAAAAAGTCCACAGTGTTAAAGTTGATTATATCAAAGTTGAAAAAGAAAGGAGAGTATTGATGTATTTGATACTAAATACATCATACAAGGA
>NZ_FOWD01000070.1 GCF_900115365.1 Anaerocolumna aminovalerica
CATTACGTTTTTAATATATCATGAACAAAAAAGCTTGTTCATGATCTTGGCACTCCACTCTGAAAATTCAAGCAAGCTTGCATTTTCCTCATTACGTTTTTAATATATCATATATTAAAATAAATGTCATTGTTTGTCTGAAAAGTCTAGTGGCGATATTATTAAATGCAAAAATTTATATAGAATAGCAGTATATAATATTACATAAATATGGTAAGATAGAGGTGAGATTTGCTCTTTTACCGATTTCATTTTTTAAAAAATAAACTTTTCAGTTATAAATTAACAGAATTATTGGATAATATAGAGAAAGTCCTGAAAGAAAATATAGAGATCGTGATTGAAAAGCAAAGAAAACGTAAAGGCTTTTACTGGAGCAGTACTAATTTAAAAAGGGAGTATGTTTTGAAAGAATCTAGAGAAAGTTTACAAAAGAAAGAAAGAATTAAAAGGGGTGATATTGTGAGCAATATACTGAATGATGATTTGATAGGCACATCAAAAAGTTATTTTAGTGGTGCATTGCGATTTATGTTAGTGGGATTATTGGTGCTGATTCAATTTGCTTTGATTCTTTTGCTTACATACTGGCTTAGTGAATCAACTATATATATTTATATGTTAATTGAAATAGGCAGTATATTTATTACTATTGGTTTAGTAAATGATAATAGAAGCCCTTCCTTTAAGTTGGGGTGGATTTGCATTGTTTTGATTCTGCCTATAACAGGACATATCATGTATGCCTTGTGGGGAAAGACCGGATCAAAAAAGAAAATTGAGAAAAAAGTTCTGGCAAAATTAAACCATGGTAATCAATATTATCATTATAATCCGGAACTGGCACAGGAATATGAAAAGAAATATCCTACAAAAAGCAGGATGTCAAGATATTTGGAGTCTCAACAATTTCCCTTATTTAAAAATAATCATATAAGTTATTATCCTATGGGAGAAGATGTCTTTGAAGCTATTTTTAAAGATATTCAAAAGGCAGAAAAATTTATTTTGATTAACTTCTTTATTATTGCAGACGGTGTTCTTTGGAGGAAAATTCATGAACTGCTGCTGGGTAAAATCAAAGAAGGCGTTGAAGTTAAGTTTATGTATGATGACTTTGGTGCTACTTTAAGAACCCCAAAGAATTTTAGAAGAAATTTAGAGGCGGAAGGCTTTCAAATAGGTGTTTTTAACCCTATCCATAAATATACAGACAAGTTATATATGAATTATAGAAGCCACCAGAAGATAATTGTTATTGATGGAAATATTGGATATACCGGAGGAATGAATCTGGCTGATGAATATGTAAATTTGGTCCATCGTTTTGGTACATGGAAAGACAATGCGGTACGTGTGGAAGGAGACGCGATTTGGGGGTTAACAGTTACTTTTCTGCAGATGTGGGAAATCTGTAATCCTAATCAGGTTATTGATTATAACCTTTACCGTCCTACCAAAGTGTTTAAGAAAAATGATGTGTATTGCCATGTGGTTTCAGACGGTCCGGTTAACCATCCCAACAATCCTATTGAAAATATTTATAAGCAAATTATAACCTATGCGAAGAAATTCATTTATATTACTACTCCATATCTGATTATAGAGGATGATATGAAACAAGCACTTATTACTGCTGCAAAGAGCGGTGTAGATGTAAGAATCATAACACCTTTTATACCGGATAAAAAACATGTAAAGATTTTAACCAATTATAATTACGGAAGGTTATTAGAAGGAGGAGTAAAGATTTACGAATATACTCCAGGATTTATTCATGCGAAAACAATTATTAATGAAGATTGTGGTATTATTGGAACCATTAATATGGACTACCGCAGCTTTTACCTTCATTACGAATGCGGTCTGTGGATGTGCAATAAAGATGTGATTCAGGTAATTAAAGATGATTTTCTAAAAACAATAAATGAAAGTCAGGAAATATCCTATATTGATTGGAAAAACAGGCCTTGGCAGTTAAAAGTTTATCAACCATTTTTAAATCTGTTTTCTACCTTAATGTAGCTTTAGGCAAACGTTTGTTTTTAATGCCTTGATTATTTTAGGCTTTATCGGTATAATGGATACAATACTAATCTATTAAAACTTACTAAAAAATCCTTGGAAAGACCCATGAACTCAAGTTTTTTACAAGGATTTTTTAGAAGTCTATAATTGAAAAAAGTATAAAATAAATACCTTAGTTATATTAAAGAAAAGCATATGGGTGTTGCTGTGCCTTTAAATATAACCGGTTGTACATAGGAGCAGACTGTATGATTTCATATATAAAAGGTGAACTTGTAAAAGTGTGTGAGGAAGGCATAATTTTAGAAACAGGTAATATAGGCTATGAAATAAAAATGCCCTTATCTTCCTTAGAAGATTTGCCGAGAATAGGAAATGCCATTAAGATATATACATATATGCATGTTCGTGAAGATGCCATTGGATTATTTGGATTTTTAACAGAAGATGATTTGAATATGTTTAAGCTATTAATTACTGTTAGTGGAATCGGTCCAAAGGGTGCACTTGGGATTTTATCTGCTATTACCCCTGATGATTTACGATTTGCCATATTATCCGATGATGCAAAAACCATTTCAAAAGCTCCCGGAATCGGCAATAAAACAGCAAGTAAGATGATTATTGAATTAAAGGATAAAATAAAGTTAGAAGATGCCTTTGAGCAAAAACTGATGAATCAAATGAATGAACAAGGAAAAGGGGCAAGCACCGGTTCGACAATTGCAAACATTCGTCATGAAGCTATCCAGGCTTTAGTGGTTCTTGGTTATTCGAAGACAGATGCTGCCAAGGTTGTAAGAAATATTGATGTTTCGGAAGATATGTCTTCAGAAGATATCCTAAAGAAGAGCTTAAAATTTTTAATATAAAGGTGCTGTAAGAATGGGAAAAAGAATTATTACAACAGATTTAACAGATGAAGATAAAAAAGTAGATAATACCTTAAGGCCTCAGAAGCTGGATGACTATATCGGTCAGACAAAAGCCAAGGGGAATTTAAAGGTGTACATAGAAGCTGCAAAACAAAGAATGGAATCTTTGGATCACGTGTTATTTTATGGACCTCCCGGTCTTGGTAAAACTACATTGGCAGGTATTATTGCCAATGAAATGGATGTGAATATGAAGGTTACCTCAGGACCGGCTATAGAAAAACCGGGGGAAATGGCGGCTATCCTAAATAATCTGCAAGAAGGAGACGTACTTTTTGTAGATGAAATTCACCGGCTGAACAGGCAGGTGGAAGAATTGTTGTATCCTGCTATGGAGGATTTTGCAATTGATATTGTTATTGGTAAAGGGTCTTCCGCAAAATCCATTCGGCTGGATTTACCTAAGTTTACTTTGGTAGGTGCAACAACAAGGGCAGGTATGTTAACACCGCCTTTAAGAGATCGATTCGGTGTAGTAAATCGATTGGAATTTTATACGGTAGAAGAACTAAAAGAAATTATTTGCCGCTCTTCTGATGTATTCCAGGTAAAAATAGAAGAAGACGGTGCATTGGAACTTGCAAGAAGATCCAGAGGAACACCTCGTCTGGCAAATCGCCTATTAAAAAGAGTCAGGGATTTTGCTCAAGTAAAATATGATGGCGTAATAACAAAAGAAATTGCTGACTTTGCCCTTGATTTGCTGGAAGTGGACAAGTTAGGTCTTGATAATACAGATCGTGAAATTTTATTTACCATGATTAATAAATTTGACGGAGGGCCTGTTGGAATAGAAACCATAGCTACGACCATTGGAGAAGATTCCGGAACCATTGAAGAAGTGTATGAACCTTATCTGGTACAAACAGGCCTGATTCTTCGGACTCCAAGAGGCAGGGTAGTTTCAGACGTGGCTTACAAGCATTTTGGTTTGCGGCAAGAAAAGCTTGTATAAGAGAAAAACTTGGTTTATAATATATGTTATCAAGTGTCTGAACCTGTATTTCTTATATTAACTCTGAGAGGGGGTACCCGGGAAAATTCGGGAGTCCATTATGAATAAGATGAATGATATTGAAGTGATTATTAATAATAAGCGGTACAATTTGCTAGGTTATGAAAGTGAAGAGTATCTGCATAAGATTGCATCCTATATTAACAATAAATATTCAGAGTTTAAGAAAAAAGATTTTTATAAGATGCTGGATTCTGAAATGAAGAGTATTTTATTAGAGATTAATATAGCGGATGATTATTTTAAGATACGTAATCAGATTAAAGACTTAGAAACTGAGAATGAAAATAGCAGTAAAGAAATATTTAATTTAAAACATGAATTAATCTCCATTCAAACGAAATTGGAAGCAAAAGAAAAAGAAGTGCAAAGTTTAAAAGATGAGCTTAACGAAGCGCAAAAGAAAATCATCCGTTTAGAAACGGAATTAACAGATAAAAATCGTTTGTAGCACCAAATCCGCATAGAAGACCGTTGTATGTCTTACTAGGCGGATTTTTATAAATTCGAAAGGTGTAAGTGTGAAAGAAAAGCATCTTCACACTGGTAGAACACAAAATGAGAATCCATAGGAATTCCCATTTTGAACTTCTTCATCATCGCTGTATCTGAAAGGTTGAAAGAAAAAATGGAAAGAAAGGTTGCCACAAGACGATTCTTTCAACCTATTTATTTAGGCAGTATCACATCTGTAATCAGATGTGATATGCAATGGGTGTAATTTATGAGAAAAATTGAAATACTGGCTCCGGCCGGTTCTATGGATAGTTTAAAGGCGGCAATTAATGCATCCTGTGATGCGGTATATATTGGGGGTGCTAAATTTGGTGCAAGGGCATATGCGGATAACTTAACCGAAGAACTTATGCTTCAGGCCATAGATTATGCTCATATACACGATACCAAAATATACTTAACTGTGAATACCCTGCTTAAGAACAAAGAATTGGAACATGAATTATATGATTATTTAGTAAAATATTATGAACAGGGAATCGATGCGGTGATTGTACAGGATACAGGTGTTTTGCATTTTATCCATGAACATTTTCCTGGTCTGGATATACATGGAAGTACCCAGATGACTCTTACCATGGCAGAGGGTGCCAATGTGCTAAAACAAATGGGATTAACAAGGCTGGTCACCAGCAGAGAATTAGGCTTGGAAGAAATTAAAAACATTCGTAAGGGCACCGATTTAGAAATCGAAACTTTTGTTCATGGAGCACTTTGTTATTGCTATTCCGGTCAATGTCTGATGAGCAGTATGTTTGGGGGCAGAAGCGGTAACAGAGGAAGATGTGCACAACCATGCAGAATGCCATACCAGCTAAAAGGTGATAACAAGGCTCTAAATTCAGATAAAGATAAATACGTACTTAGCCCCAAAGACATCAGTACCATAGATATGATACCGGAGCTAATAGAAGCAGGCATAGATTCCTTTAAGATTGAAGGAAGAATGAAACGCCCCGAATATGCTGCCGGTGTTACCTATATGTACCGTAAATATGTGGACAGGTATCTGGAATTTGGTAAAGAAAAATATGAAAGTTATATGCAGGATCACAAAGAGGAATTAAATGAAGATATTCTGTTATTGCAGGATCTGTATAATCGGGGTGGTTTTTCACAAGGATACTTTGTAAATAGAAATGGACGAAATATGATATCTTTAAGCCGCCCCAACCACAGTGGTGTTCATGTAGGAAAAGTAAAGAGCGTAAATGGGGGTAAAGCACAGATACAGCTTATCCAGAATATTAATCCACAAGATATTTTAGAAATACGTGAGGATGAAAAACTATATGAGTTTACTGTGAAAAACAGCGAAAAAGCCGGTAATATATATTCCGTCAATCTGGGAAAAGGTTCACCGGTTAAACCTGGTTTTTTAGTCTACCGGACAAAAAATAATTTTTTATTGGATCAGTTAGGTGAGGATTATTTAAAAGAAGAAGTGAAAATGCCGATTACCGGAAAAGTAATCATTGACACAGGTGAACCGATTATATTAGAGTTAAATTACGGAAATATTCATGTCAGAGTTAATGGAGACATAATAGAAGCTGCGATGAATCAACCAATGACAGAGGATAAGATTCGTAAACAGATTATGAAAACAAGAGAAACATCTTATGTTCTTAGAGATCTGCAGATTAGTATAAAAGGAAATCCTTTTATACCGGTACAAAAATTAAACGAATTAAGGCGTCAGGGAATAGAGGCATTATCTGAAGCCATAACCAGTCAATATAGAAGAATAGCAGAACATGAACCGAAAGAAATTTTTGGTGTTGTGAAATGCAGCAAAAACAATGGAATGAACAATATGGGCATCAGTGTATCTGTTTTTGATAAAAACCAGTTATCCGTAGCCTGCAGTTACCCGGAAGTAACTGCTGTATATATGGATAGTGATATAGTACCATTTCAGGATTTGCTGAAATTGACTAAGATAGTAAAAGAAAGCAACAAAAAATGTTATATTATACTCCCACATATTTTTAGAAAAACAACTTATGAATTATACAGGCAGAATAAAAATATATTGGAAGATAATACTATAGATGGTTATATTTTACGAAACTTAGAGGAGTACCAGTTTATACATTCTGTTATGAATGTAACACAATCAGGTAAAGACCTTATTACTGACTATAACTTATACGTAATGAACCGGCAGGCAGCTGCATTTTGGAGGGATTTAGGAGTTGTGAAATTAACGGCTCCTGTTGAGTTGAATTATTCAGAATTAAAGGAATTAAACGGAATTTACAATGATATAATTGTATATGGAAAGATACCATTAATGGTCTCTGCTCAATGTCTGGCAAAGACTTCTTCCGGCAGGAATAATAAGAATTATAACAAAACAAGTGATGAACCTTGCTGCTTACCAAATACGGACAAGATAGAATTAATGGATCGATTTGATAAAAACTTCCAAGTGAAAAGACATTGCAGGGAATGCTATAATACTATTTATAATAGCCAATGCCTATCTTTATTAAATTATAAAGAACAGGTACTTAGCATTGAACCTAAAAATATTCGATTGAATTTTACTTTTGAAACACCGGAGGAAACCGGTAAGGTGATTCAATCTTTTATACAAAAATATGTATATAATAATCATGTTGAAGAAATTGAAAATTATACCAGAGGGCATTTTAAAAGAGGTATAGAATAAAGTGAGGCGGAGCTAGTTTGATTAATTTATTCACTCAAATATCAAAGTATCTGAATATTGTTTTTATAGCTTTTTATACCTATTATGCTTTTCGCGTTTTTAGTTTGGCAGACAGAGATAAAAAGGATAGAATTTATAGGAAGATGAAACATATCATATATCTGTTTCACTTTGTTAGCTATTTGGTTTTGTTTTTAAATACCGGTAGTTTTAAGGTTGCAGGGTTATATATTGCACAAGTGGTTGCAATGCTTGTAATCTTTTCTATCTACCCTTGGGTTTATAGCAACATCTCTAAGTTTTTATTAAACCATATGATGTTATTATTAACCATCGGATATATAATGCTTACACGTTTGCATTTTGACAAGGCTATGAAGCAGTTTGCTATTGCAACGTTATCTGTGGTATTTTGCATTGTTATACCAATAATAATAGAGAAATTAAAAAAACTACAGGATTTTGGCTGGGTATTTGGGGGACTTGGAATTGTAGTATTATTATCTGTTTTATTTTTTGGAGTTTCCAATTATGGAGCAACCAACTGGATATCCATAAAAGGATTTACTTTCCAGCCCTCTGAATTTGTTAAAATCATTTTTGTTTTTTCCATAGCTTCTTTGTTGTCAAAAAGAAGGGATTTTAAATATGTGGCAGTAGTTACGGTGTTAGCGGCGGCTCATGTATTGATATTAGTATTAGAAAAAGATCTGGGCGGAGCCTTAATATTTTTTATTACTTATTTGATTATGCTGTATATTGCCACTTCACAGCCCTTGTATTTTTTTGCCGGACTTGGAGCCGGAAGTGTTGCTTCTTACTTGGCATATCATATGTTCAATCACGTACGGGTTCGTGTGATGGCTTGGAAAGACCCATGGAAATTAATTGATAATGAGGGATATCAGGTATCCCAATCCTTGTTTGCCATAGGTACAGGAGGATGGTTTGGTATGGGCTTATATCAGGGACTTCCGACCAGCATACCGGTTGTAGACAGTGATTTTATTTTTTCTGCCATATCAGAAGAAATGGGTGGCTTCTTTGCAATATTATTAATTTTAATTTGTATAAGCTGCTTTTTAATGTTTGTTACTATAGCAATGAAAATACAGGAGTTATTTTATAAATTGCTGGCCTTAGGGTTAAGTGCCTTGTATCTGTTCCAGGTATTTTTAGCAATCGGAGGAGTTACAAAATTCATTCCGTCTACGGGAGTTACTTTGCCCTTAGTCAGTTATGGAGGAACTTCTATATTAAGCAGTGTAATCATGTTCAGTATCATACAGGGATTATTTATAATGAATCAAGATAGGAATGAGAAAATTGAGAAGAAGAGAAGAAAAACTAAAAAAACCAAAAAATCATAAATCGATTCCTTTTCAGAAAAAAAAATCCGAAGAAAATATGGGAAATCAAGATCATACCGATGCCTACCGTGAAGAAGAGCTGAAAGAAGACGGGGCTAAGAAAGATGGGAAAAATAGAGAGATTATTCATATTACTTATGTATTTGTGGGATTATTTATGCTTGTAATCGGATATTTTTCATATTTTATGATTGCAAGAAGCAATGAGGTAATTAATAACCCTTATAACAAGCGTCAAGATCTTTTGGCAGAGCATGTAATAAGAGGAAAGATCCTATCTGCAGATGGAGTAACATTAGCGGAAACCGTTGTAGATGAAAAAGGAAATGAAACAAGGCTTTATCCTTATAAAAATCTGTATTCCCATATAGTAGGACGGTTTTTTAAAGGAAAAACCGGGATAGAATCCATAGAAAATTTTCACCTATTAACTTCCAACGACAATGCATTTGTTAAAGTGTTTAATGATCTATCCGGTGAAAAGAATATTGGGGATAATGTAGTAACTACATTGGATTCGAAACTACAGGAGATTGCTTATGATGCTTTAGGCAATTATAAAGGCGCTATAGTAGTGATGGAACCTTCTTCCGGTAAAATTCTTGCCATGGTTTCGAAACCCGATTATGATCCTAATGAAATCAGTAATATGTGGGAAAAATTAGTAGAAGATAAAGAGAATAATTCTGCATTAATAAACCGGGCAACCCAGGGGCTATATCCACCAGGTTCCATTTTCAAAATATTAACCGTACTACAGTATATGAGAGAAAACCCAAACTATAAAGATTATAAGTATAATTGTACTGGGGAAGCTGTTTTTAATAGTGTTAAAATTCACTGTTATGGTAATGAAAAGCATGGAGAAGTAGATATTAAAAAATCTTTTTCGGAATCCTGCAATACTTCTTTTGCAAATATGGGTATCCAAATTAATATGAAATCCTTTCGTGAACTTTGTGATACATTTTTGTTTAACTCCAACCTTCCTACAAATTTAGTTTATAATCCAAGCCGCTTTGTAGTATCAGGCTCCTCCAATATAAATGAGATGCCTCAAACGGCAATCGGTCAGGGAAAGACACAAATAACACCGTTGCATAGTGCCTTGATTACAGCCGCCATAGCAAATGGTGGAGTTCTTATGAAACCTTATGCAGTTGATTATGTTGAAAATGTGAATGGAACAGTAGTAAAGAAATATATGCCTGAAATTTATAAAACACTTATGACTCCGGAAGAAGCACAGATATTAACGGAGTACATGTCAGAAACGGTTAAAACAGGAACGGCAGGTGCCTTAAGAGGCAAGAAGTATACGGCAGCAGGAAAAACCGGATCTGCAGAACATCAGGAAGGGAAGCCTGCACATTCCTGGTTTGTAGGATTTGCACCGGCAGAAAAGCCAGAAATTGTTGTAAGTATCATAGTGGAAAGTTCGGGAACAGGAAGCCGCTATGCTGTCCCTATTGCATCTAAGATATTTGATGCCTATTTTAATAAGTAAGCCAGGTTCTTTTTATGTGGTTTGTGCGAAATGCATAAATTTTAGTTGAACTTTTATAAAAAATGAAATATAATGATTTTTAGATAAGTCGACACACCACAATACAGGAGGAATTGCGATGATTGAGGCAACGAGCTGTGGAGGTGTAGTTATTTTCAGAGGAAAGATTTTACTACTGTATAAGAACTATAAGAATAAGTATGAAGGCTGGGTTCTACCTAAGGGGACTGTGGAGGAAGGAGAAGAATATAAGGAGACCGCCATCCGTGAAGTGAAAGAAGAAACAGGAGCGGATGCGTCTATTATAAAATATATTGGTAAAAGTCAATATACATTCAGTACGCCACAGAATACAGTAATAAAGGATGTTCATTGGTATCTAATGATGTCTGATAGCTATTACAGCAAACCACAACGGGAAGAATACTTTATGGACTCTGGATATTACAAGTTCCATGAAGCATATCATATGCTTAAATTTTCTAATGAAAAGCAGATATTAGAGCGGGCTTATAATGAATATGTGGATTTAAAAAAAAGTAATCTATGGGGAAATAAAAAGTATTTTTAATAAAAAAGACAAGTACACTGCCAGACAAGTAATTTTGCTTGTCTTTTTTTGGGCTCTTTGTCAAGTTTTGGGGTGGGATTCTCTGAATCCTGCTCCATTACTGTATTTAGAACCATTTTTATGTTTGTGTCTATAATTCCTGTTTTTGGGCATGCCAAATAAGCCTCTTCATTTTCATTTTTTGTCGTCCAGTTATCATCAGATAGAGCAATGAATAATTCTTGTCCGAAAACGCTTAAAGTTACGGACTCCAAAAGATATTCTTTTAAGTACCTTGATTTTGTTATTATAGCCTTCCGTAGGGCCGTTGGTATATTTATATTTAAAGGCATTCAAAATTCCTTCAGACCAGTTCCTGTATGTCTTTGCACATTCTTCAAAT
>NZ_FOWD01000069.1 GCF_900115365.1 Anaerocolumna aminovalerica
TCTTTCTGGGACTGGGTGAAAACTGCTGAGAAATCTGGAATTCCTGAATTTGAAGAATGTGCAAAGACATACAGGAACTGGTCTGAAGGAATTTTGAATGCCTTTAAATATAAATATACCAACGGCCCTACGGAAGGCTATAATAACAAAATCAAGGTACTTAAAAGAATATCTTTTGGAGTCCGTAACTTTAAGCGTTTTCGGACAAGAATTATTCATTGCTCTATCTGATGATAACTGGACGACAAAAAATGAAAATGAAGAGGCTTATTTGGCATGCCCAAAAACAGGAATTATAGACACAAACATAAAAATGGTTCTAAATACAGTAATGGAGCAGGATTCAGAGAATCCCACCCCTAAACTTGACAAAGAGCCCTTTTATATTTTATTTATGATAGTCTTACAATGTTTCAGATAATGAATTGAGAATTTCAAAATGAAATCCAATTGGATTCATTATGAAGTACTTTCACCTACGGCAAAAGCACTTACATATTTATTTGTATTAGTAATGGAAACCCATACTCTGCTCATATTCATGGAACAAGCCATTTCTTTTGCATTTCCATACAGATTTACATATGGTTTTCCTAAAGGATCCCGTAAAACTTCTATTTCAATAGGAGCAATTTTCCCAAATCCAGTTCCAAATACTTTTGAAACTGCCTCTTTTACTGCAAAGTTATCTGCGAATTTCTTTGGTTCTGTTTTGCAAAGGCTTATTTCTTGCGGAGTGAAATATTTTATCTGAAATGCCTCTTTTTCACATACTTTTACTACACGGTCTATCTCTATTAAATCTGTACCGATACCAACAATCATGGTGACTCCCATCTATTCATTGTCAGGTTTAAATGCTTCATCTAAAACCTGTGTCAAATCCGGCCCCAGCAAATCATGCATATAAGAATAAATTTGATTATTTTCTGTTTCCATATCCTGCTTTTGTAAAATTTTTTCTTTCAGTTCATTGCGGACTTTATCAACCCATTGACCGATTTCATTAATTTCCCGGTTATTTTTCTCCAAAAGGTAATACCAGATTTTGGCGCTTTCTATAATCAGTTTTTCATTAGTTTCTTTGATGAGATATGGAATGTTTGCTAATTCTTCTTCCATATCTGCCATCTTTTCACTAATTTCTTTAATGTATTTAGGGTTTTTATCTAATACCTTATAACTTATATTCTTGGATACCTCTTCACTGGCTTCCATATTGTTTAGGATTTCTTTCATAAGCTGCGACTTCAGACCCTTTAGTTCTTTCATGTCATTGACTAACTTGCCCTGTCGTTTTAATAATTCATTTAATTCATATTCTATTTCTTTAATATGATTCGGTTTTTCATACTGCGGAAATAATTCATGCCATCTTTCATCTAATGTTAGAATAGGTATTTTCTTTCCTTTAAATACTTTGTGAAAATTAAGCCCCTCACGCAAACGCATTCCATACTTCCTTCCCTTTAGCCTTACTGAATGTAATTAGATTAGTTGCCTTTGTTTTTATTATCGGCTTCTTTTTCAAAAGGTTTAGTATTATCTTCACTTGCCTTTAAATCGTAAGACAATCTCATTAAGCTTTCTGCTAAATGTACATTTTCAACAATGACGTCAGGGGGAAGGTTTAAGTCAACTGGCGCAAAATTCCATATAGCCTTTATTCCTAACCCTACTACTTCTTTTGCTACTTGGGGAGCCTTTAATCTTGGTAAGGTTAATACAGCAATATGGACTGGATTGTTTTTAACAAATTTCTCCAGATTCTCTATCATCTGGATTTCAATTCCACGAATGGAGATTCCCTCTAATCTGGGGTTCGTATCAAAAATTCCAGTAACATAGAAGCCCCGTCTTTCAAAATCAGTATAGTTTGATAAGGCTTGACCTAAGTTACCGGCACCGATGATAATAATATTATACTTTCTATCTAAACCAAGAATTTTACCTATCTCAGTATATAAATATTCTACATTATACCCATAACCCTGCTGTCCAAATCCACCAAAATTATTTAAATCCTGTCTGATCTGGGAAGCAGTTACTTTCATTCTCTCACTTAATTCTTTGGAAGAAATCCGAACTACATCATTCTCCAGTAATTCACCCAAATATCTATAGTACCTTGGTAATCTTTTAATTACCGCTAATGAAATTTCCTTCTCTTGCACCGCCAGTTCCTCCTTAACCTGTGTAAATCTTACATCTATCCCACTTTACTAAATTATATTATATGGGATTGATATAAAATTGTCAAATTGAAAACACTTTGCTTTTTTAGATGTACTTTTTTGTCGTTAAGTTGCTTTACGAAACATTTTTCATATGTTACAATATATCTTATGGCAGGTTATTCTTCATATAAGAATACCTTGTTTTTTAGTATAACAAAGAATGGGTGTAATTATGATATTAGCATGTAATAACATTAGTAAAAGTTTTGGAACCACTCAGATTTTAGACAGTGTTTCTTTTCATATAAATGACCGTGAAAAAGCCGCTATTGTAGGTATAAATGGCGCTGGTAAGTCAACCCTTTTTAAAATTATTATGGGTGAACTGGCAGCAGATGCAGGAGAAGTAATCTTTGCAAAAGGCTGTTCTGTAGGATACCTTGCCCAGCATCAGGCCTTTTCATCGGAGAATACCATTTATGACGAAATCCTGACCGTAAAACAGGATGTAATCGACTTAGATAATTCAATCCGCAAAATTGAGCAGGAAATGAAAAATGTTACCGGAAATGAACTAAATCAATTATTAAACACATATACCCGGTTAACTCATGAATTCGAATTAAAGAATGGTTATTCTTATAAAAGTGAATTAATTGGTGTTTTAAAGGGTCTTGGATTTACTGAAGAAGACTTTAGTAAAAAAGTATCCACCTTGTCAGGAGGTCAAAAGACCAGAGTGGCACTTGGTAAATTACTTCTAAGTACACCGGACTTAATTCTCTTAGATGAGCCTACCAATCATTTGGACATGGAATCCATTGCCTGGCTGGAAAATTTCTTATTAAATTATAATGGTGCAGTTGTAGTCATTGCCCATGACCGTTACTTCCTTAATAAAGTAGTATCCAAAATCGTAGAAATAGAGAATACAAAAGCAACTGCCTTTGAAGGAAACTATTCTGCCTATGCAGAGAAGAAAGCCTTCCAAAGGGAGACCCTTTTAAAACATTATTTAAATCAGCAAAGAGAAATTAAACATCAGGAAGACGTCATTACTAAATTAAGATCCTTTAATCGTGAGAAATCCATCCGCAGAGCGGAAAGCCGGGAAAAAATGCTGGACAAAATTGAACGTATAGATAAGCCAATACTTCAGGAATCCCAAATGTCCATTCGCCTTGAACCACGGGTTATTAGCGGAAATGATGTATTAGCGGTAGAGGATCTAAGTAAATCCTTTGATACCCTTACTTTATTTGAACATATTCACTTTGATATCAAACGTGGTGAACGGGTTGCTATTATCGGTAATAACGGTACCGGAAAGACGACTATACTTAAAATGATCAATCGTCTTCTTGAGCCAGATTCCGGTGAAATTAAATTAGGTTCTAAAGTAAGAGTGGGTTACTACGACCAGGAACATAATGTGTTAGATTCCGATAAAACCTTATTCGATGAATTGCAGGATACCTATCCTCATATGGATAACACCTCTATCCGTAATGTACTGGCTGCCTTTTTATTTACCAATGATGATGTATTCAAACGTATTAAGGATTTAAGCGGTGGAGAGCGGGGACGTGTATCTCTTGCAAAGCTTATGTTATCGGAAGCTAATTTTCTAATCCTGGACGAACCAACCAACCATCTGGATATTACATCAAAAGAAATACTGGAGAATGCTCTTAACAATTATACCGGTACGGTTTTATATGTATCCCACGACCGATATTTCATTAACAAAACGGCTACTAGAATCTTAGACTTAACAAAACAAAACTTGTTAAACTATATCGGGAATTATGATTATTATCTGGAGAAAAAAGAGGAAGTTGAAAGAGCATATCTAAGTAATTCAAATCTTTCCTTAAATAGCACTATAACAAACAATATCCGTGGCATTGATATAATACAAGGAAATCTGACGAATGCGAAGGCATCTGCTGCTGTTCCCTCAGCTACAGAAGAATCTGAAGGCAAATTAGACTGGAAACAGCAAAAGGAAGAACAAGCCAGAATTCGTAAACGCCAAAATGAATTAAAGAAGACGGAAGATGAAATTCATCAGTTAGAGACACGTAATGAAGAGATTGATGAGCTTCTTACCAAGGAAGAAGTTTATACCAATGTATCTAAATTGATGGAATTGAATAAGGAAAAGAAGGATATTGAAAACAGACTGGAAGAATTGCTGGTTCTGTGGGAGGAACTGGCAGATTAGATAATGATAAAAGAACTGGAGCGTAAAATTACCTCCAGTTCTTTTATTCCATCTAATTATAAGTTTACTCCATACCATCCAGGTTGGAAATCCAAAGATAACATTTTTCCAAATTGTATTCCAAACTGTATAAAATTACAGCCTACGGAGGTTAATATATTATCATCTACAATATATGGTCCAATATCATCATAGTTCTCTCTTAACTCTTTTATATCAACCATGTTTTTCATTTGTTCCATTGTAAATCCTTCATCTACTAATTCTTCTTTTATTACCCCAGCCATAAATCTCCTGTTTTCTAACATTCCGGCTTTTAAAAGCAATATTGGTGAGCTTGATATACTGGCAATGATCATATCTTTGGAATCAAATTTTCTTAAGAAATTTAAAATTCTTTCTGAAGAGATTATATCTTCCAAATCCATACATCCTGGTATAAGTAAAGAGTCATATTCCTCTATTACAATCTCTTCAAGTATTTTAGTACATTTTGCGTGCAAATCTTCTTCACTAATAACCTCATCTTTTAAACCGAAAAAATCAAATTGCTTCTTTCCCTGGCTTAAAATTGATAATGCTACACTTAATTCATAATTGCTAAACAAATCAAATAATAATATTGCTGTTTTCTTGTTCTTCATAATCTGTCTTCCTCCTTGAATACAAAAAATAATCATTTGTCACCAAATGATTACAAAAAGAAACCTATATAAAAGAACAGAAAATTCTTACTATATAAAATAATTCTTATTATACAAAATTAATATTTATTTTATATAATAATTCATACATAATATAATTTCTAATAGGCACTTATTTGATAATCTATATTTGGTAACAAAAATACACTCCTTAAAGGAGCTATTAAAAACATATTTGTTATTAACATAGATTATTTGCTCATTTCAGCACCTCTTTCAAATTTCTAAGAAAATTCTACCATATAATTATCAATAATACAATGATTTAAGTTCATAAGTTTTAATTAAATGTTGTCCGATGAAAGGTTATATATTATTATGATTGTAAGCTATACAAATGATTGGAGGAAGTATGATGAAAACAATAGGCTTAATTGGTGGAATGAGCTGGGAAAGCACCGCTACTTATTATCAGATAATAAATACGGTTATCAAAGAGGAACTTGGAGGGTTACATTCTGCAAAATGTTTGTTATACAGTGTAGACTTTGCAGAAATAGAGGAATGTCAAGCAAATGGTGATTGGGAAAGAAGCGGCAGCATTCTTGCTAAAGCAGCAGAAAGTTTAGAAAAAGCCGGTGCAGATTTTATTATTATATGTACCAATACCATGCACAAGGTAATTGACCAGATTCAAGTTGGGATTCACATTCCTATTTTGCATATCGCAGAAGTAACAGCAGATGAACTGATTAAACAGAATATTCATAAGGTTGCTTTGCTGGGCACTAAATATACAATGGAGCAAGACTTCTACAAATCAAAGTTAATTACCAAAGGTATAGAGGTTTTAATTCCAGACACTGATGATATTACTAAAGTTAATACTATTATTTATGATGAATTATGCCGGGGTATTATTTTAGAAGAATCGAAAATGATTTATATAGATATTATAGATAGACTGTCTAAAAAAGGGGCACAGGGTGTTATACTAGGCTGTACCGAGATTGGATTATTAGTACATCAAAGTGATACCAATATCCCGCTTTTTGATACTACCTTTCTACATGCCAAACGGGCTGCTTTGCATTCCATCGAATTATAATAAATAAGCAGGGGCTGCTGCAAAATGATTGTTTTCAGATACGAATCACAATATCATCCTATTCTCTCTTGCAGCAACCCCTTATTTAGAATAAATCTCTGGCTACATACTCAATATAATGAAACTAACTTCACCAAATCCTTGAAAAACTCTAGTCTCTCTTAAAATTTAAATTGATTAATCTGTTTTATTAAATCCTGTGAAAGTTCTTTTAAATTTTCAGAATATTCTACAAATGTAGTAGTGGTGGCTGTAACCTCTTCCGTTGAAGCTGACACTTCTTCTGTGCTTGCACTGATTTCCTCAGAAACAGAGGATATGTTTTGTGTATGATCTACTATGCTGTCTTTTTGATGATTGATTTCCATTGTAGATGCTTCAATTTCCTGAACTCTATCATTTAAATCACATAAAGAATTAAGAATTTCATTAAAAATACTTTTTGTAGATTCAACGGATAAAATCTGTTCCCCTATGACCTGTTTTGTATCATTCATTGCTGTAACCGCCTCATTGGTTTTATGGTTCATATTGGATATTAGATTACTAATATTTTGTGTTGCTTTGGAAGATTGCTCTGCCAGTATTCTTATTTCATCTGCAACAACAGAAAAACCTCTGCCTGCCTCTCCTGCTCTTGCAGCCTCAATAGCAGCATTTAATGCCAAAAGATTTGTTTGAGATGCAATCTGATTAATTGTATCTGTAATTACATTGATTTTCTCAGCAGCCTCTTTCATATGAAAGATTATTTCATTTACTTTATTAGAAGATTGGCCTGTTTTTTCTGTTTTATCAACTAGAATCCCAACCTGTTCCAAACCTTTGTTTCCTAATTCTTTCGTACTGTTTGATAAATTCCCTACCTCTATGGTAGAATTTGCAACAGCCTCCAATAAATTGGCCAGTTCACCAATGTTTTGTGAATTGCTGTCTATATCTGCAGCTTGTTCCTGACTGCCCTTTGCTACTTCTTGTACAGTGGCTGCAATTTCATTTAATGCATTACTTGTTTCTTTTGTCATCTGAAAGATGGATTCAGAGGTTTCGTCTATAATGAATGAAGAGTCTTTTACTTTTTCCATTAATCCTCTTATTCTTTTCATCATGAGATTAAAGTTATTTGCCAATTCTCCAAATTCATCTTTAGAAGCAATTATGATATTTGCTGTTAGATCTCCCTCTGATGCCTTACTAAATCCACTTTCTAATTTTTTCACATTTTTAGAAATGTATCTACTGATAACAAATGAAATGATTACTGTTAGAATAATTATAACTAATCCTATTGATAGGGTACTATACATTACATTCCTTATATCCGTTAACAACTCGCCTTCCGGCAAAGATGCAATGCTTTTCCAGCCTGTTATTTTGTTTGTTTGGAATACACCAAAATGTCTGGCCCCTTCATCTATGTAATCCGAAAAACCTTCTTCTTTTTTAGAAATATCTTCCCATATACTAAGTTTTGTAATTGCATCTGTTCCTATCAAGGCAGCATCCGGGTGACTTATTAAAGTTCCATTAGGATGAAACAGAAAAACATGTCCCTGGTTACCTATATGGAATTCTGACAAAGTTTCTGAAAACTGTCCTAAATTAATATCAATACCAAATACACCAATAATAGTATCATTTTCAACCATTGCTCTTGAAACAGTTATTGTCATATCTTTAGATGTTTCATCAATATAAGGTTCAGACCATACTGCTTTTTCCTTATTATCCACAGCAGCCATATACCACGGTCTGGTTGTGGGATCAAATCCTGTTAAATCTGCTGCAGGGTAAATGATTGTTCTTTTATCAGGTGTTGAATAATAAACCGCCAAAATATCGGAATCTTGTTCTTTTACTTGTTCTAACGTTTTTAATAAATTATCCTCCGGACTTACCTCTGGGATTTTAGAAGAACTGGTTTTATACGATATTTCTCTTGCAGAGGGAAGGCTTGTAAGAATACTTGCTTGTCTTTCTAATCCAATAAAATAATTACTCACTAATTTATCCACTTGTTCAACGGATTGAGTACTTGTAATTTTTAATTCTTCATAAAGCATGTTGTAAGAATTGATATAGTTAGCTATACCTACTGCTCCGATGGATAAAATAGACATACAAGATAAAATCACCATAAGTTTCGAACGAATGGAATTAAATCCAAATTTGTTTGTTAAAAGTCTCTTTTTCATTGGTGTAGTACCTCCTTAATTTTATACTGGCTACATTAATCCCAAGGCAATCATATCACTGTATAATTATACAAATAATTACAAAAATTAAACCGCCAAAGGAGTAATAAATCTGAGCAGCTATTATAAAATTTTATTAATTATACATTACCTTTTAATAATAATGAAATTATATACGCAAACTATTCTTTTTTCAATAAAAAGTTCTATTTTATAAAATGATTTGAGTGTCATAAGCTCTTTGAGATAAGAACCGAAACCACATCTTTACATTTACTTTCTGAAAATGCAATATGTGGTATCAATTTCCTCAACAAGTCTTAGACACTCATATACAGTGGTTTATAATATAGTTTATCTATTCAAAAGGTCAATCTATTAATGTTATACCTGCTGTTAATAATTAGCCACATTTGTGCAAAAAAGCTCATGATATTCCAAACTGCTATACCATGAAAATTATATTCATTCATTAAATTAAGTATACCATCAATACCTCTGGCATCTTTAAATAATACCAGATACTCATATGTTTTTACATAATGAAAATATGAGGTTTGGGAAACATCATCATATTGAATTGTTGCACCAACTTCTGCTGCCAGCTCTACCGCATTCTCATGGCTGATGGCATTAGCCTTTGTTTGACCCTCAATATAGGGAAGCTGCCATACATATCCTATAATTGGTATTCCCATAGTAATTCTATCAGTAGGTATTTGGGCGGCTGCATAGTCTATTAACTTTCTTACTGTTACAAATGGTAAAATACCGATTGGAAGTCCATAAGAGAATCCCCATGCATAAGACAAAAGAACAATACCATTTGCTGCTTCTCCCAGACCTTTATAATCAATACCTTGGTAAATGATTCCTGTCTCTACCTCAAAGGAGCTAGGCGTAATGGTTTCAAATACAAAATATCCCTCTTCATTTAGCTCATTGGTTACTCGTTTAACAAAATCTACAAAACGCTCTCTGTTTGAGGGATGAATATATTGAAAGTCAATATTTAATCCCAAATAGCCTTTCGATTCCATCATAGAAAGAATATTCTTAATTAGATTTTCCTGTGCCTCTTCATTATTCAATATATTTTGTTGGATTGAAAGGTCCTGTTCTCCTCTTTCTGATACCGTGGATATTAACATGATAGGTGCTACATCATAGGCTTTTGCTATTTGTATTATTTCTCTGTCATCTATGTCATTTAAATTACCCTGTGCAGTTATTTTATAATTAAAAATCGTTAAATATGTTAGGAAAGGCAGTGTCTTTCTTAATATATCTCTATTGATAAAGGGATAGGTATACCCATTGGTTGATATGTTTCCTATTTTAGGATCTTTATAACTAATTACTAATTCTTCTCCCGGGTAAATATATTCTCTATCTGAAAGAAAAAAATTATTACGGAGTAATTCCATTAAAGAAATTCCATATGATGCAGCAATTCCTTCTAATGTATCACCTTCCACAACCGTATGGATTACTTCTGGGTAAAGAATCACCAAAGCATCCCCTACTACCAAGTTGTAAGGTCTTCTTAATCCATTTTCCTGAATTAGCCTTGTAACTGATATACCATATTTAGCAGCAATGGAATCCACTGTATCTCCGGATTGTACAACATATATAATCATATATGGCCTCAATTGATTTGTTATATTAATTATATGTTGGCTTGTAACAATGATAGACTAAGTTTCGGAAATAAAGGTGGTTATTAATAGAAGCAAGTTGGTTTCATTCATTGCTTTAGCTGTATTACTGATTATAATTAATTCAAAAAGGATTCTATATCCTTTTTATTCAGGAATCTGATATCGTTGATATCGTTTTATTAATTAATACCCTGTTATTGTTCAACTATCTAGCTCTGCCTGTAGGGCTGTAGGGATGAAACATCTTGGTATTTCAATACAACATTTGTTATTGCTCAATATACCAGGAGAACCTTTTCTTTCGGTCGTCCACTATTTCAATACAACATCTGTTATTGTTCAATGGGTACTGATAATGCAGGAGTATTCCTGACAAGGGAATTTCAATACAACATCTGTTATTGTTCAATTAGCAGGCTATAGCACAACGAGCGTTAGTTCAGTAAAATTTCAATACAACATCTGTTATTGTTCAATTCGCAACCATATATGCCTTTATCGCGACACATTTGATTTCAATACAACATCTGTTATTGTTCAATACACGTGCAAATAAGTATTCGTGTGGCGCTTCTACATTTCAATACAACATCCGTTATTGTTCAATCGGGTGCCTTCAAGAATATGACTTCTGGTATAAAATTTCAATACAACATCTGTTATTGTTCAATCCAAGAAAACTGGGAAATTGTTAAAACCATATGAATTTCAATACAACATCTGTTATTGTTCAATGGGCTTAAACTTGAAAATGGACAATTCTTGGGCGGATTTCAATACAACATCTGTTATTGTTCAATCAATCCGGATACGGTATTCTGCAACTCTTTTAATATTTCAATACAACATCTGTTATTGTTCAATTACGGTCCATACATCTCTTTTATTACGGTAATCCCATTTCAATACAACATCTGTTATTGTTCAATAAATATGACAAATCAGAAGAAACAGAAGTAATTACATTTCAATACAACATCTGTTATTGTTCAATCACCATGTATTCGGAGGTAGTAATCGCAAATTATCATTTCAATACAACATCTGTTATTGTTCAATGATATGGGGTGGTGGCTATCAAAAATCAGGAATACCATTTCAATACAACATCTGTTATTGTTCAATGATAGAGGATGTTGGAGATGTTGGCATGTTTGAAAGATTTCAATACAACATCTGTTATTGTTCAATATTAAAGAAAAATTCATTTCCAGTCAATCCTTCGTATTTCAATACAACATCTGTTATTGTTCAATTTCAATCGGTAGACTTTAACCAAGTAAAAACAATCCTATTTCAATACAACATCTGTTATTGTTCAATGGTTAAAAATGCAAAAAAATATCCATTAAATAATTAATTTCAATACAACATCTGTTATTGTTCAATTTCAA
>NZ_FOWD01000064.1 GCF_900115365.1 Anaerocolumna aminovalerica
AAATTGAGTCATTATGAAAGCTTTAATGAGCACTTTCTGATTTCCAACAAACTACAGAGCAAAGCGTCCTACTACACTAAATTTTTATTTAGAATTCTTTATAAAGAAATTAGATAAAGCATCAACACTCTCCAAAGTAGTTGCCCAGGATGTTACGAATCTGACGACGGTGTTTTGGTCATCAGCTTTGAATTGTATGGAGAATAAGAAATCTTTTGATAATTTCTCTAAAAGGCTGTTTGGTAAGATCGGAAACAGCTGGTTGGTACATGGTTCTGTGTAGAAGGAATAGCCGCATTCTTTTAAAATTAAAGCGATTTTATCAGCCATTTCGTTTGCATGTGAACCTAATTCAAAAAACAGGTTATCTTGAAATAATGCTTCAAACTGAATTCCGGTTACAAAGCCTTTGGCCATTAATGCTCCTCTTTGTTTAATTAAGTAACGGAAATCTTCCTTTAATTTTTGATTGCAGATAACTAATGCTTCTCCAAGTAATGCACCGTTTTTGGTACCTCCTATGTAAAAAACATCAACAAGACCTGCAATATCAGGTAATTCCAGATTATTTGGTTTGCTGGTCAAAGCAGAACCTATACGGGCACCGTCAAGAAATAATAATAATCCTTTTGATTTACAGATTTGATGCAGAGCAGACAATTCTTCTTTCTTATATATGGTTCCTAATTCTGTTGAATTAGAGATATAAACCATTTTTGGCTGAACCATATGCTCATCAGTGTGATAGTTTAAAACTTGTTCAATAGCAGATAGAGTGACTTTCCCGTCTTTGGAGGGAACAGTTACTACTTTGTGTCCGGTTGCCTCTATAGCACCTGTTTCATGAACATTCACATGGCCGGTTTCTGCTGCAATAATACATTGATGAGGTCTTAAGAAGGAGGATATAACTAAAAGATTTGTTTGGGTACCGCCAGGTATAAAATGAATATCTACATTTTCGTTTCTTAAATGCTTCTTAATGTAGTCTTTTGCTTTGTTACTGTGTATATCTTCCCCATACCCGGTATTTTGTTCATAATTCGATTTAGACAAAAGTTCCAGTATACGAGGATGAGCGCCTTCGCTGTAATCATTCATAAAACTGTACATATTAATTGTATCTCCTTTACATAAGTACTTTTGAATTTATTATTTTCTTTCGTATTATAACATGATTTTTTTTAACATACTACATTAAGAATAGCAATTATTTTTTTTGATTGATGGGTCCGATTCCTTCTTTTACAGAATTATGGGTCTGGTTCTGATTCTCTACTTTTGTTTTATGAGTAACATTGTTAAAATTCTCAAGTTCCTTTTTCTGTTGTTGTTTTTCTATTTTTGATTTGTTCATAGAAACCTCCGTAATATTATTTTGAGTATTATGCGTAATGGATTATGAATCTTTATTTTTAGGAAAATGCAATAAATCTATATTTACTATTATTGTTTATCAAAAGAAGCCGGATTATGTAAGTATTTTATATTTTGGACATTTCACTTCACCATCATTATTTACGTGCATATATTAATTATAAAAATTTCTTTTTAAGCATGGAGGCTTTATGACTATACATGTAGTACAGCCAGGAGAGACAATAACTACGATAGCGAACCAATATGATGTTACGCCAGAACGGTTAATTACTGATAATGAACTGCCGAATCCGGAAAATCTATTGGTAGGGCAGAGTATAGTAGTTCAGCATGCAGAAGTTATTCATACCGTAGTAGCGGGAGATACTTTATATGGGATAGCAGAAACTTATGGAGTAACTCCCAATCAGATACTGCAAAATAATCCTAGAATTGGTGAGCTGGGTTATTTAGTTCCCGGAGAGACAATAGTGATTAAGTTTGCAGAAGTGGATGAAAGGAACAAACTAGGAAATATTGTAATTGGAGGCTATGCTTATCCTTTTATTGATCGTGCAGTTTTAAGAAAAACTCTTCCCTTTTTAACGTATTTGTACTTATTTGCATATGGATTTACTCCAACAGGTGAACTGATTCCCATTGATGATGAAGAACTAATTGCAACTGCCAGAGACTATGGTGTAGGACCTATTTTGGTTCTTGCACCTATGACTCCGGAAGGAAATTTTAGTAATGAACTAGCTCATACTATGTTTACCAATCCAGAAGTACAAAATCGATTAATTGATAATCTAGTAGCAACTATGAAAGCTAAAAATTATGTGGGCATGGATGTGGATTTTGAATTCGTATTACCTGGGGACAAGGACTTATTTATACAATTTATCAGAAATTTAAAAAACAGATTGGAGCCGGAAGGACTTCTTTTAACAGTAGCGTTGGCACCTAAAGTTTCGGCAGAACAACCAGGTCTTTTATACGAGGCACATGATTATCCTGCCATTGGAGCGATAGCAGACAAAGTGTTGTTAATGACATATGAATGGGGCTATACCTACGGGCCTCCTATGGCAACAGCGCCTATACCAAGTATCCGCCGTGTATTGGAATATGGGATTACAGAGATAGATAATAATAAAATTCTTATGGGTATTCCCAATTATGCTTATGATTGGAAATTACCTTTTATAAAAGGTCAATCGGCGGCACAAACCATTAGTAATGTTGAAGCAATTGAACGTGCTGTCCAGTATGGAGCAACCATATTATTTGATGAAGTAGCACAAACACCATTTTTTTATTACACAGATTCGGAAGGTGTTGCTCATGTGGTATGGTTTGATGATGCAAGAAGTATGGAAGCAAAATTCCGTCTGATTAACGAATATCAATTAAGTGGTGCCGGGGTATGGCAGATTATGAATTTCTTTCCACAAATGTGGCTTGTAGTAAATTCACTCTATAATGTTCAAAAAATATTATAATAATTTAGTTAAAAGTAAATACACAATAGGAAAACTATTTCAAACATTTACAATGTAGGTTAAAAAACCGCTTATTCCATATGTTTTTGTTAGGAAATCATTTTTTTCAATTGACAAATAGCCCCACTGGAAATAGAATGGAAATAGTTATAAATAAACGAAGGAGTGTAGCTATATATGATGCTTGAAGGAAAAGTTGTTGTAGCTCAGGGTGGGGGCCCTACGGCTGTAATTAATCAATCATTGGTTGGGGTTGTTCTGGAATCAAGAAAATTCAATCAAATAACTAAGGTATATGGAGCAATTAATGGGGTTTCCGGTATTATCAATGAAGATTTTCTTGATTTAACTCAAGAGACAACACATAATCTGGAACAAGTTGCAATCACCCCTTCCTCCGCTTTATTTTCTACGAGAGAAAAACCGGATGAAGCCTATTGCAAAGAAATATTTCATGTATTTAAAGCTCATGACGTACGTTATTTTTTCTACATTGGTGGAAACGACTCTGCTGATACCGTTAGAATTGTAAATCAACAGGCAGAACAATCGGATTATGAATTCCGAGCTATTCATATTCCCAAGACCATAGATAATGATTTATTGATGAATGATCATACACCGGGATACGGTTCAGCAGCCAGATTTGTTGCACAGGCATTTATTGGATTAAATTTAGATAATCGTGCTTTACCAGGTGTTCACATCGGTGTTGTTATGGGAAGAAATGCCGGCTTCTTGACTGCAGCTTCTTCCATTGCGGGGAAGTACCCGGATGATGGACCACATTTAATTTATTTGCCGGAAAGACCTTTTATTATGGATAATTTTCTACATGATGTAAATGAAACTTATCAGAAATACGGAAGATGTCTCATTGCTGTTTCGGAAGGCATTCAAGATGAAAATGGAATACCCATTATTACCAAGTTAATTAATCAGGAAATAGATGCCCATGGAAATATGCAATTATCCGGTACAGGAGCATTAGGAGATCTTCTGACTCAGCAAATAAAACAGAAATTAAACATTCAAAGGGTAAGATCAGATACCCTGGGCTATTTACAGAGATCTTTTATGGGTTGTGTTTCTGATGTAGACCAGCATGAAGCAAGAGAAGTAGGGGAGAAGGCAGCTCAATTTGCTATATGGCATAATATAGATGGTTCCATTACTATCAATAGAACCGGAGACTACTCTGTTGATTATAAGATGGCACCTTTACTGGAGGTGGCGGCTAAAACCAAACTGATGCCGGATAATTTTATCAATGAAAGAGGAAATAATGTAACTGAAGCCTTTAGATATTATCTTAATCCGCTGTTAGGCTCGAATATGCCAACTGCAAGTATGCTGCGGGCTCCATTGGCAAGCAAAATATTAAAAAGATAGCAGGTATTATAAATCAAAGTGTAGATAAAATGTACAGATAAACACTATAGGTAAAGCTATGATAAAATGTACAGATAAAACATTACAGATAAAACATTACAGATAAAACATTACAGATAAAACATTACAGATAAAACATACAGATAAAATGTACAGATAAAAAATACAGATAAAACGTATAGAAAAAATGTACAGATAAAACATACAGAAAAACATACAGATAAAACGTACAGAAAAAACGTACAGAAAAAACATACAGATAAAATGTTCAGGTAAAATGTATAGTAAAATGTACAGATAAAAAATACAGATAAAACGTATAGATAAGTACAGTTAAGACTTATACATTACAACAATAAAAAATAGCCTAACGAAGATAAATTTGTAATGCATCCCAATTGGTAGACAATTTAAACTGTAGAATTGTTTACGGTAAAGAGGAGCATAAGAATCTTCCTTAGGCTATTTTGTACTCTTATTATTGCTTTATAAGTTCTTCAAAATGTTCTGAATATTTTATTTCACCATTAGGGAGTACCCATAAAGCTTCAACATCTTCCAAACTTTCGATTAATGCTTTGCCTTCTTCTAAAGGCATGTTGTAAATGGTGGTGGATAATGCATCGGCCAAACCGGAATCTTCACATACAATGGATACGGATGTAAAATATTCGGCAGGCATTAGCGTTACTGGATCAATAATATGGTGATAAACCTTTCCATTCACAGTATAATAACGTTCATAATTGCCGCTGGATACCAAAGATAAATTGGTTAAGCTTAGAGTATAAAGGCTTTTTTTCTCAGAAGTTTTATCGGGATTTTGAATTCCAACACTCCAAAGTTCTTTTTTAGGCCCTTTTGTTCCCATAGATCGGACATTTCCGCCAACACTTAATAGAAAGTTCTTATAACCATTGTTTTTGGCTATTTGGCTTACCTGTTCCGTTGCATAGCCTTTAGCGATAGCCCCAACATCCAGTCTCATATTTGCATCTGAGAGATAAACAGTAGATGAAGCTTCATCAATAATTAGTTTATCTATATCTGTGTGCATATTTGCAGCTTCTAATTGCTCCATAGGGGGTAATGAGGCAGTTTCCGGATTATTAATTCCGTCTTCTCTGTATTCATGCCAAATCTCCAGTACGGAGCCCATGGCAATATTCACCTTGCCTTCCGATTGCTGATATTGGTTCTTGGAAAAAAGCAATAAATCAATAATTCTTTGATCCACTTTAACAGGTTTAATGCCGGCATTGTCATTAATAGTCTTTATATTATTAATACCGTCATAATTATTATACTTATCATATAACTTATGATATTCTTCTAAATTATCATATATAAGCTGTGCAAAGGCAGAAAAGTCCTCCTTTGAATCTGAGTATGCAATAATCTCAGTAATCGTATTGAAAAGCTCTAGAAATTGAGCACTATATTTTTTCTGTTCTTTTACACTGCAAGAAGTTGTGGTAATAAGAATAGTTAAAATTAAGGAAATAGTAACTAGTTTTTTTATCAAATTCATTAACTCCCTTGATACACATTAAAAAGGCTGCTGCAAAACAGCCTTCTGAGTATGAAATTCAGCCATGCCAGCTAAGAAATCTCTCAGAATGACAATATTGTTTTGCGACAGCCTCAAATTAATTAAATTATTTTGCAGTTGTACAAGCTTTTTCAATTACAGTTAAGAAACTGCCGATTCCAACAGTAACAGATCCTGTAAGATCTTCGGAAGTAGGTGCACCTTTTTCACTAATAGCAATGCTTGTAACGTCGTTCATTGCTTTTCCTACAATGTAATCTGCAAATGCTCTTGCCTGTTCATTCCATTCTTTACCGATTTTGGATGCGCCTCTCATACCATATCCGTCACCTAACTCATTCTTAGTCTGGATAGAAGCAGCTAAATCAGAAGTAATCTTTCCTTCTTTAGAGAAAGAGATATTTGCTTGGGAAGCATCTATAATACTGCTGGTAATTTTACCATCTGTACCTAATGTAACAACACCGTAATGAGTATAAGCTTGTGCTACACCATCATCATCACCGGCATTCTTTGTACTATGTCCAAGTTCGGATATAATTCCTAAACCTAATTTATCACTTGCAGAAGCTCCTAAAGGTTGTGCATTGGCAACCGCTTTTTCAACTGCACCTAGCATTGCACCAATATTCATTGTTACGGAACTTGTTAAATCTTCAGAGGTTGGATAACTATTCTCATCAACAGCAATACCTTTTACTTCGTCTATTGTTTTTCCGATTATATATTCTGCAAGGGCTGCTGCTTGTTCATTCCACTCTTTACCGATTTTGGAAGCCCCTCTCATGTTGTAATCATCGCCAAGTTCATGTTTGGACACAAATTGTGCTGCAGAATCGGTGGTTATTTCACCAGCTTTTGAGAAGTTTATTTTGGTTTGTACAACGTCAATGACACAATTTACGATAACGCCGTTTTCGTCAACTATTACTGCTGCAGCAGTTGAATCTGCCTGAGCCAAACCGTCTGAATCACCGGCATCTTTAGATGATTTAGCGGATGTAACAACTGCTAAACCTGTTTTTACGCCTGCAGCATTTGAATCTGTTTCAGGTGCTTCTGTAGGCTCTGTTGTAGGTTCTGCTGTAGGTTCTGTCTTTTCTTCTTCTTTTGTTTCAGTTTCTGTCTTTGTACCTGTTTCTTCTGAGTCTTTTGATTTACATGCTGTAAACGCCCCCATAACTAGTACAAGGCTCATTAATAAAATAAGTAATTTTTTCATATAATCCTCCATAAATGATAAAAATTTTGATAAATATTTAACAATATTTATGTTATGATAATAACATGCCATGGAAAATAATTCAATACCTTTATACAAAAAATCTATAAATTATTATAAACTCAACGCTAAAAAACGGTAGCAGGGTACTGGAAAAATAAAATATTGTAGAATGATTAACATTCCATAAATTCACTATTATAAAATATGCTTTTCTATGTTGACAGTTATTCAGGGATGATGTAGAATAGGCAATATAATTAAATAGAAACCTCACTTTAACTAGTGAGGTAGAGGCGCAATATTTAACAGTCCTTAGTGGAGCGTGAGGAAGCTATGATTCTAAGGAGAAGGAAATATTGCCGAAGCTTATAATATACCCTCTATATTATTTGCTGGGTCTGCAGTTAAGAGCTGCAGGACTGTCTCAATAGACCACCCAGTTTATTGAGTTGTGCTATCTCATTTGGGAATTGTAGAGGGATTAGGGTAAATCTGAATGTTAGACCTGAGATCATCTCAGGTCTTTTTTTATTGAAAATCCTCGCAAAGTCCGAAACAATCTGTTGAGAATAGTACTTAACTGCTAATATGAGGCTCTAACTAAGAACTTACTTATATAAATATTAGCAGGAAGTGCATAATAAAAGCAAAATAAGAAATGAGATAGAAGATCTAAAAACAAATTTAGTAAGGTAAAAGGAGAGATTTTTATGAAGAAAAGAATGTTTATATTATTGGCAATGTGCTTATCTATGGCGATGTTTTTTACAGCATGCGGCAAGAATGGTAAGGATTCAAAAAAAGAGAATAAACCTAATGGAACAGAAGTACAGGGAGAAGAGGATACGAAAGAAGATACTAAAACTGGTACAGTAGACCAAAACAGCAAAGATGTATTTAGAGTAGGTATGGAAGCTGGATACCCGCCTTTTAACTGGACACAACTGGATAACTCCAATGATGCTGTTAAAATAGATGGCAATGCCGAGTACGCAGGAGGATATGATGTTGAAATAGCAAAAAAGCTTGCGGAAGGTTTGGGTAAGGAATTAGTTATTGTTAAAACTGATTGGGATGGTTTGGTTCCTGCTTTAAATTCAGGAAAAATTGATGCAATTTTAGCTGGCATGTCTCCTACTGCTGAAAGAAAAGAAGTGATTGATTTCTCTGACAGTTACTATAAGTCTAACTTGGTTATGGTAGTTAAAAAAGGCGGAGTATATGAAAATGCCACTTCCATACAGGATTTTAAAGGAGCTAAAATAACAGCACAGCTTAACACTTTCCATTATACAGTAATTGATCAGATTGAGGGTGTTAAGAAACAAACTGCTATGGACAATTTCCCGGCAATGAGGGTGGCGCTGGAATCCGGAATAATAGATGGTTACATTTCTGAACGTCCGGAAGGTGTCAGTGCATCCACTGCAAATAAGAAGCTTGTAATGGTTGAATTTACAGATGGATTTGTAACTTCAGATGAAGATACCGCAATAGCTGTTGGCCTTGTTAAAGGAAGCGAATTAACAGCAAAGATTAATGAGATACTTGCAGGTATTTCAGAAGAAGAACGTACTCAAATTATGGATAAGGCAATTTTAGATCAACCTTCTGCTGAATAATATAGGAAAGGCCTGTTTCAATGGAAGGGCAAATATTATTTGGTGTTCTTGACCGATCCATGCCCGAAGCTCAACGAACTGCATGGATAGGTAACTCCATGCAGTTCTCAAATAGGAATTTTATATATAGGAAAAAAATAAACATAATGCAGCAATTATAAAAATAGGTGGGCGAATAGCTCCATTCACTTAGAAAGGTATAGGTTGTTATAATGAGCCTTAATGTAATTATAAATATATTTTCAAAATACTGGCCGATGTTTTTACGTGGTGCCGGTACTACACTTTATATATCAATGGTTGGTACAATTGTAGGGTCTGTAATTGGTCTTTTAGTGGGACTGATCAGAACCATTCCTGCTCCGGAAAGAGGTTTTAAAAAGATACTTATAAAAATCGTAAATGGTATTTTATCTTTTTACGTGGAATTCTTCCGGGGAACACCAATGATTGTTCAGGCAATGGTTATTTATTATGGTTCTGCACAGGCCTTCGGAATTGATTTAAACAGAACAGTGGCAGCGATTTTTATCGTATCCATTAATACCGGTGCTTATATGTCTGAAATTGTTCGCGGTGGTATTGTTTCTATTGATAAAGGTCAATTTGAAGCTGCGGCTGCCATTGGAATGAACCATGTACAGACTATGTTTAAAGTAATACTGCCTCAGGTAGTCCGTAATATTTTACCTGCAACAGGCAATGAATTTGTAATTAATATAAAAGATACTTCCGTACTTAACGTAATATCGGTTACAGAGCTGTATTTTCAAACCAGTTCCATTGTAGGTATCAACTATCGGTATTATGAAACCTTCTTTATAACTTGTATTATTTACTTAATCATGACATTTACAATAACAAGAATCTTACGTTTTATTGAAAGAAAACTAGACGGTCCTGAAAACTACATAATGATAGCCAATCAAATGCAGGTAGAAAGACCGGAGGATATGATTCGCAGAACAAAGAATAATTAAGAATCTATGGTACCTGGTTCTATTTGATTTTACATTGAATTTGGAAAGGAAAGTTATAATGGAGAAAGTAATAGATATACAACACTTAAACAAATCTTTTGGCAGCCACGAAGTATTAAAAGATGTTGATTTTTCTGTAAGTAAGGGTGAGGTGGTCTGTATCATTGGTTCCTCAGGATCGGGAAAATCCACATTACTTCGTTGTGTTAATTTATTAGAAAAACCAAGTGGTGGAAAGATTATGTATAATGGTGTTGATATTTTAAGTGACACACATAATATATATTCATATCGGACCAAGTTAGGCATGGTATTTCAGCAGTTTAATTTATTTAATAACCATAATGTGCTAAGTAACTGTATAGTTGGTCAAATGACAGTTTTAAAGCGCTCCAGGGAGGAGGCTGAAACAATTGCCATGAAATATTTAAGGTTAGTAGGTATGGATCAATATGTGAATGCGAAGCCAAAACAGTTATCCGGGGGGCAAAAGCAGCGTGTAGCCATAGCCAGGGCACTTTCTATGGAACCGGATGTTATGTTGTTTGATGAACCTACTTCAGCCCTTGATCCTGAGATGGTAGGTGAAGTGCTTAAGGTTATGAAAGAACTTGCAGAAAGCGGATTGACTATGTTAGTGGTAACCCACGAAATGGGCTTTGCAAAAGAAGTAGCTGACCGTGTAGTATTTATGGATAAAGGAGTTATAGCAGAAGAAGGGACTCCGGAACAGATATTTAATAATCCAAAAGAAGAGCGTACCAGAGCTTTCTTAAGCCGTGTACTGAATCAGGAATAATATTATTGAAATACATTATATAGGAAAGACCATAATGATGAATGATGGGAATGAGCAGTAAATTCATTAGCTTTACCTCCATTAGAGACTATTATGGTCTTTTTGTATTTTAACCCTACAGTGAAATAAAAAATGATATCAGATTAGTATAGAAATTGTACCTTCTTTCGTGTATACTCTAACTTAACTTATATATGCGGTAAGGGCTGCGGGGAGGGACTTATGTTAACAAGAGTAAACCAAAAAAACGGAGATCAATTATCCATTTTAGGCTTTGGCTGTATGCGCTTTCCTGTTAAGGGAAGTAATATTGATGTGCCTAGAGCCATTGCCATGATACGGGATTCTATAGAAAAGGGTGTTAATTATTTTGATACCGCTTATTTTTATCATAATGGAAAAAGCGAATCATTGCTTGGAGAAGCACTGTCAGGGGGATATCGGGAACGGGTGAAAATCGCTACTAAGCTTCCGCCATTTCTGGTTAAAAAATTAGAGAATGGGAAAAAGATTTTTGCAACCCAGTTAGAGAAACTGCAGACAAATTATATTGATTACTACCTTCTACATATGCTGACGGATAAACCTATGTTTGACCGGATGGTTAACCTGGGTGTTATGGAATGGCTTGAAGACTTAAAGAAAGAAGGAACTATTAAGAATATTGGGTTTTCATTCCATGGAAGCAAAGCAGACTTTGAAGCTATTGTACAGGCTTACCCCTGGGATTTTTGCCAAATACAATATAATTATATGGATGAAAATAACCAGGCTACCAAGTCAGGGTTACAATTAGCGGCAAGTCTTGGAATACCGGTTATTGTAATGGAACCTCTCAGAGGCGGAAGGTTAGTTAATAGTTTACCTGAAAAAGTACTGAAGACATTTAAAAGTTATGACAAGGAGCGCTCTCCTGCCGAATGGGCACTAAGATGGGTATGGAATCATCCAGAGGTTAACGTTGTCCTATCCGGTATGAGTACAGAAGAACAAGTAGAGGATAATATTAGAATAGCAAGTTATGCAAAAGCCGATTCCTTTACGGAAGAAGAATTATTTGTATTTGATAAAGTGAAGTCCGTTATGCAGGAATTAACAAAAGTTCCATGCACCGGCTGTGGTTACTGTATGCCCTGTCCTGCAGGTGTAAATATTCCAGGCTGTTTTTCCAGTTATAATGAAAAGTTCTTATTAGGCAGTAAATTGGCCTGGTGGAAATATATGCAGACTTTAGGTGCCATGTCGGAAAAGCCTGCAAATGCATCACAATGTATGGAATGCGGCAAATGTGAAAGCCACTGCCCCCAGCATATTCCTATTAGAAAAGAATTAAAAGCAGTCCGTAAGGAGATGGAAGGTATTTTTTACAAGCCAATTGTAGGAATCGGTAGAAAGATTTTAAAAATCAAATAATCCATTACCCTATTCTGGTAACACGCATTAATATGTGATAAAATATTTTTAATAATTATGGTTGTATTATCTATATGAATGGAGGATAGTTTATGCGAAGATCTGATCGGGAAATAACAGATATGGAAGAGATTATTGAAATTATTGAGAAATGTGATATATGCAGATTGGCTTTGTTTGATAGTGAATATCCTTACATTGTTCCATTAAATTTCGGATATTCCGTAAAAGAAGATAAAATAGAACTTTTCTTTCATGGAGCAGGAGTTGGTAAGAAAATAAACTTAATTAAACAGAATAATCACGTATTTTTTGAAATGGATTGTTCTCATAAATTGATTATAGATGAAAAAGCCTGTAAATATACTATGGAATACGAAAGCGTTATGGGAAAAGGAATCATTGAAATAGTAAGCAACGAAGAGAAAAGAGATGCTTTAATTAAAATCATGAAACATTATTCGCAGGCAAATGAATTTGACTTTGATGAGGAAGCCATAGATTTTGTAACTGTATTTAAGCTATCAGTAAATCAAATTACGGGAAAAAGATTGAAAAGATCTAAATAAGCCCAAAGCGAAGAATCTTGTATAAAGGAAGATTCTTCGCTTTTAAGATTTTAAGTCATACTAAATTAAATGGAAAGTAGCAGCCATAAACGATTAATTCACTATAGAATATTACCATATATTAACCATTGAAAAGCCTCTGGGAGTGTTGTTATAATAAGTTTGTAATAATATTTAATAAATTTGTAACAACTTAATTAAAAAACATAAGAGTTAATAACGTACGGAGGCCAATAAATGAGAAGAATAGGAAAAATAGCTACATGTTGTCTGATTGGAACTGTAGCATTTGCAGGAAGGACAATTGTTACGCAAGCAGCAGAAATACCTATAGCAGGTATGGATGTGATACTTGATGAATTTTATCAAAGTGACAGCGATCTTACATATATAAAAGAATATTTAACTTCAGCTGCCGAGTTTGAAAATATTGGTATTGCCAACGTAACAAATTATGTTAATATCAGACGTAAACCAAATGAAGAAAGTAAAATTTTAGGTAAATTATATAGTGATTCAGCTGCGACCATACTTGCTGAAAAAGATGGTTGGTATAAAGTAGAATCAGGATCTGTTACCGGGTACATAAAAGCAGAGTTCCTAACTACAGGTGATGAAGTGAAAGAACTTGCAAAAAAAGTCGGAAAAAGGATAGCAACTGTTAATACAACAACTTTAAAGGTAAGAGAAAACCCTGATCTGGAGTCAATTGTACTGACTTTAGTACCTATCGAAGAAGAATTGTCGGTAAGAAAAGAATTAGACGGCTGGGTAAAGGTAACTATTGATGCTGATGTAATTGGATATGTTTCAGCGGAATATGTTGATTTAAGAACCGAGTTCAAAGAAGCAGAATCCATTGAAGAAGAAAAAGCAAGATTGGAAAGAGAAGAAGCAGAAAGAAGAGCACAAGAAGAAGCTAACAATAGAGCCACATACTCTAACAGTAGTGTATCTAATAGCAGCAGTTCAAATTCTTCAGGATATAGTAATGCTTCGTCAGGCAATTCATCTTCCAGCAGTTCCTCTTCAAACTATTCCGGTAACTCTTCCCTAAGATCAAACATTGTAAATTATGCTACTAGATTTTTAGGTAATCCTTATGTTTGGGGAGGTACAAGTTTAACAAATGGCGCTGACTGTTCCGGATTTACACAGTCCGTATTTAGAGATAACGGAGTCAGTATACCAAGAGATTCCAGAAGTCAGGCAGCCGGAGGAAGCACAATATCCATTAACAATATTCAGGCAGGTGATTTAATATTCTATAGCAGAAACGGTGTTATTAATCATGTTGCTATCTATATGGGAAATGGTAAAGTAATACATGCTAGCAGTCCCGAAACCGGAATCAGAATTACAAACTATAATTATAGACAACCTGTAAAAGCGGTTAGATATATTAATTAGTATATATCTTATAAATGCTTATTTTATATCAAGTTAATTAGTTAGAGGGTTGTTGCAGGTTGTCAATCTTCCCTTAAAATTCAGTATGATTGAATTTAAAGGAAGAATCTCATTATGAGGTTGGCTACTGCAGCAGTCCTTTTTATATTATTAAATAGATTGGAGTCGCTATGGATCGTAAAAATAAAATAAAGATTTTAAGCTTAAGTATTGTAGTTTTTGCAGTGCTTTCTATTCTGATAGTTACAAGTCTTAATAAAGACAAAAAGGAAGCAGGAATTCTAAGTGCAAATAAGGAAGAAACAAATGATAACAACGCAGCTACAGCAGAAACATCTAAGATAGAGGATGGAGATGTGAAAGAAGAAGATAAGGTAATTGAAGTTACCACAGAAACAAAAAAAGAAATCAATACCTTAATAAAAGAATACTACGGTGACACTGAAAAAGTAGATAAAAAGGTTCTCTCAGCTACAAAAGAACAAGAAGTAGAAAAAGCGGCAGAGTCTATATCAGAAAAACGGGAGGGAATTGAAAAATATAGTGAGATAAAAACCATTATAAAGCCTGGTCCGGAAGAAGGAACCTATTTTGCATTTACTACTTATTATATGAAGTTCTTTCATATAAAAACAGAAGTTCCAGGAATGAGTGTAGTATATGTGATTACGGATAACAAAGGTGTATTGGCTATTGAACATGATACCAGTGCTCCTGATTTGCAAAACTATATTAATGAACTGTCGCAAGAGGAAGAAATCAAATCTGAAATTGAGAGGGTGAATACAGAATTAGCAAGTGCTGTTAAAAAAGATGCAAACTTAAAAGACTTTATTGAGGAATTACATAAGGTTTCAAAATAAATAAAAATTTATATTGTAGGACGCTTTGCTCTGTAGTTTGTTGGAAATCAGAAAGTGCTCATTAAAGCTTCCATAATGACTCAATTTGTATGTTCAAGGATAACAGGGTGTATATTATAAATTTTGCTACCTTACCCTGTCGGCCGGATTACGCAAAATTTATAATATACACCCTGTTATCCTAATTTAG
>NZ_FOWD01000077.1 GCF_900115365.1 Anaerocolumna aminovalerica
TTGAATACAGACTCAGCCTCTTGGCAGCATAAAAGGAAAAGGCGAAGTGGATAAATCCACTCCGCCATAAAGTCTAACTTTTAGGGGTCACATCAAAGTTACATAGAAAGCAAGGGTCTTATTATTTTTACAGGATTTAATTCAGGACTACAGGCACATACCAATAACCAAATTCTCCGGATCTGCGGTCTCTTCTCTTAATACTCTTGAAATTCTCAAATCCGAACATTCTTGCCATGAATTTTTCACGGTTATGAAATATTCCCGGCACACCTAATATATACCTGGCCTCTTTGTCATCATTCACTCTTGCAAAAATCAGATGACGATAGCTATAATATCCATGAAGAAGAAAACTATTATTTCCTAATACCCAGGCTTCCATTGGAAGCAATCCTATGTCTTGAGGCTCTATTTTAACGCACCATGCAACCTCATTATCTTCAAAGGGGTACATTCTTTGAAAATTATTATACATATATTGAGCTGTGGGATGGTCTTCAAAGAAAGGTTTTGTTAATTTTTCACTTCTATCCTGTCTTTCTCTGCTTCTGTTATCCGGTATATTACCTCTGGATCTTTCTTCTTCATAATATTTTCTTGTCATTTCATCTTCCCATTTGTCTCTTTCAGGATTTCTTCCGGGAATACAATTAGCTTCTGTTAAAGCAACGGGAGTTGGACCGGGAGTCGTAGTGTTCTTATCCTCCCCTTTATCCTCAGCTGTGGGTTGGTTAGAAACAACTGGCTTAGGCTCTTGGGAAACCTGTTGTTCCGGAGTATCCGGTTTTAACTTCATTTGCCCTGTAATAGCATTAGCTAACTTAAGAAAATTCTCAACATTTAACTCACCTTTTTCTACTGCCTTTGTACCCTCAACCTCTGGACTAACCGGCTGAGATTCTGTTTTTATCTCGGATACTGTAGGCTCTTCCGCCTTTTCTTCCGGAGATTCTGCTTCTTTTTTTACTTCTGAAACTTTGGCCTCAACCTCTCTTTTTACATCATAGGTTTCTGTCCCCGGGTCTTTGTTTAGGTCGTTGGCTTCTGTTTCTAAGGCATCTTTTATGTCCTTAGATTCTGCCTTTGAGTCTTCTTTTATGTCATATGTTTCTGCCTCTGGGCCTTTTTCTATATCATTAGTTTCTGTCTCCGTATCTTTCTTTATGTCATTAGCTTCCCTTTCTGTCCCTTTCCTTATGTAATAAACCTTTGCCTCTGTCCCGACTTCTTTCTTTCCTTTGAAGTCTTCTTCCTTTTCAATATTTGCTGCCACCAAATGGGGTTCTTTTTCACTTCTGGTTAATTCCTTCTCCTCTTCAACAGGTTTAACCACTTTCTTTTTCTCAAGGGTAGAAACAACCTCCATATTAATTGGCTGATCATCCCATTCTGTTGCAAAGAATTTGGAATCGGAAAGGTATAGTACCATTCCTCCCATGTGTTCTAAACTATAGGGTGAATTCATGATATGCTCTGAATTTGTTTGAACCTTCAAATCACCGGCACTGTTTTTTATTAACATAGTACCTATTTGTATACCATCCAGTCCACCATTGTCTCGCCTAAAAAAATAAACTTTTAATTGTTTATCGTTTAAGCTGGGGGCAGTGATATGAAGTGTACATTTGCACAATCCATTACGTGCTTCTATCCTGGCATACCCAACATTGTTTCTTTTCCTACCGTCTTCATAATTGTAAATGTATGAAACTAATCTTCTATAGTCAGGCATATTCAACTCCCTCTTTATACCGTGCACTGATTGTATACAATAGAACTCAGATAAGTATAGTCAATCATAGCACTACTATTTTCATATAAATATATTCTTAAAGAAGATGAAATATGCCAATATAAAATAGGATATAAAAAACGAAGAAAAAAAGAAATTAGCAGATACACTGACAGCCTAATCTATCTCACTGTTTAATTGCAATAAAACAAATTATTAGCCGGTAATATATTGACAATTATTAATTTTTAATAGAATATATATGAACAGATACTAATAAAGAATCCAGGGGAGGTTTGAAAATGTGTACAAGCTTTATATATAGAGAAAATGACAGGATAATTGGAATGAATTTTGATAATAATGGGATGGATTTTTCTATCGATACAAGTGCCCCGGACTTTTTTCTTGTAAAGGTGGGGAAGGGTAAGCATCCTTCTTTTGGTGTTAATAAAAAAGGTGTGTTCTTTAATAATCTTATGGTGGATTCTAATGGAAAAGGTTTATACCGAAGGCCAAGTAAAAATGTTACCCATACCACTAAATTTATTACGGATATCCTTAAGGGAAATATACTTATAGAAAATCTAGGTGAATATCTGAATAATATAGAAGTTGTTAACGTTCCCGATTGGAGTACCCATAATATGATATGTGATTCAAAAGCTAACGTATGGATAGTGGAGCCTGGACGTGGAAACTTGTATAGCCCTGCTGATTCATCACCATTCTATGTGATGACTAATTTTTCATTATGGGACTATGAAAAAGATTTAATACCATGTGAATGCCAACGATATAAAAAAGTATTCACTTCCTTATCTGATTCTGGTAAGTTGGATGTAGATTCCGCATTTAAAATTCTGGAATCAGCAAAGCAAAACAACGATGAATGGAAAACTGATTTTTCCATGGTATATTCAGAAAAAGAACATTCGGTGTATTATTGCCTGAATGGAAACTTTAACGAAAGATTTAAATACGTGTTTCAAGCTTAGTCTTTACTTATCAAGTATGGGAAATAAAAATTTAGTTTACTAATGCACGTACGCTTTGCCCTGAAGTTATGTGAAAAACTCAAAAATGTTAATTGGGCCTTCATAATGACTCAATTTATATTTTGTAAGATAACGTGGTGTATAGGATAAATTTTGCTACCTTACCCTCGTGCGGCATGGC
>NZ_FOWD01000075.1 GCF_900115365.1 Anaerocolumna aminovalerica
CATGTGTATGTGATCTTTACAACACTCTGCTTCAATTATTTCTATCCCTTTCCTTTTACACAACATACTCAATATGTTCGCTACATCTTGTTTTATTTGTCCATATACTATCTGTCTCCTGTATTTTGGCGCAAAAACAAGATGGTATTTACATTCCCACTTCGTGTGTGATAAACTATTCTTATCCATTTTGGATACCTCCTATGCTATTTTTGTGTGGTTGGCGAACCTACACTTAGTATAACATAGGAGGTTTTTAAACTTGAAGCTAAAGCTAATTGGGAACACACCTGCATAGCAGGTGGTTTATTTTTATTGTGACACAAAAAAGCCCCAAGCTGATTAATTCAGCTTAGGGCGAACTATTATGTCCGTGTTACCACCTAAATTCAAGGATAAACTTGCACTCTGTTAGTACGGGGCAATTGCATCTACCCGATACCAATTTCCTTTTAACGGCGGAATCTCCGATGAAGTCTACTTAGATTTCTCTGTTCGGTTCATAGCTCCGAGACTGCTTCAATATTATCTTTGTAAAGATTCGCACCGCCATCTTCTCTCTGTGACTCCAATAACATCTACTACTTCTCTTCATAGCCTTTGAATTTGAAATTAAACGTATAATACCACCATTTACTTTACTTGTCAAATAGAATTGGATGATTTCCCATTATAAAGTTATCAATATGATGAACAATGAACATGCAAGATATTTCCTGCCCCACCTATTTACTCATAAAAGAGAGATTGTTTAGATTATTATTCATACAGCTATGTACATCTAAGTAACCATTCTATTCAGATTACATAAAATGAATGAGGCAATTATCCATTCCTGAAGTTTTTCTGGAGGTAAGAAAAATGTCAATTTTTTATACAGTACAATTTGGTGATACACTATCGAATATTGCTCTGCGGTTTGGAACGACATTACCGGGATTGGCCCAAATAAATAATATTTTTTATCCATATCCTATTTACGCCGGACAAAGATTGATTATCCCTGTAGAAAAAGAATTACAACAAATAAGTGGTGTAGCTACTCATTATCCATCAGCAGGAACCAACTACACTCCGGCAATTGGATATGCAGGTCAAGTTCCAATTGTTGTAGATCAAGAAGCCATTGAGAATATAATTGGAAAAAAGGGTACAATGCAGGATGATGTTTTAAAATTCACATTTCCACGCTATGACTTGAAAGTAAATATAGGGCCAGTTTCTATAGAGCCAGAGCTTGCACTGACTTCCTGGATGGCTTTTCACCAGATAGGTAATCACAGTAGGGTTATGGGCGATCTTGTTCTTCTAGAAAGTGAAATTGATCCGGTTATTTCACAGCTAATTGCAAATGGTCTTGAAATCACTGCTTTACACAATCACCTGCTTTATGAATTGCCCCGGATTATGTATTTACACATCTCAGGTATTGGAGATGCAATAAAATTAGCACAAAGCATAAAAAATGTTTTTTCTGTAACCCAAACTCCCCTAACAGGTCATCCAGCAGGCCAGACCTTACCTCAGGAGTATTGGAACACTGTTGAAGGAATTATGGGAAAGAAAGGCACCCGCATCGGCAGAGTAATCCAGTTTTCATTTCCTCGGGCAGACAATATAAAAGAATTTGGGTTAGTAATACCTCCGAGTATGGGGATTTCTCAAGCAATTAATTTTCAGGTTGAAGGTCAAAAAGCTGCTGCTACTGGAGACTTTGTCCTAACTGCCAATGAGGTGAATCCGGTGGTCCAAACACTAAAACAATATGGTATTACTGTTACAGCCATCCACAACCATATGCTTTATGAGTCACCCCGATTATTTTTCCTGCATTTTGGGGCTGTAGATAACCCTGAAATATTAGCTTATGGCCTTAAGCAGGCACTTGAGCAGACAAACACAATCATAGGGTAATATCAATCTTATTTTTCATAAGGTGGCTTAAGTTTTTAAAGCTTCTATGTAAATATAGATCATAGATAATCTTGAGCCTCCTGCAATAAAACCTACCAACTATCAATTATCCGCTATACCATAAATTCTACAAAAGTGAATTAAATCACTAAGCCCTACATATTTGAGATAGATTGTGTTCAAACCTTGACAAATATTTTTCAACATGATACAGTATTGTAACAATTTAAAATACTCGTGAGGGAGTAGTTTGCACAGAATTCTGTGTGTCAAGTCAACATACTGACCGAAAGGTCTGGCTTGTCTTAATAAACGAGACTCATGTATAGCTTCTATTAGCCATACATAGTCTTTTTTTCGGCTCGTGTATAGCAATAGTGCTATGCACGAGTTTTTTATTTTGTAAAAAATTTATCAGATACCTAAAGTTTACATGAGGAGGAAATTGTAGTGAAGGAATTTATGGAAAACCAAGAAGATTTAATATGCCGGCTTAACACAAATTCATCAGTAGGGCTGACAACACAGCAGGCAGCCCAAAACCAAGCAAAATACGGCAGTAACACACTTACGAGAGAGAAGCCAGAATCATTGGTAAAGCGTATTTTAGGGGCTGCCAGTGAGCCGATGATTTTGATGCTGGTTATGGCAGGAGTCATTGCGCTTATTGTCAACATTATTCGTGCGTCTACAGGCGGTGAAGCAGACTTTTTAGAATGCGTCGGCATATTTGCAGCAATTTCACTTTCAGTGATTATTACTGTTGTCATGGAAGGAAAAAGTGCCAAAGCGTTTGAAGCTCTTTCCAAAATAAGCGAGGATACGATGATTAAGGTTCTGCGCAACGGTGATACCGTAATGCTGGGGCAAAAAGAACTTGTGGTCGGTGATATTTTACTTCTCTCTACAGGGGACAAGATCCCTGCCGATGGAAGGCTGTTAGAAAGCATGGGACTTGCAGCAGATGAATCAGCTCTGACAGGAGAAAGTGTGCCGGCAAAAAAGGATGCAGTCTCTATTATAACAGATGAAAAAACACCCCTTGCTGAACGCTATAATATGCTTTATTCAGGAAATTACATTACAAGCGGATACTGCAAAATGGTAGTGACCGCAGTTGGCGACAGCACTGAGTTCGGAAAAATTGCCGCAGAGCTTACGAAAACCGTGAGAGCTTCCACACCTCTTCAAGAAAAACTCGCAAGGCTTGGAAAAACCATTACCATTCTAGGTGTTATTGCAGCTGCCATTGTTTTTATAACAGAGATCATTTCTTTTGCTATTTCAGGCGGACTAGTATTTGAGGAAGTACTGGAGGCTTTTGTCACCAGCATTGTGCTGATTGTGGCTGCTGTACCAGAGGGCCTTCCTACCATTGTTGCAGTATCCCTTTCAATCAATATTATTAAGCTCTCCAGCCAAAACGCACTGGTTAAAAAAATGATTGCCTCTGAAACCGTTGGCTGTATAAATGTAATATGCTCAGATAAAACCGGTACACTGACCGAGAATAAAATGACGGTCTCAGCTTTCTATGACAGCAAGTGGCATGAGAAACCATCAGAACTATCGTCAAATTGGATTGTTCACAATGTCTGTCTTAACACAACTGCAGACATTTCTCAGGACGGCACTTTTATAGGTAATCCCACAGAATGTGCAATGTTAAACTTTTATGAAAGTTCAGATATCCGGAAAAAAAGCGGAAAATCCTATAAAGACGAACGTTCAGATCACGATGTGCTGCATGCTTTTCCATTTTCCTCTGAACTAAAGCACATGACAACCATCAGTAAAGTGGACGGAAAAATCATTTCCTATGTGAAAGGCAGCCCAGAGTGCGTATTCTCCATGTGTGATATTTCTGATTCCAAAAGAAGCGTAATTGAACAATACATTACAAAGGCTCAGAAAAAAGCCATGCGTGTAATAGCCTTTGCTCACAAAGAACTTAATGGTATGCGGGACTATGAAGATCAGCGTAATCACGTTGAAATGGAAACTAACATGGTTTTTGACGGCTTTGTGGCCATATCCGACCCGCTTCGTGCTGATGTATACGAAGCCGTAAAGAATTGCAGACTTGCTGGTATTGACTTGAAAATACTGACAGGAGATAATATTGTCACTGCTACCGCCATTGCCAATGAGCTTAATGTTTTAAGCAAGGATCATATCGCTGTTGAAGCGAAAGATATTGCTGATTTCAGCGATGATGAATTATTAAAAATGCTTCCCAAAATCAGTGTTATAGCTCGTAGTACGCCAACCATAAAAATGCGGGTTGTCAAACTGTTGAAGACGCAGGGTAATGTGGTTGCTGTCACAGGAGACGGCATAAATGACGCACCTGCTCTTAAAAATGCTGATGTTGGCATTGCCATGGGAATATCAGGTACGGAAGTGTCCAAGGAAGCAAGTGATATCGTTCTTCTGGATGACTCCTTTTCAACAATTGTCAAGGCAATTGCATGGGGACGCGGTATTTATGAAAACTTTAAGCGATTCATTCAGTTCCAGTTAACAGTAAATGTATCTTCCGTTATCGTTGTTTTCACATCTATCATTTTGGGACTCAAAGCACCCTTTACAGCCTTACAGCTCTTATGGATTAACATTATCATGGATGGCCCCCCTGCCCTTACCTTAGGTCTGGAGCCTATTTACGATGATCTGATGAGCCGCCCTCCTACAAAGCGGAGCGATAACATTGTATCTAAGGCTATGCTGATAAGAATAGGACTGACAGGCGCATATATTTCTATTATATTTTTATGCCAGTACACTTTTAACTTTTTAGGAGCAACAACAGAGCAAATGCCTACCGTGCTTTTCACATTGTTTGCTTTGTTTCAACTATTTAATTCCTTTAACTGCCGCGAACTTCACTCAGTGAGTATTTTCAATCATTTATTGAAAAACAAGATTATGCTGTTGGTTATTACGGTTACTTTTATTCTACAAATCTTAATAATACAATTTGCAGGTGCATTCTTCGGAACAATTCCCCTTGACTTAATAATGTGGTTGAAAATATTCGGAGTTTCATTCAGCGTTATTTTAATATCTGAATTTGTTAAGTTAATGTGGAGGAGAATTAAAGAATAATAAGCTATGGTTTATTAATTATTTACATTAAGTATTGAAGGAAACAATGGAAATTCATTGTTTCCTTTTTTTGTGTCACAATAAAAATAAACCACCTGCTATGCAGGTGTGTTCCCAATTAGCTTTAGCTTCAAGTTTAAAAACCTCCTATGTTATACTAAGTGTAGGTTCGCCAACCACACAAAAATAGCATAGGAGGTATCCAAAATGGATAAGAATAGTTTATCACACACGAAGTGGGAATGTAAATACCATCTTGTTTTTGCGCCAAAATACAGGAGACAGATAGTATATGGACAAATAAAACAAGATGTAGCGAACATATTGAGTATGTTGTGTAAAAGGAAAGGGATAGAAATAATTGAAGCAGAGTGTTGTAAAGATCACATACACATG
>NZ_FOWD01000063.1 GCF_900115365.1 Anaerocolumna aminovalerica
AGTTTATAACAAATTCAGTAAACAGCTTTGCCTCACTACGTAATTGAACTCAAAAGTGTTAATTGGGCCTTCGTAATGACTCTTAATAAAGTAAATTAGATAACGTGGTGTATAGGATAAATTTTGCGTCATCCGGCCGAGAAGGCTGCTGATGGCCGACTAGAGACTCAGTGACAAGTATCGCCCTCTGCGATACTTGTCATGCGCTTTGAGGCTCTACCAAGGCCATGCCGCACGAGGGTAAGGTAGCAAAATTTATCCTATACACCACGTTATCTTACAAAATATAAATTGAGTCATTATGAAGGCCCAATTAACACTTTTTGAGTTTTTTACATAACTTCAGGGCAAAGCGTACGTGCATTAGTAAACTAAATTTTTATTTTGGCATTAGCGATAATTTCTTTCGGAAAGTGTGTAAGCTCCAGAAGCCGTATTGCATTTTTAGTTGTGGCAGCACCTTCATGTATTTTGTATTCAAATATAATATAATTTTCCTGAAACTGTTCACAAAAATGGTAACTATCATATAATCCGCCTAATAGTTGGGTTAATTCAATATCATGGGAGGCTACAATATTTTATACGGATAAAGTCATATTTATTTTATCTGCTATTCAATTTACAAGTAAAAGCTCCATCAGTCTTTCCATATATTTAATTACATAACAAACTGAATACCTTCCAAAATCCTGTCAAAAATATAAAAGATTACATGTATAACTATAGATTGGAAGGTGATTTTTATGATGGGTTGGATTATTGCAATAATATCCGGAGCATTAATGAGCATTCAGGGAGTATTTAATACAGGTGTTACAAAGCAGACCAGCATTTGGGTATCCTCTAGCTTTGTACAGATTTCCGCATTTGTTGTATGTATGGCAGCCTGGTTTATTACAGGAAGAGAAAGCAGTTTTGGAGCATTATTAAAAGTAGACAATAAATATATGCTTCTAGGTGGTGCCATGGGAGCTTTTATAACCTATACGGTTATTAAAAGCGTAGATACCCTAGGACCTGCAAAAGCCATTATGATTATTGTAACTGCCCAGTTAATTGTGGCTTATGGAATTGAGTTACTAGGTATCTTTGGGATAGAAAAAGTAAAGTTTGAATGGAGAAGGTTAATTGGTCTAGTACTGATTATTGGAGGTATTATTACCTTTAAGTGGGAGTAGTGCTTACAATTTTCTTACAATGAAAATTCTTTCTAAGTTCCTATTGTAATCAATGGATTTATTCGGTAGAATAATATCATACAATTAGTATTGAGGATACAAATTGCTATAGCCTTTTCTGAAATCTAAAGGGAGACATTTATGGATAGAAGAAAAAGGTTTAAAATTATTGCTATTTTTATATTTATTTTAGCAGCCGGTACTATTTATAGTTGTACAGGCACTAAGAAACAAGGATCAGAAATACTATTGCTCAATCAAGTAACAGAATCTTCACAAGATCGAGGCGTGGCAGAATCTATACAGGATGTAAATTTTGGGGAATCTTCACAGGATCAAGTGTCACAAGCGTCTTTAACAGCAGATGAATCCCAGGTTCCCTTACAAAGCCCAAAAGATAATAAAACTCTTCCGGTTTCAGAGGATGAAAATTCGTCTGAGCAGAATAAGGAAAAGAGCATACATTATATTTATGTTCACCTTTGCGGAGCTGTTAAGAAGCCGGATGTTTATAAAATAGATGAGAACACACGATTAGTGGATGTAATTGTATTAGCCGGAGGATTAACAGAGGATGCTGCCGGAGATTTTGTCAATCAAGCATCACTTTTAGAAGATGGGCAACAGATATATATTCCTACAAAGGATGAAGTGAAAGAAAAAACACCCATGGAGTTTATTGCCAGTGAGCCTTCTCCGGATAAAAAAAGTAATAATAGCACGGAGAATAGTAATGGTACCGTTAATATTAATACTGCTTCTTTAGAAGAGCTTATGACCTTATCAGGAATTGGTAAGGCAAAAGCGAAGAGCATTGTAGACTACAGAGAGACACATAATGGTTTTAAATCCATTGAAGAGATTAAGAATATTGATGGAATTAAAGATGCTGTCTATAATAAGATAAAAGCTTCTATATCAGTAAAATAGTTGTGTCTGAACAAAATATAAACAGCATGGAATTAGTAAAATAAAGAATAGAAAATTATAATGAGGTGATAAAAGTGGGGAAAAAAGTACTCGTAGTGGATGATGAGAAGTTAATAGTGAAAGGGATACGTTTTAGTCTTGAACAAGATGGTATGGAGGTAGACTGTGCCTATGACGGTGAAGAAGCTTTGGAAGCCGCTAAGAAAAAGGAGTATGACGTAGTATTATTGGACGTTATGCTTCCTAAATTAACCGGTTTTGAAGTGTGCCAACAGATACGAGAATTTTCCAGCATGCCTATTATAATGTTAACAGCCAAAGGCGATGACATGGATAAGATACTTGGTTTAGAGTACGGTGCAGATGATTACATTACAAAGCCATTTAATATTCTGGAAGTAAAGGCACGTATCAAAGCGATTATGCGCCGCAGTTCCAAAAAAGGTGCTGAGGCTTCTGCAGCAAAAGTTGTTACCCATGGTGGCCTGAAAATTGACTGTGAAAGCAGACGGGTTTATGTTAATAATAAAGAAGTAAATTTAACCGCTAAAGAATTCGATCTACTGGAATTATTAATATTCAATCCAAATAAAGTTTATAGCCGTGAGAATCTTCTCAACACTGTTTGGGGATATGATTACCCTGGTGATGTAAGAACTGTTGATGTTCATGTACGTAGATTACGTGAAAAGATTGAAGATAATCCTAGTGAACCAAAATATATACATACAAAATGGGGTGTCGGCTATTTTTTCCAAGATTAGAGAAAAATTATGGTTTTTAAGAAGTATGAGAGTACAAAGTATAGTTATTGTATTCTTAGTAGGTATCATACCTATCTTGTCTGTATCCTGGAGTTTGGTACAGACTTACAATCAAAAGGCTGTAAGTCAGAGAATCAGTGAATTGCAAAGACAGGGTAATTCTTTGGCTAATCTGTTACAGTCCACAGGATATTTAACAAATAAAGATATACCTGAAGTAAATACAGAGATTTCACAGATTGCGGGAATCTATGAAGGACGAATTATTATCGTTAATAATAGTCTTAATATTATTAAAGATACTTATGGACTGGAAGAAGGCAACACCTTAATTGCAGAAGTAGTAATTAAAACTCTTCGAGGTACCAATGCTCCCATCCATAATAAGAACAGAAATTATATTGAGATGACTATACCAATCACCCATAATACAACAAATACAACAAAAGAGATTATGGGTGTTATTGTGATGATTTTCTCTACAAAAAACATTGTGGCCATCTCGGACATGCTATCACAGAAAACTCTTGTTTTGTTCATAACTATGGCCATACTAATATTTGTGTTTGCATTTTTCTATAGTTCTGTTTTAACAAAACCTCTAAAAAGATTAAGAGGTGCCATTGGACATTTAACAGAAGGATATATGGATGAGGAGATCTCTATCAGTGGATTTTATGAAACAGATCTTATATCCAACTCATTGAATCAAATGCTCTTAAGAATGAAAAACCTTGAAAAATCAAGACAGGAATTCGTTTCCAATGTTTCCCATGAATTAAAGACTCCTTTAACTTCCGTAAAAGTTTTAGCTGATTCTTTGTTAATGCAGGAAAATGTGGCACCTGAATTATATCGGGAATTCTTAGTGGACATAGCAGAAGAAATTGAACGTGAAAGTAAAATCATCAATGATCTATTATCCCTGGTTAAATTAGATAAAACAGCCAGTGATATGAATATTTCATCCACAAATATTAATGATTTACTGGAATCTGTTTTAAAACGTCTGAGGCCGATAGCAAAGAAACGTAACATTGAGCTGGTATTCGAGAGTTTTAGACCTGTAGTAGCAGAAGTAGATGAAGTAAAACTATCTTTGGCAATTTCTAATTTAATTGAGAATGCTATTAAATATAATGTGGAAGACGGCTGGGTTCGTGTTTCTTTAAATGCGGACCATAAATATTTTTACGTTAAAGTAGCAGATTCCGGAATTGGTATTCCTGAAGATGCACAGGATTTTATATTTGATCGTTTCTATCGTGTGGACAAGGCACGTTCCAGAGGTACAGGAGGAACCGGTCTAGGTTTATCCATTACCAAGAACGCCATACACATGCACAAAGGCGCAATCAAAGTATACAGCAAAGAAAATGAGGGAACTACATTTACCGTTCGTGTTCCACTCAATTATATTGCTTAATCCTTTATTAAGGAGGTTTTAAGAAAATGTTTGAAGTCAACCACAAAAAAAATTGGAAAACATTATGTATATTCACGGTTCTATTAGTTCCCTTTATTGTTACCGGCTGTGGAAATAAAAATAATAAAAAAAATAATAATGTTTTGAAAGAAAATATTAAAAAAATATATTACGTTGATACCAATGAAACAAAAATTGTTTGTCAGGAATATACACCTGTATCCAAAACAAAAGAAGATCTGGTGGATGAATATTTAGAAGCTTTAAGTCAGGAGCCAAAAGATATTACTATGAAAAAGGCACTGCCGGATAATGTTCAAGTAGAGGAACGTTTCTTTAATGAAGACGGCAGATTAACACTTAATTTTGATTCTGATTATAAGAGCCTTACAGGAATATCCGAAGTATTATGCCGTGCTACCATAGTAAAAACCTTAAGCCAGATTGAAGAAGTGGAATATATTGAATTCAATGTGAATGGACAGCCCCTGATGGGGCCCAATGAAAAACCCATTGGTTTCATGGAAAGCTCGGATTTCATTGATAATACCAGAGCAGAGAATGTATTTGTAACCATGTATTATGCAAATGAAACAGGAAAAGCACTGGTTTCTTCGAATTTAAAAATATCCTATGACGGTAATCGTTCCATAGAACAACTAATCATCCAACAATTGATATCCGGTCCTGAAGTGATTGAAGGACCTCTTGAAAAAGAAATGAAGAAAAGCATTCCGGATGGTACCGAATTATTAAAGGTTACTACAAAGGATGGAATCTGTTATGTGGATTTTAATGACAAGTTCATGACCAAAATTCAGGGGGTAGAGGATGAAGTTGTTATTTATTCTGTGGTAAACTCTCTTGTTGAATTATCCGGTATAAATAAAGTAAAATTCTCCATTAACGGAGAAGTAAAAAAGAATTATGGGGATGGAATCCCATTTGAAGGTCTATTTGAAAGAAACCTAGAAATAGTGGAAGGCAGCAAATAAAGGGGAGATGGGTTTGAATATAAGAAGACCACTTGTATGGCTGCTGGCTTTTTATATAGCAGGAATTGCTCTGTATAGAGTCAGCAGCATATCTATAGTAGTCATAGCAATACTATTATGTATTTTGGTTTTAGGGCGGCTGTTACTTCTTAAATGTAAAAGAAGGGAAAGGCTTAGCAATTTTGGATTTATTCTGGGATTTCCCATTCTTTTCATCTTAGGATACAGTCTTATGAACCATCAGATAAAACCAAATAAAATGGATCAGGTATTTGAAAATAGCATAAAGGGTACTGTGTATGGAAAATTACAAAGCCTTGAGGATAAAGGCAGTTATGTAGTATTAACGTTAATTGATAATGTAATTGACCCGGATACTAACCATATAAAGAATAACCTTAAGAAAGTATCCTTAAAGCAGAATGAAGTTTATGATTCTGTAAAAGAAGCTGATACATATCAAAGTAAAAAAATAAAAGTCTATACATCTGAAAATTCTAATTTTAAAATCGGTAACATCTTAGAAATATCCGGAAAAATCGAAAAATTTCAAAAAGCAACAAATCCAGGACAATTTAATGAGTATGAATTCAATAAAATCCAAAAAATTGATTATAAGATAAAAGCAGAGAATATAAAGGTAGTTGATGGCCGTTATTCCTGGTTTTTTCAAACTTTACATGATATTAAGAATAAATTTATACAGGTTTATGAACAAATCCTGCCACAAAAAAATGCAGGTCTCATATCGGCTATGATTTTAGGGGATACCTCAGGTTTGGATAAGGATATAAAGGACTTATACCGGGAAAATGGTATATCTCATATTCTGGCTATATCCGGTCTTAATGTATCTTTAATAGGAATGTCATTGTTTCATTTACTGCGTAAATTACGAATTCCTAACTTTATTGCAACCCTGTTGTCAATCTTTTTAATTTTTTCTTTTGGAGTTCTGACTAATTTTAGTGTTTCCACCAATCGGGCTGTGGTAATGTTAATAGTATTTATGTGCGGAGGAGTGATTGGAAGAACCTATGATTTGTTTTCTGCTGCTTCTCTAAGTGCTTTAATCATATTAATAAACTCTCCCATGGAAATCTATAATGCGGGATTCTTATTATCTTTTACTGCAATCTTAGGTATGGCTCTTATATATCCAATACTTAAAAATATTCTAGGGAAAAGGAATAAATTAGTGGAAGCATTCTTGTTGACATTGAGTATCCAAGTTATAACATTACCTGTTATGTTGTACTTCTTTTATGAATTTCCTCTTTATTCAATTATAATTAATCTTATTATTTTACCCTTGTCTTCTTTAATTGTGCTGATTGCTTTGGTGGCAGGTCTGGCAGGATTTATAGCCATTTCACTTGGATCATTTATTATTGGAGGAGCTCACTACATCCTTAATTTTTATGAAGCAGTATGCCGTTTTGGAGAAAAGTTGCCTGGTAGAATGATATTAATCGGAAGACCGGATTTATGGCTTTTGGCTTTTTATTACTTTATATTAATTATTTGGATTCTTTTGAATACAGAATTAGTGCGTAAAAAAACAATAATACTGCTGTCGTTTCTATTATTAATATTTGTTAAACCTAAAAATGTTGATTTGGAAGTGACATTTATTGATGTGGGACAGGGGGACTGTATATTCATGAACAGTCCTGAGAATGTAACCTATTTAATTGACGGAGGAAGTTCTGACGTAAAGGAGGTAGGAAAATATAGGATAGAACCTTTTCTTAAATCAAAGGGAATCTGGAAAGTAGATTATGTTATATTGACCCATTTGGATACCGACCATATATCCGGTGTATTGGAACTTATGGAGAGCAGTAAGAATGGCAGTTATGAAGGAAACATAATTATAGGTCATTTAATACTTCCTGATGTACAGGAGAAAGATCAAGAGTATATGGATATTGTTACATTAGCAGAAAATAAAGGAATTAAAGTTCTATACATACAAAAGGGAGATATTATAAAAGAGAAACATGTAACAATCACTTGTTTAAATCCCTCACCTGATGCATTACATGCAGATAATGCTTCTTCGGTAGTTTTAAGTGTTAACTATGGTGATTTTAATATGCTCCTAACCGGAGATCTGGAGGGGGAAGGTGAAAGACAAGTATTGGGTATCCTAAATGGTACTTCATCACTATTATCACCAAAGGATAAAGATACGGATGAAATTATAAATGAACCCATAGAAGTAACTAAGGATTATGATGTCTTAAAAGTGGCACATCATGGTTCAAAGAATTCAACTTTTGAAGAATTTCTATCTGTTATTAAGCCGGAGTGGGCTATTATCTCATGCGGCTATAACAACCGGTATGGTCATCCCCATGAAGAATTGATGGAACGCTTGTTAAATATAAATAGTAAGATTCTGACTACCCCAGAAAAAGGAGCAGTGACTTTGATAATAAATAAGGAGTTGATTCTGTTTAAATGCTTTAGTTAAACAGATAATTTGGTTATCCAAGAAGGAATAGATGCCACGTACATAGTGGCAAGATGTAAAGCAGGTAAATGATCCGGTTCCTTATTATGTCTAGATGCTTGATTTTATCATTAAAATTATATATTATTAATTGTAATATAGTAGTTCTCCATGTAAGGAATTAAAAGGATGTAAGGGTATAACGAGACCTTGCTATCGTAGAGAATTATGGTGAGTAATGGTAGACAAATAAGGAGAAGGTTACATGAAAATATGTGAATATTGCGGAACAAAAGTAGAAGATGATGTTTTACAATGTCATAACTGTGGTTCAAAGTGAAAATAAAAAACCAAATAAAAATACTTTATCAGATTTGGAAATATTAGCATTGGATTCTCATCCAAAAATTTATGGGGATTATAATGATGCAGAGATTTTTTGGAAAGGTTATAAAAAAGTTGCAGTAATTAATACAAATCAAAAGAGCCATTACGAAGATAAGTTGTTACTCGTAGCAACTAGTGATAAAAAAATAATTAGTGATATAACCATTAATTTTTCATATTCTGATGAAATAAAACATGAGTTGACCGTAGATAAGATTTTAAAAGTTGTTTGTGAATATATTCCTTATGAAATTCTAGAAAAATATTATACGTTTTCTAAATCATTTCATGAAACATATAAAGAAGGAAAAAAATATGAAGCCTATCATTATGTTATGTCCCTTAATAAGGAAGGCAAAGCTGCTAATGTAAGTGGTGATTATCTTCTCTACGATAAGTTTGCCTTTAAAATAATACATAGAAATGATGATGACTGGATTGCTGAAATAAATCGTTCAGCATATAAAGGAAATCACGAAAAAACCAGTGCCGACGTATACGAAGTAGAAGATTGGAAAGTAGATTTAAGCAAATATAAATAGAAAAATGAGGTTCTGTACGAAAAAGGATGTGAAAGTATAACCAATAAGACATTATTTTAAATTAAAAGTTTACACAAAAGAAAAAAGCAAATAATATAGATATATATAAAATAGTTTTAAACAAATATAAAGGTGGTATAGTAATGCAAAAGATTAGAATCGGAATTGCAGGTTATGGTAATTTAGGGAAAAGTGCAGAACTTGGAATCAGGCAAAATGAAGATATGGAACTTGTAGGAATTTTTACAAGGCGCAATCCATCTTCTATTAAAGTGGCAACACAAGGTGTAAAAGCCTATCCTATTGATGAAGCAAAGAATATGACAGATAAAATTGATGTTATGATATTATGTGGAGGCAGTATGTCTGACCTGCCTAAGCAAGGACCTGAATTCGCAAATTGCTTCAATACAGTGGATGGATTTGATACTCATGCTAAAATACCGGAATATTACTCTGAAGTGGATAAAGCGGCAAAGGCTGGTAAACATGTAAGTGTTATATCAAGCGGTTGGGACCCGGGAATGTTCTCCATGAACCGATTAATGGCGAATGTGATTTTGCCGGAAGGAAATGATTATACTTTTTGGGGAAAAGGTGTCAGTCAGGGCCATTCTGATGCAATCAGAAGAATAGAAGGGGTAAAGAATGCAAAACAATATACGGTACCTATTGAAGATGCAATAGAAAAGGTAAGAAAAGGAGAAAATCCGATCCTTACTGCAAGAGAAAAACACCTTAGAGAGTGTTATGTTGTGGCGGAAGAAGGAGCAGATAAGGCTAAGATTGAAGAAACCATTAAGAATATGCCAAATTATTTTGCTGAATATAATACAATTGTACATTTTATTTCAGAAGAGGAATTAGCGAAAAATCATAGTGGAATACCTCATGGGGGATTTGTAATCCGCAGTGGAAAAACCGGAATGAATAAGGAACATTCACACCTTATAGAATATAGTTTAAAGCTGGACTCTAATCCGGATTTTACTGCAAATGTATTACTTGCCTATGGAAGGGCCGCATATAGGCTTAATAGAGAAGGTGTATCCGGTGCAAAGACCGTATTTGATATAGCTCCGGCGTACCTTTCCATAAAATCAGCAGAAGAATTGAGAAAGACTTTATTATAATTATATAATGGTGGAGCAGGGCTTCTTTAAGTTACATTTGCCTGTTAGAGAAATTAGGACGTGTTGCAGAACTAGCATTTTTAGTTAGGCTGTAATACATCCTTTTTTTGATTGAGAAGACCTTTGCCTAAGTATATTTCTTTTCGTTGAGAGGTTGAGGAATTGGGAAGAGCCTGATTTTTATCAACTCTTTTTTAAAAGTATGAATCCAAAGTATTAAATTTTAACAATTGGAATAAAAATCAATATGGAATTTGACCTATATATTTTTTTAGAATAATTTGGTATAATGGAAATTATTTATATTATGAAGAATAAAAAATATCCAAATGCAATAAGAGGAAGGGGTAACATATGAATACAAAGGATGAAAAGCTTAAAATTGAAATGCAGCAGAATATTATTGCCACAAAGGTGCTATGGATATCGGTGGTGTTAGGAGTGATTTGTAATTATTTTGGAGGTTCTCCCACTGAGGTTATAATTGTTTTGTTAAGTTTAGGTGCTTTTGTTGCAATCCTATTCACCTTTATATCCATTAAAAAAGTATTTATATCATGGGCAAAATATTTAGCCTTTGGCGGATTGATTTTACACGCTATTATAATTACACATGTAGATCCTAGATTAAATAGTGTTTTTCTATTGTTTTTTAATCTTATTTTCATTAGTTTATTCTTAAAGAAATCACTTATAATTTTTACTTATATAGCCAATATTATTATGATATTTGCATTTTATTATATATACGGAGAAAGTATGTTTAGTGGATATAATAACATGCAGGGTTTGTTAATTATCTTATTTTACATGGGTTTAGGCTGTGTTATATTATATGAATTGATTTCACATATTATTAAATTACAAAAAGATACGAAAGAACAATATCTTGAAGTAGAGGAAAGTAGTAGCTTTCTGCATAATATATTAAATCGTATCTCTGATTCAGTTCAATTCTTAAATAATTTCAGTATTCAAGTGAAAGAAGATATGGTTTTAGCAGCCAAAGCTTCTGAGGAGATGAGCGCTTCTTTCAGTGAAGTAGCAGTTAGTACAGAAGAGCAGTTGTCCAGTGCGGAATCAATTAATAAATATATGGATATTAACTATCAGCATACAACAACCATAGTAGATGCTTCAAAAGAGCTGAAACAATTGGCCGTTGACAATACAAAATTAATTGACAGCGGTAATGAAAATCTCCATCAAATGGCTGATAAAATTAGCATGTTAGATGAAATTATTAATGAAACTGCTGAGCTAATGAAGGAGTTTAACAATCAGAATAAAAATATAGAAGAGATATTAGTGAGTATTAAAAGTATTGCCGGACAGACTAATCTGTTATCTTTAAATGCAAGTATTGAAGCGGCCAGAGCAGGGGAGCAGGGAAAAGGATTCAATGTAGTGGCAGATGAAATCAGAAAATTAGCAGAAAGCAGTGCAGAAAGTGTTGAAATGATCGGACAGATTCTTAGCAAGGTAATCAGTAAATCGTCAGAAGTAGCGGAAAAGATTTATTTTGGACAATCGGTAATGGATGAAAGTCAGCAATATACCAATTTAACAATAGATAATTTTGAACAAATATCGAATTTTAATTCCCATGTTTCAGAGCATATTAAGAATATCTATGATAAGTTATATGATCTTAATAATAATTCCAAGGTAATAGCGGATCAGACCAAAGAAATTACCACTTCTACCGGCAATATTAATGAATCTATTACTGGTATTGCAGCTAATGCAGATGGACAGAATCAGCAAATGCAGAATATATCAAAGAATCTAAATGAGTTAGAGGATCTCATAGAAGATCTTACGAACTTAACGAAACAGTCAATACATATTAAAAAGTAATTTTTACAGAACTTGTTACATTAAATCACTGAGATGATAATATAACTAAGGAGGAATAAAATGAATAAGGGAATTGTTATGAAATCGGTTGGTATATACCATCCGGAGAAAAAGATAGGAAATGAATCTTTTATTAATCATTTTAAAAATATGGATGAAACTTTAGGGGAGAGAGTTTCTCATTTATTGACTCATCTTGGAAGACAAGAACGGTATATCGCTGATTTCCCAAATGAAAATGTAATTACTATGGCAATTAATGCAAGTAAATCTGCAATAGAAAAGGCAGGAATCGATCCGCTGGAATTGGATGGTATTATATTTAGTACCGATACCCCGGAATATACCTCCCCATCAAATGCTATTCTGCTAAGAGATGCACTTGAAGCTTCAAATGCACATACTGTTTATGATCTAAATGCTAATTGTGTAGGTATGGTGGTAGCAGTGGATCAGGCACAAGCACTCATGAAGTGCAATAAAAGATTAAAGAAAATACTGGTAGTTGGATCTACAATGATTCATCACTTTGGTTTGGAAACCGATCCCATTACATATGGTGCCCTTGGTGATGCAGCTGCAGCAGTAATTTTAGAAACAGTAGAAACAGATAAGCAAATAGGATTTATAGACTCCGTTTATGCAACCAGAACTGATTTGCGGGATTATATTCTTATGCCGGAATGTGGAATGTCCAATATTTATGATTCTTCCATACCGGAGGAAAAGAAACGTTGGAAATGGCAGCCCTTTGACACGGAAGAACCGGAAAGCCGCTGCGGTGAAATTATTAAACAAGTCTTAAATGAAAATGGTTTTGCAGTATGCCAAGCAAATATGATATTTATGACCCAATTTTCGGAGGATGCAATTAAAAATGTATCCAATGCTCTTGACTATCCGTTGGAGCAGTTTAAATATGTAGGAAACCAATATGGTTACACAGGAACCAGCAGTCCATTTATGGCCTATTATCACGCAATTACACAAGAACAGATCAAGGAGAATGATGTAGTTGTCTTTTGCAGTGTGGGTTCCGGACTAACAGCAGCATCTTTATTATATATCGCGGGTTAAGTAAGCAAACTACCTTTTTGACATTGAAATAATATAGAAGGACCTTCCAAATATCATATATATTAAACGAAGGTTCTTTTTTTGAGAACCGCACAGAAATATGATTCTATGATAAATGAGAGTCCATATGGAGAAGCTATCAAGAAGAAGCAATCGGAGAACTAAAAATTGAGGATACTCAGTTGAAAATAATTTGATAAAAATATTTGTTTAAAAAGTGTTAATTAAAAGAAAAAGTTGTAAAAATAGGAATTTTTATTGTCTTTTTTTATCACAAATCTTATATGTATTTTACATTTCTATTAATTTTTATATAAATATCTTTTATTTTTGTAATCTTGTGATATAATTGTTCAAGGCTACAGCAGTGCTAATATCATAAACATGTAGGAGAGAGGCTATAATGGATAAAGACGATTTTGGAAAAGATAAATATAAATCCAACATAGGAGATATGGACGCTAATAAATCGGCTAATGATTTAGACCAATTATCTCACAGGCTCGGTAATAAAATGGATGATTTTCAAGATGAAGAAACGTTTCTATATGAAATAAATAAATCTCTTGCAGATCAAGTAAGTGAGGAATTAGAAGGGGAGAGTGTTATTACGAAAGACAGAGGGACAAGCAAAAGAAAGAAGAAGAAAAATAAAGGTTTAAAGATTTTTGCTGCTGTATTTTCTGTATTTATGTTACTGATTGCATTTCTTGTATTTACGCCGGTGGGAAAAAAGCTCATCCTTAATATTGCAGGAAACTATATATACGGAAAATTAGATTATGAGGAAAACAAAGAAAAAGATAGAGAAAAACCTGTAAAACCTAAAGAGGAAGAACATGTAGTAAATATTCTTTTAATTGGAGTAGAAGAGATTCAGGGAGCTTCTAATACGGATTCCATGATTATTGCCACCATGAATACGAAGGATAAGTCACTTAAATTAACATCGTTAATGCGTGATTTATACGTTGAAATTCCGGGATATAGTAAAAATCGTCTGAATTCTGTTTATGCCAAAGGTGGTATTAATCTTTTATATGATACCATTAAATTAAATTTTGGTATACAATTAGATGGATACGCCAAGGTAAACTTTAGCGAGTTTGAAGATATCGTAGATATAATAGGAGGTGTTGAGATCACCCTTACTGAAAAGGAAGCCTATTATCTGAATACGACCAACTATATATCAAATCCGGCCAACCGAAAAGTAGTTCCTGGTAAACAGCTCATGAATGGTAATCAGGCATTGGGTTACAGCAGAGTGCGTAAGGTATCTACAGGTACAGAAAACAATGACTTTGGAAGAACTCAAAGACAAAGAGCAGTACTTAATTCCATATTTGACAAAATAAAATCCAAAAATGTAATAGAACTGGGGTTATTGATGAATCAAATTTTAACTGAAGTAAAAATTGAAACAGATATTACCCAGAAAGAGTTTAATGATTATTTGGAAGAAGCAGTTAGTTTAAAAGTAACCCAATTAGAAAATTACAGAATTCCTTCAGATGGTAATTACAAAAATACAAAAGTTCAAATGGGAAAATATAAGCAAGATGTATTGGAACCAACGGATTGGGATGCTACCAGAACAGAACTTCGTAAATTTATTTATGGAGATACAATAAGTACAGTAGAAGTCAAACCTGCAGAATAATGATTTCTGCCATGTGAAAAAGTGGTACTATCACCAAAGTGGTTTGAAAAATAAAATATTGATATAACATAAGCACCTGTATGTTTATAAATGTTTTTTGGTTCTATAATAAATGTTGGGGTATGCAAAAGACATACTTCCAACATTTTATTTTTTATATTAAAATGCATCTATACGAAGCCTCTAAGTAAATGCACGTCGTCCAAACAAACATTAAAAGGAGGTTTTCGATAGATGCACTCTCATTGTACCAAAAATCTACTGAATTTAGAAGATGTTTTTATTAAGAAAGTGGTTCATGCAGATCATTATGTTAGGATATTCATCGAAACCAATCCTACCATACAAACCTGCCCCCATTGTGGTGCTCAGACCAAACGTATTCACGATTACCGCTATCAGGAGTTCAAGGATCTCCCT
>NZ_FOWD01000062.1 GCF_900115365.1 Anaerocolumna aminovalerica
GTGTTTTTACCAATATCAATACCTAAATAAAACATAGAACACCACCTGAAAAAGTATTTTAGATAGTTTTCCTCTGAACTGATAAACGTTACCGCCTTATTGCATATACGAAGTACCCTGAAAGGGTCAACATCCAACTTATTCGTAAACTGTTTATCAGACAGAAGCATCAGTCTTTCGATAACGAGGTCATAAAAATGCCTCAAGGAGAAATCGATGTCACTCTATCTAATACAAACATTATACAGAAACATTCTGTATAATGATACAGTTAATAAAGGGTTATAGGTTACCTTTATCAACCTAAATATATTATATAAGGAGAATGGCTATGTCACGATTTGATTCATATTTTTTAATGAAAGCAAATGATGTTCCGGAGTATGTTAGGGAAAAGTTATCATTCTTTCCAAAAGATGCGAAGCTGGAATGCAAAGAAATTGGAGATGGTAATCTTAACTATGTGTTCAGGGTAGAGGATATAGATACCAAAAAAACACTTATTGTAAAACAGGCAGGTGAAGTTACCAGAATATCTGCCGATATGAAGCTTTCTACAGACAGAGGAAGAATTGAGGCAAAAATCCTTGGTATTCAAAATAAATATGCACCGGGCCTGGTGCCTGAAGTTTATCTGTATGATGAAGTTATGTGCGCTATGATTATGGAAGACATGATTGGACATACTATGATGCGTACCGGATTGCTAAAACATGAAAAGTATCCTAATTTTGCAGAAGACATTACTACTTTTATGGTGAATTCCTTATTACTTACAACCGATGTGGTAATGGGGCACAAAGAAAAGAAAGAAAATGTAAAAAGCTTTATCAATCCAGATTTATGTGAAATATCAGAAGACTTAGTATATAGTGAGCCTTTTATTGATTATAACAAGAGAAATAATGTATTTCCTCCTAATGCAGATTTTGTTAAGAGAGAATTATATGAAGATAATGCACTTCATTTAGAAGCAGCTAAATTAAAATTTGAATTTATGAACAATGCACAATCTTTGATTCATGGAGATCTTCATACAGGTTCTATTTTTATTAATCAGAATCATACCTATGTATTCGATCCGGAATTTGCATTTTATGGGCCTATGGGTTATGATGTAGGTAATGTGATAGCGAACATGTTCTTTGCTTGGTGTCACGGAGATGCAACTATCGAAGATGAAGCGGAAAAGGCAGATTTTTGTGGATGGGTATTAGATACTATTGAAGAAATTGTGGATAAATTTATTGCAAAATTCAAAGTGGCATTTAAAGAAAATGTTACAGATACAATGGCAAAGACAGAAGGTTTCTTAGAATGGTATCTTGGAACAGTATTAGCAGATACTGCCGGCATTGCAGGTCTTGAATCCATCAGACGTACCGTTGGTATGGCAAATGTAAAAGACATTACTACCATTCCCGATGAGAAGAAACGTGCAAGAGCAGAAAGAATTGTTATTACATTAGCAAAAGACTACATCATGAACCGCACAAGTTTCAAATGCGGTGCTGATTATAGAAAGGCCATTGAAACAGCCGTGGCAAAAATTAACTAGAAGACTCAAGTGACTTATACAGAAAGGATGAATGACATGAGCAGCAAAAAGTCAATTATGGACTATGAAACCGTAGCCCTTGATGATGGAAAAAGTGCATTGGTCATTATCGACCAGACACAACTTCCGTATAACACAGAAATACTGGAATTAACAAAACAAGAAGATATTTGGGATGCAATTTATCTGCTGAAAGTCAGAGGGGCTCCAGCTATTGGTGTAGCGGCAGCAATTGGAATCTATTTAGCGGCAAAAGAAATAAAAGCAGATTCTTATGATGAATTTTACCAACAATTTTTAAAAGCAAAAGAATATCTGGCATCTGCCCGTCCTACAGCGGTTAATTTATTCTGGGCATTGGACCGAATGGATGAAGTGGTGAAGGCCAATCAAGATAAATCCGTAGCAGAGATTAAAGAACTTCTTCATAAAGAAGCAGTTGAAATTAAGGAAGAAGATATCTGGGTATGCAAGCAAATAGGTGAATATGGATTAAGTCTTGTTAAGCCTGGTGACGGATTATTGACTCACTGTAATGCAGGACAACTGGCAACAGCAAAATACGGTACTGCAACAGCACCGATGTATCTTGGCCAGGAGCGTGGATATAACTTTAAGATTTTTGCTGATGAAACAAGACCTTTACTTCAGGGAGCTAGATTAACTGCTTATGAATTGCATGAATCCGGTCTTGACGTTACTTTAATCTGTGATAACATGTCTGCAACAGTTATGAAAAATGGCTGGGTAAATGCAGTATTTGTAGGCTGTGACCGTGTTGCTGCCAATGGTGATACTGCAAACAAGATTGGTACATCTGTAGTAGCAACGGTTGCAAAGAGATATAATGTTCCTGTTTATATCTGTGCACCTACTTCAACCATTGATTTAAATACTAAGACAGGAGCAGATATCCATATTGAGCAAAGACCTGCTGAGGAAGTAACAGAAATGTGGTATAAGAAACGTATGGCTCCCGATGGAGTTAAGGTATTCAACCCTGCATTCGATGTTACGGATAATGACTTAATAGCAGGAATTGTTACTGAATATGGTATTGCAAGAGCACCTTACACAGAATCATTAAAAGAAATATTTGCAAAGAAGGAAGCAGCTAAAGCAGCTAAATAACCGAAGCAGGTATTATCTATAATTTATATAAAATACTCCCTTTTATACTGGAAGAAGGGCTGTTGCAAAAATTTTGCAGCAGCCCCGATTCTTACTTGAGCAAATATTACACTAAACCAGGGGGCTTAGTTGCCGTATTTCCCTGGATTTTCATGTGTCAAAGTTTTTATTTGCAAGGATAATAAATAACATTATTCTCAGCTAAGAAGTTAGTCCAGCCTTGATCTAATTGCTTATCCGTAATTACGCCGTCAATATCTTCAAATCCGCAAATGCTGATGAAAGAGGTTTTATCAAATTTAGAATGATCTGCTACAACGTAGATTTTGTTGCTTCTTTTCAATAGTTTTTGCCTGATTTCTGACATGGCTTCATTGGAATCCGTTACTCCATGAGATTGTGACAAAGAGCGGCATGACATAAAGGTTTTGTCTACATAATAACTCTCCAGGGAAGCTGATGCACTCCGTCCGATAAAGGACATATTATTGGAATTAAATAACCCTCCAATAGAAATCAGGCGGATGTTTGGAGAATCTGTAAGCAGGTTAATTACTTTTAGGGAATTCGTTAATACAGTTAAGCGCATATCGCGAATGGCTTTTGCAATGAAAAGTGCAGTAGTGGATGCATCTAAAAAGATGGAATCTCCATTGTGAATGATTTCTGTACATTTTTTAGCAATTAACTGTTTGCTGTCTGTATATGCGGTTTCGCGTAAAGACAGCTCCACTTCATTTTGTACTCCATCCTGAATAAATGCACCGCCATAAGTACGAATGAGAAAACCTTCATCCTCTAAAGTTTTTAAATCCCTTCTTATCGTTTCTTCTGTAACAGAAAAATCTTTCGCTAATTCTGATACGATGACACTTTTCTTTTCCAGAATAATGTCTTTGATTTTTGCTTTTCGTGTTACTGCAAGCATTATTTAAACCCTCCAAACTAATTTTTGATATTGTTGTTTTCTCATATCATTATCACATAATCTTTTAAATTTGTAAAGAAAATTTGCGAAAAATTTGGTAAATAGTATAGGAAACAAAACAAAACAAAAAAAATAGAAATAAAATATTGACAAAACAACATTAAAATAGTAAAATTTAATTGTAATCAGACATTATTTTTATATAAAATTGAGATAAAATCAGTAAGATAGCAAACAATCAAGTCTGAAAAAAACCACATTATAAAACCACATTTATATAAGGAGGAAGAAGGTGACTATGAAATGATGACAATCCAAGGAAAAAGATATCCTTCCGATTTTGAAGCAAAAAAGGCAATTCTTGAAATTGGTAAGAGAATGTATATGAAAGGGTTTGTCGCAGCCAATGATGGCAATATTAGTTGCAAAGTTGGTCCTAATATCATATGGACAACACCTACTGGAGTATCAAAAGGATTTATGACAATGGACATGCTGGTGAAGATGGATTTTAACGGTAAAATATTAGCCGGTAATCGTAAACCATCTTCAGAAGTAAAAATGCACCTTAGAGTTTATGAAGAGAATCCTGATGTAATGGCAGTCACTCATGCACATCCGCCGGTTGCAACTTCCTTTGCAATTGCAGGTATTAGTCTGGACAGACCGGTACTTCCCGAGGCGATTGTACAATTAGGCTCAGTTCCAATTGCTCATTATGCAACACCGGGTACCCAAGAAGTTCCTGATTCCATTGCACCATTTTGTAAGACACACAATGGTGTGCTACTAGCAAATCATGGAGCATTAAGCTGGGGAAGAGATGTTTTCGAAGCATTTTTCCGTTTGGAATCCATTGAATATTATGCAACGGTATTAATGTATACCGGACAGGTAATTGGCAAACAAAATGAACTATCCTGTGATCAGGTTAGCAGGTTAATAGATACCAGAAAGAAATTAGGAATTAACACCGGAGGTATTCCTCCCTGTTCGGCAAGAACAACCAATACCCAAGATGTTCTGTCTTCTGAATCTTTACAATCAGAGCAGGCTATGGGAATTTCACAAATTAAACCTCAGCCTCAAATGCAACTATCAGGGGTTACCCCATTAGTAAGACCAGGAACCCCTTCACAAGATATTGGTTGTGGATGCGGAGGAACTGTAATAGCACCGAAAGAACAAGTAACTATGACAAACAAAACCAAAGAAGATATTATAGCTGAGGTTGTAAGAAGAGTCACAGAAGAAGTTGCGAAACTTTAGGGGGTAAGTGTGAAAAGTAATTCTAAATCAGCACAGTACGCAGACTAAGAATTTCTAAGTTTCACACTGGAAGAACTCCAAAATGAAATTCATTGGATTTTGAACTTCTTCATCCATTATTTGAGATGTCCCTCGGCACAAAACTTCAGATGTGCAAAAGCATGCACGAGCATGGAGGTAAAGATGGAATTTGGAACAAAGGAAATAAGTATGATTGTTGAGCAAGTTCTTAAGAATTTAGAAGAGAATAACTTGATTTCAACAAAGAAAACTTCCAATTCTGGTTTGTATTCTGACAAAGGAGATTATGGAGTTTTTGAAAGAGTGGAAGATGCTATTGATGCAGCATATGAAGCTCAGAAAATATATTTGGATAACTTTAAAATCAAAGACAGACAACGTCTCATTGCGGCCATTCGCAAAGTTTCAATAGAGAATGCAGAAACCCTTGCAAGAATGATTGTAGAAGAAAGCAAAATGGGACGGGTAGAAGATAAGGTAAAGAAGCACCTGGCAGTTATTGAGAATACACCTGGTCCAGAATGCCTGACAACCGATGCTATAACAGGTGATGGCGGCTTAATGATTGAAGAATATGCACCATTTGGATTAATCGGTGCAATAACACCAGTAACAAATCCAACGGAAACTATAATAAACAATACGATTAGTATGATTTCCGGGGGTAACGGGATAGTATTTAATGTACATCCCAGTGCAAAAAAGGTATGTGCTTATTGCCTGCAATTCATTAATAAGACCATCATTGAAAATGGAGGCCCAGCCAATTTAATTACCATGGTAAAAGAGCCAACCATGGAAACCTGTAACATAATCACACAAAGTCCTAAGGTTCGCTTAATGGTTGGAACCGGAGGAATGGGAATGGTAAATTCACTTCTTCGTTCCGGTAAAAAAACCATCGGAGCCGGCGCAGGTAATCCTCCGGTTATCGTAGATGAAACCGCTGATATTAAAAAAGCAGCAAAAGATATTTATTATGGAGCTTCCTTTGATAATAACTTATTGTGCCTTGCAGAAAAAGAAGTATTCGTACTTGAAGAGGTTGCAAATGACTTTATCTACAATATGGTGGACGAAGGAGCCTTCTTACTAAATGGAGCACAGTTAGAAGCTATAACAAACCTGGTATTAAAATACGAAAATGGTAAATACGACATAAACAAGAAATGGGTTGGACAGGATGCAGGTAAAATGTTAGAAGCAATCGGTATTACCGGAAAATCCGATACCAGACTTTTAATCTGTGATGTTCCTTATGATAATCCATTTGTATTACTGGAACAATTAATGCCGGTTCTGCCGATTGTACGCTGTAAGAATTTGAATCAGGCAATTGACTATGCAATGATTGCGGAATCAGGCAATAGACATACAGCATCTATGTTCTCAAAGAATGTAGACAATATGACTAGATTTGCAAGAAAAATTGAAACTACTATCTTTGTAAAGAACGGATGTACTCTAGAGGGTGTAGGTATTGGCGGTGAAGGCTATACTACAATGACCATTGCAGGACCTACAGGCGAAGGAATTACCTGTGCAAAGAGTTTTACCAGACGTAGAAGATGTATGCTTGCAGATGGAGGTTTACGCATTATCTAGGGGGTGTAAGAGTTGGCAATAGGATTTTTAGAATGTGCCGGATATGGAGCTCTTTTGTATGCAATGGATAAAGCATGCAAAGCAGCAGATATTAAAATACTTGGTATTGATACCATTAACCCTAAAGATAGCAGCGCTTTTATCCCATTAACTGCACAAGTTAAATTTGAAGGAACAATATCCGACGTACAAGTTGCAGCAGAAGTTGCAAGGGAAGCAGCCCTTCGTTTTAACAGTGAAAAAGAAGTAATAACTTCTATTATTGAACAGCCATATGACGGGGTTGATAAACTAGCTAAGATTTCAAAAATAGAAATTAAGAAATCAAAGTAAGGCAATAAGATAAAATAGGAAATATAAACCTAGGCTTATACAAAACTTTCTACTAAGTTTAAGTAATAAATGAATTCAGGAAATTCATTAATTATTATAATAATTATACAAGTAACCATAAAAAAAGAATACAAATTGGAGGTATGAGTATGTCAGCAATAGGAATGATTGAAACAAGAGGTTTAACAGCTTCAATTGAAGCAGCAGATGCAATGTTAAAAGCAGCGGATGTAGAGTTAGTTGGAACAGAGAAAATCGGATCCGGTTTAGTAACTGTAATCGTAAAAGGTGAAGTTGGTGCAGTTAAAGCAGCTACAGAATCAGGACAGGAAGCAGCGTCCAGATTGGGAGAGCTAGTTGCGGTTCACGTAATACCAAGACCACATGCAGACATTGCTAAGATTCTTCCAGCAATCAAATAAAGGTAGTGATTAACTTGAAAATAAATGCCATTGGTGTTGTTGAAGTAAACTTTTATACGAATGCCGTTACCGTGTTAGATGAAATGATGAAGGCTTCTGATGTAGAATTAGTAAGCTGCCATAAAAAGCTTGGGGGAAGAATGGTACATAGCATTGTGGCAGGTGAAACCTCATCAGTGAATGCGGCTATTGAAGCAGCAAACGCAGCAAAATCCATAGTCGGTGAAGATAATGTTAAGGTTGCTGTTACTATCAGCAACCCTCACCCGGAAATCATAAAGTTGTTAAATATGATTGGTGAATAGAAAGGTGGAGAGATAAGTGGCAGCAGTTAATACAGAAGCAAAAACAGATAACAAAGTAACTTTTGAACCAAAATCAACAGGGAAAGCAGGTAAAACAGGTATGCAAGCTTTAGGAATGATTGAAACAAGAGGATTAGTAGCATCTATAGAAGCTGCTGATGCAATGCTTAAAGCAGCGGCAGTAGAATTGGTAGGAACGGAAAAAATCGGCTCCGGATTAGTAACTGTAATGGTTCAAGGTGATGTAGGAGCTGTCAAAGCAGCTACAGAAGCCGGTCAGGAAGCAGCTTCCAGACTTGGTGAATTAGTTTCAGTACACGTAATCCCAAGACCTCATACAAGTGTAGCTCAGATTATTCCTTTCTTAAAATAATACGGAATTTTGGGACATATGATAATAAGGTATCCAATACGAATCCCTCAATGGGGATTCGTATTGGGATTCCTTCAAAGTCAGGAAAGATAGAATCTATATCTTTGAAGGATACCCCTATTACATAAGACAGGAGTGCAGCACCTCCTGTGCCCAAATTCGCAGTAACTGGAAGCATGGAGGTTTTTATGAAATATGACAAGTCTACCGTAGAGATGGTAACCAGACTGGTAATGGACAATTTAGAGGCAATTATGTCTCAGGAAACAAATACACCAAAAGATAAAGTACCTGTAGGTATCTCGGCAAGACATGTCCATTTGGAAAGGCAGCATTTAGATATACTGTTCGGAAAAGATTATCGATTAACATTCTTAAAACCTTTGAGTCAGCCCGGGCAGTTTGCTGCAGAAGAAACTATAGAAATTATCGGACCAAAAGGGATATTGCCTTCCGTAAGAATATTAGGTCCTGAGAGAAAACAGACCCAAGTAGAAGTGGCTATGACAGATGCCAGAAAGCTTGGAATCAAGCCACCAGTAAGAACATCTGGAGAATTAAGTGGAACCCCTGGAATTACCCTTCGAGGTCCCAAGGGTGAGATTACCATACTGGAGGGTGTTATAATTGCAGACAGACATATACATATGACACCTGATGATGCAAGAAGATATAACGTAAAAGACGGACAGAAAGTCAAGGTATTGACCGAAGGCGAAAAAGGCGGAATTATGCATAATGTAACTATTCGCGTAAGTGAAAAGTATGCATTGGACTGTCATATTGATACAGATGATGCAAATGCATTTTTAATTAGCCAGGGACAAATTGTAACAATTATTAGTGAGTAATATGAATCTTCGTTAGAAATGTAGATTAGTATAATATTTTTGTGACAGTATTGCATCCATAGCAAGCATTGCAGCTGTTATACAGATAGAAAACGGGTAAGATAACGGAAAGGCATGGGTTATTATGATATTAGGAAAAGTACAAGGTACAGTGGTATCTACACGCAAATGCAGTAATCTGGTGGGTTATAAGTTATTACTGATTGAGCCCTATTATGGTGATAAATCAAATATATTTGTAGCAGCCGATTCTCTTGGTGCAGGAATTGGTGAATTGGTGCTAATCACTACAGATAATACAACTCAGTATGCTTTAGATAGGTCTGCTCCCGTAGATGCTTTTGTGGTTGGAATTGTAGATGCACCGCCTCAAATAGGAAAGTAAGTTAGTGGGCTGCTTATCTGGTGGTAAGTATGCCCCTTTTTGTAATTAAGTATCTCTTTATTTGTAATATGGAAAGAAGTCCCCGCTTCTTATTCAAAGCGGGTTATAATATCCGCTTTGAACTTTTTGAAAATAAGGCCTTATAAGAACCGAGGGAATAATATAAATTCTAAAGTCATAAGAATTTTGGAGGTGTTCAAATGTTAAAAGTATTAGCGGTAGCAGATCCGGCTGTTAAAGTTTATGTAGATGAAAACTTAAATTTACTAAAGGATTTTCCTGAAACAATAGATTTTAACGTTGTTCCATGGTCACAGTATTATACAACCATGCTGGATGTTTTTGCCGGCAAGGCTGATTATGATGTAATCATGGTGGCAGGGCACCTGTGGCTGGCAGATTTCGCAGAGAAAGGTTATCTGGCTCCCATTGAATTGGAGGAAGAAGACATTCTTCCTGTAATATTACAGGAAATGAAATATAAAAATAAATACTATTTATCTCCGTCTTTTTGTGATGGACATATGATTGTATACCGTAAAAGCATTCTGAAAGAAAAGCTTGGTAAAATCTTTGATTCCGTTATAACACCAGAAGAATATGTAGATGCAGCTTCTAAAATAAGCAGCTCTGGGACTACCGGGGCAATTGCAATGAAAGCGCACCCTTCTGAAATATTCACCGATGCACTTCCTTTTTTAAGAATGGGAGGAAAAGATGTTTATGATACAGAAACACTTGAAGCTATGTGCAGTGAGGAAAGTATCATAAAAGGGTTGGAAGCTTATTGCGGTCTAAGAAACTATGCATTCCCGGATACGGATACCTATGGTAATGAGGAGATTGCCCTAACCATTCAAAATGGAACAGCAGCCATGGCCGTTACCTGGAGCGGTCAACTTGGGGTTGTTTATAACGAGGACTGTGTGGACAAGAAGGATTTAGGTTTTTCCACCTTTAACACAGCCTGGAATGTAACATGGTCATTTGCCATAAGTGGGGGAAGTAAGAATAAAGAGAAAGCAAATGAATTACTTCGCTTTCTGCGTTCACCAAAAATAGATGCCATTGCAGGAGCCCACAGTGGAGCTCCGGTACGCAGACAAAGTTATCTTGAGGGTAAAGATAACTTTCCTTGGTATGAGTGCCAGCTCTCTATGATTGAAAAGGCAAAACCATTGCCTAATATGCTTTTGGCAGGAGATAAAAATGGCGTACTTTATGAAGAAATAGCAGAAGCATTTGGAGGAAGAAAAACGCCAGCTAAGGCAATGGCAGATGCAAAGAAACGGATTGACCAGATCGGGATATAGGAGGTAACAGAGCATGAAAGTAATCATTATCGGTGGAGTGGCAGCAGGAATGTCTGCAGCTTCAAAGATAGCAAGAATGGATCATACTGCTGAAATCGTTGTATATGAAAAGGGAGGATTCCTTTCCTATGGTGCCTGTGGACTTCCTTACTATGTAGGTGATTTTAATGATGATTATCGCCGTATGATTGCCCGTACTAAGGAACAATTTGAGAAGGCAGGCATAAAGACCAATCTCCACCATGAAGTTATAAAAGTAGATACTGATAAAAAACAAGTATTTGTAAAAGATTTAAAAAGTGGAAATATGTTTATTGATGGATATGATAAACTTATGGTTGCTACCGGTGCTGCCTCAATTGTTCCCCCTTTTGCAGGAGTAGAGAAGATGGGTGTTCATGTCCTAAAATCTTTGGAAGACGGAATCTTTTTGAAAGAGTATGCCAAAGATCCGCAGATTAAACATGTGACTATTGTTGGTGGGGGATATATAGGAATTGAATGTGCCGAAGCCTTTTTAAATCTTGGAAAGCAAGTAAGAATTATAGAAGCGGCAAATAGAATCTTAATGCCATTTGACGAAGAAATAGCAAGTATGGCTATGGAGGAGCTCACCAAGCATGGTGTGAAGCTGTATCTTAATGAAAAGGTTAAAGGTTTCATAGGAGGGGAAAAAGTCACCCATGTAGAAACCGATAAAGGAACCTATGATACTGATCTGGTAATTGTCTCTGTTGGTGTAAGGCCAAGTACTGGGTTCTTAAAAGATACCGGAATTCGTATGGCTAAGAATGGTGCCATCCTGGTAGACCGGGAATTTAGAACTTCTGTTGATGATATTTATGCGGCAGGGGATTGTGCCTTGGTTTATAACAGAATCATGGAAGAAGACAGCTTTATTGCCCTTGGAACCATTGCCAATAAAGGCGGAAGAATTGCCGGTGCCAATATTGCAGGTGAACACCAGAAATTTATCGGAGCCCTGGGCTCTGCGGCAATCAAAGTGTGTGATATTGAACTGGGACGTACCGGTCTTGGGGAAGCAGATGCAAAGCGCCTGAAAAAGAAATATAAAACCATTCTGGTACAGGCCAATGATCATCCGGCATATTATCCCAATCCCACACCTATAACCATCAAACTTATTTATGAAGAAGGCACCAAAAAGTTATTAGGCGCCCAGGCTTGCGGACAAAAGGGAGCTGTTATGAGAGTGGATATATTCGCGGTAGCTATCCATAGCGGAATGACCACGGAGGAACTTGGCATGACGGACTTAATATATGCTCCGCCTTTTGCAGGGGTATGGGATGCGGTTCAAATAGCATGTAATGCTGCGAAATAAAAATAAAGAAACAAATTGATGAAACTTTTCAATCAGGGTGTCTGAAAACTCATTGCCCCAATCTGCACGCCCCACTTAGCGGCATATTTGCCCCAAGTTCAGCCACGTAGCCCACTACGCCGCCCTCATTTGGAACAAATCTCCCACTAAGTGTAACGCACATCTTGGAACAAGCAGTTTTCAGACAAGCCCTGGCATAATAGTAAGAATCATCTTAGAAGGAGATGAAAACCTTGAACAAATTAATGTCGCTGACACAGGCGGTTGAAATCATACAGGATAACGATACGGTTGGTATTGGGGGTAATGTTTTACACCGTGCACCAATGGGACTTGTGAGGGAAATTGCCAGGCAGGGGAAAAAGGGATTACATATTGTTAAAACAGCAGGTGCTATGGACGTAGACCTACTATGTCTGGCAGAGTGTGTTAGCAGTGTGGATGCTGGTTTTATCAGTTATGAAACTGAATATTCCCTTGCTGGACACTACCGTAAGGCTGTTCAGAACGGAGTAGTAAAAGGAAACGAACATGCCTGCTATACCGTAATCTCTGCATTACGTGCAGCTTCTGCGGGAATACCCTTTATGCCGGTAAAAGGATTGCAAATTAGTGATTTGATTGAAGTAAATGATTATTTTACCAGAATACAGGATCCTTTTTCCGGAGAACCTGTTACGGTTGTAAAGGCTATTGTACCGGATGTAGTAATCCTTCATGTACAGGAAGCAGATAAAAGAGGTAATGCCAAAATACTTGGTCCAATATACGACGATGTTCTGCTATCCAGGGCGGCTAAAAAGGTAATTATATCTGCGGAAACCATTGTGCCTGATTCGAAATTTGAATTTTCTCAGGATAAAGCAGATATACCCCACTTTTTAGTAAACGCAGTTGTGCATTTGCCAAAAGGTGCAGCACCTTGCTCCTGTCCGTCAAAATACAGTATAGACCGTGGAAAACTGGATACTTTTAAAGCCCTTAAGAGTAAGGAAGAGTTATTGGATTATCTTGATAACTTCAACACAGCTGATTACCGAAGATATTAAAAGGTATCAAAAGCAAAGGATAGATAAATGATGAATACAATTGGAAATGAAAATTATCAGGTTTCAGATATTATGATATGTGCCATGGCCAGATTGATCCATAATGGGGAGAATGTATTTCATGGTGTATCCTCCCATATGCCTATGCTGGCAGTTATGCTTGCAAAAGCACTCCATGCTCCTGAAGCTGTTTATCTGAATATTCCCGGAGGTGTGGATCCAAAACCCAAAAACCTTGAGAAATATACAAGCGCAGGAGCTGAATTATTCCAACAAGCAGCAGCAATTTTTCCTTTGGCGGAAGTATTTGATCTTTCTATGAGAGGCAGATTGGACGTGGCATTCTTAAGCGGAATCCAGTTTGATAAAACAGGTAATGTAAATGCCTCTGTTATTGGTGATTATCATAAACCAAAGGTTCGTATGCCAGGGGGAGCAGGCAGCGCAGTACTAATTCCTACTGCCAAGCGTGCTATTATATGGCGTACAAAGCATGACAAAAGAACTTTTGTTGAGAAGGTGGATTTTGTTACAACAAGAGGAAATATTGATAGAATCGTTACGCCTCTTTGTATCTTCAAGTATGAAAATGGTGAGCTATTACTGGATACCATTCATCCAACTTCCAATCTGCAGGAAGTAATTGACAATACCTGCTTTGAAGTGAAATATAGAAGCATTGAATTCACACCATTGCCCTCAAAAGAAGAACTAACAATACTACGGAGAATCGATCCAAAAAACTATAGAAATATTGAATTTTAAATAGGCATAATTTATTAAAGTGCTAAAGCGCTAGAATCGAGGTTGTTATGAATGCACATAGAGTAAATGCTGTAGTAACCAGCTTCTTTGGACAAGGTGCCATATCCTTATTGCCAGAAGAATTAAAGAAAAGATCTTTAAAAAGAGGTTTAATTATTACCGATAAATTTTTATACGAATCAGGTGCCGCCGTAAAAGTTGGAAATGAACTGTTAAAAGCAGATTCCGAATATGCAATCTACTATCAAGTACAACCAAACCCCTCCATTGATGTAGTTCGTGAATGTACTTATGCAGCTAAGACACTGGAAGTAGATTATCTGGTAGCAGTGGGCGGCGGCTCTGCTATAGATACTGCCAAAGCAGTAGGAATTCTAATGACCAACGGGGGAGAAATTGAGGACTATGAAGGAGTGAATAAATCAAAGAATCCTTCTCTGCCAATTGTTGTGGTGAATACAACAGCAGGCACCGGTTCAGAGGTTACTACCTTCTATATTGTAACCAATCCAAGAACCCATTCTAAGATGGTTATGATTGATACCAATTGCCTGGTCAGTATTGCAGTAAATGATATTGATTTTATGAAGTCCATGCCTCCTAAATTAACCGCTTGCACTGGTATGGATGCCATGACTCATGCAATTGAAGCCGTACTATCCAGATTTGCAACGCCCCTTTCTGACAAAGATGCCCTATGGACAATCAAAACCATAAAAGAATATCTTCCAAGAGTGGTAAATAAGGCCGATGACTTAGAAGGCAGGAATATGATGTCTTACGCTGAATATACAGCAGGTATGGCATTCTCCAACAGCGGACTTGGAATGGTTCATGCCATGGCACATTCTTTAGGCGGCTTTTATAACCTTGCCCATGGGGTATGCAACTCCGTTCTTTTGCCATATGTTATGGAATTTAACGGGCAGAATAAAAATATACAGTCAAGGTATAAACTAATAGCAGAAGCCTTAGGCATTAATGGTGCCAAAGAAATGAGCCCGGAAGCTGCTGTAGAGGCAAGCACAGACTATATCAGAAATTTATGCAAAGAAGTCGGAATTCCAAAAAGCTTTAAAGAATTAAATGTAAGACCGGAAGACTTCCCACAATTGGCTGACCTTGCACTTGCTGATTCCTGTATGCCAAGCAATCCAATACAGCCAACAAAACAGGAAGTTATTGAAATTTATACAAAAGCTTGTAGATAAAATAAAAATTTAGCTTACTAATGTACGTACGCTTTGCCCTGAAGTTATATGAAAAACTCATAAAGTATTAATTGGGCCTTCATAATGACTCAATTTATATATTGTAAGATAACGTGGTGTATAGGATAAATTTTGCTACCTTACCCTCGTGCGGCATGGCCTTGGTAGAGCCTCAAAGCGCATGACAAGTATCGCAGAGGGCGATACTTGTCACTGAGTCTCTAGTCGGCCAT
>NZ_FOWD01000061.1 GCF_900115365.1 Anaerocolumna aminovalerica
ATTCTTTAACTGAAAAGGAAGATCTTTTATCTTCTGCATACGATAGTCATGAATTCGCTTCGTTGAGTTACCACAGCATGGGCATATATGCGGTTTTGGAGTTGTCTCAATAAAAATATTTACACAAGTATCTGAATGTGTAATTTTAAATATTTTAATATCTTCTAAATTTAATAATAATCTGATATAATTAGGTTGCATGTATTTGCACCTCCGAGTGATGTTTGTGAGACTGACGCTTGGAGGTTTTTCTTTTATTATAAAATAAAATGTTAGAGTATACGAGTTTTTTCGTACACCCCAACACTTATTATAGAACCGTAAAAAGTGAATTGTATGGGAGGGATACTTTAAATGAAATCATAACATGGTGAAATGAAGGATTGTCTTGAATTGTTCCAATAGATAGAGTAAAATAATTTAGGTAATTATTATAATATAAAACTATAAGTTAGTTCATCTGGCTGTGCTTATGAAAAATTTAAAGTACAGCGCAACATTATAAGATGAAATCGCAATAGATTAGAAAGGTGTTACTATGATTTATTTAGATTATGCAGCCAACACCCCTGTTGACCCTAAGGTGCTGGACACGTTTTGTGAAGTATCTTTAAAATATATAGGTAATCCAAACTCACCATATAGAGCGGGTGCCGACGCAAATGAACGTATGAGACAGTCTACCATAGAGATCGGGAATTTATTGGGGGCAAAAGAGAATGAAGTAATCTATACTTCTGGTGCCAGTGAATCCAACAATATGGCTATAAAAGGAATGGCAGAAAGATACTCCAGATATGGTAAACACATTATTACAACCTATTTGGAACATGCTTCCGTAACGGGGCCGGTTACCGCATTACAGAACAGCGGATTCGAAGTTGATTTTGTTAATATTTCAGAGAATGGGCAAGTGGACTTGGAACATTTAAAAGAATTAATCAGAGAGGATACTATATTAGTATCCGTTTGTTATGTAGACAGTGAAGTAGGAACTATACAGCCAATAGAAGAAATTAGTAAGATCGTCCATGGAAAGTCACACTGTTATTTTCATGTAGATGGCACCCAGGCAGTCGGTAAGATTCCTGTAACATTTGAACCTGCGGATTTAATGACTTTCTCCGCTCATAAGTTTTATGGAATCAATGGAAGCGGTATCTTATTAAAGAAAGAATCCCTTATGCTGGAACCTTTGATTCACGGAGGACTAAGTACAACCACTTTCCGCAGCGGTACTCCTGCCCTTAGCTTGGCTGCAGCATTACAAAAGGCTCTTACAATTTCTTTGGATGAATTGGATAAAAGATATGATTATGTAAAGGAATTAAACAATGAATTGAGAGACAGTTTATCTGTATATGATATAGTTAAAATCAATACTCCTAAGGAGGGTTCTCCCTTTATACTCAACATTAGTATAAAAGGAATAAATACAAACAAATTGCAGGGAGAATTAGATAAAGAAAATATATACGTAGCCACAAAATCCGCTTGTTGTGCGCCCAATACGGTATCCAGACCGGTATATGCCATAACAAAAGATAAAAAGCTGGCTTTATCAACCTTGCGGATCAGCCTTAGCCATTTAACTACAAGAGAAGAAATAAAAGAATTTATGGATAAATTGGATAGGTGCCTGACATCTATGAAATAAAATTGGTTTGACAGTTACTTATAAGAAAGAGGATATGTATGGAAAATTATAAAGATGTAGAAAGAAGTATTATAAAAAGATTCCGAAAAGAGATATGGAGAAAATTTATAACTGCAGTTAATGATTATCAACTAATCCAAGAAGGAGATAAAATTGCAGTTTGTATCTCCGGAGGGAAAGATTCCATGCTCCTTGCAAAATGTATGCAGGAATTACAAAAGCATGGCAAAGTAAAATTTGAAGCAGAGTATCTTGTTATGGACCCGGGTTACAACCCATATAACAGACAGGTAATATTGGATAATGCAGAATATTTAAATATTCCCATTAAGATATTTGAATCCGATATATTCGATATAGTGGCAACTGTAGATGATTCCCCTTGTTACTTATGTGCCAGAATGAGAAGGGGTTATCTCTATAAAAATGCTCAGGCATTGGGTTGTAATAAGATTGCGTTAGGCCATCATTTTGACGATGTTATAGAAACCACTTTAATGAGTATGTTATATAGCGGACAGGTAAAAGGTATGATGCCGAAACTCCATAGTACCAACTATAAAGGGATGGAATTAATAAGACCATTATATATGGTAAAGGAAGCAGATATTATTGCATGGAAGAAATATAATAATCTTCAATTTATTCAATGTGCATGCCGTTTTACAGAGAACTGCGTACTTGGTGATAATGGTGGAGGCTCTAAACGTGTGGAAATGAAAGAGCTGATTAAGAAGTTTCGTCAGACCAATTCCATTATTGATATGAATATCTTTCGAAGTATGCATAATGTAAATCTGGATACGGTAATCGGGTATCAGAAGAAAAATAAAATGTATAACTTTTTAGAGGAATATGATCTATTTAATGAAAATGATGGCAGTAGTGAAGATGATATGTAATAACAGGAAGTCTAATGAAAAATTTTAAGATGTTATTCTGAGTATTGCAGGATGTCTAATAACGAAGAATCTAATAATAATGAATTATGAGCTTATGAACTTCTTCAGGTCATTGTTTTTCGAATAATAAATTAACTATAATGATAACTATAGATAAAATGTAATAGAAAAAGTACAATAGGAAATTACAATAACTTAGATACAGGTAAACAGAATACAAAATAAATGAAATAATAAATTAACGTAAAATCGGCGAAATACAAAAGAAATTAGGTGATTGCTTGAAGAAATATAATAAATTAATAATATTGATAATTTTTATTATTTTGGGAACATTTATGGTTCCCAATGTTCAGGCAGCAACAGATCAGCAGTACATCCGGGTAGGATTAGAAAGCCGTTTTAAAGACCGGAGCAAAATTACCATAAAGACTAAAAGAATTGGAATGGGCTATTCTGTTAATAACGGGTTTCGGGAAGAAGTTGATTTGGTCAGTAATTCGGGCTTTTCTTTTTCACCTGCCCAAGGGTATTATTTTAGTGTTCAGAAAGTCTTTAAAAATTACAGTCAGGCAAAGCAGGTTGTAGAGTCATTAAAAGAGCTTGATGTGAATGCTTATCCGGTTATATTGTACCGCAATACATGGAATGTTTACATAGGAGGAAGCACCGATAAGGAGAGTGTGAAAGTACAGCTTGGTAAGGTTACCGGACGTTTTGGTTTTACCTATTCGGATATTATGAAGGACAATCAATACCGCATATTGGTAGAAGGCCAGGGAGACTGTTTTCTAATTGATGTAGATAAATATATGGCCTACCCACAGTTTGTTTCCAGTACTTATAATTCTTCTGGAGTTCCCCTCCTGGATTTAGAATCCTTTCAATACCGGGGGCGAATTGAAATTGGAAGATATAAAAGTAATTCTTTAAAAGCAGTAAATATTGTGAATTTGGAAGAGTATTTATATGGAGTAGTGCCCGGTGAAGTAAGCAGCAGTTGGCCCAAAGAAGCCTTAAAAGCACAGGCAGTCTGTGCCAGAGGTTATGCTATACTAAAAGCCGGTTTTCGCAGTGACTCCACTGTGAATAAACCTTACAAAATAGACGATACAACAAAGAGTCAAGTTTATAAAGGATATAATGTAGAAACCAAGGCAACCAATCAGGCTGTGAATGAAACAAAAGGAGAAACGGTAACCTATAATAATAAAATTATTTCCACCTACTATTCCTCCACCAGCGGTGGAAGTACGGAAAATGTGGAAGATGTGTGGAGTATCACCTCCCCTTACCTTAGAAGTGTTCCTGATTTGTATGAAAATGAACCGGAACTGAAACCTTGGATAGTTAAACTTACAAAATCAGAGATATATTCTAAACTTTTAGATAGAGGAATGCAGGTAGGAAGTGTATTGGAAGTAATTCCGGAAATACGTACCAGCTCAGGAAGAGTATATTCATTAAGGATAAAAGGAACCAAAAAAAATGTGGTATTGCAAACTGAGATCATTCGCACTGCCTTATCCTTATATAGTACGAAGTTTAAAGTGATAAAATATGGAGATAAACCGGATACCGTGGTTATGCAAGGAAGCTCCGGAAGTGAAAGAAAACAAATAAGTAATAGTTACGTAATCGACGGAAACTATCAGGTGAAAAAAGCCAGCCAATCTTTGGAACAATATATTGTTTTAAGTGAAGATAATCGAACCAATTTTCCCAGGATCGTACCCAAAAACAATAACACTATTTATTTTGCAGGACAAGGTTATGGGCACGGTGTTGGTATGAGTCAATCCGGAGCCAAAGGAATGGCAGAGGCTGGATTTACCTATAAAGAAATTCTGGAACACTATTTTACCGGAACAAAAGTAAGATAACAACACATAGAGTGCAGATGATATCTTGTATTATCAAATGCCAGAACAGATTAGGAGAGCAGTATGACAAAGGAAGATTTTAATTTTTATTTACCGGAAGAGCTGATAGCACAAGATCCGTTAGAGGATCGTTCCAGTTCCAGATTGTTAGTATTGGATAAAGAAACTGGGGAATTAGAACATAAAGTTTTTAAAGATATTATTGATTATCTGAAGGAAGGAGACTGCCTTGTTATCAATAATACGAAAGTAATCCCTGCAAGACTTATTGGTGAAAGAGAAGGAAGCGGAGCTAAAGTTGAGCTGCTTCTCTTAAAAAGACAAGAAAATGATGTATGGGAGACATTGGTAAAACCCGGAAAGAAAGCAAAAACAGGCGATCGAATCAGCTTTGGAGATGGTTTACTGGTTGGAGAAATTATTAAAGTAGTGGATGAAGGCAACCGGTTGGTAAAGTTTTATTACGAAGGAATATTTGAAGAAATATTAGATAAACTTGGACAGATGCCTCTACCACCTTATATTACCCATCAGCTAAAAGATAAGAACCGCTATCAAACCGTTTATGCTAAGCATGAAGGTTCCGCAGCTGCTCCTACAGCAGGTCTGCACTTTACAAAAGAATTATTGGAGCAGATCGCTGCAAAAGAGGTAACAATTGCTAATGTTACTCTCCATGTAGGTCTTGGAACTTTCAGACCGGTAAAAGTTGAAAATATTAAAGAACATCATATGCATTCAGAATTCTATCATATTGAGGAGGAGGAAGCAGAAAAGATTAATAATACCAAGAAGAATGGCGGAAGAATCATCTGTGTAGGAACTACAAGCTGTAGAACTGTAGAATCAGCAGCAGGAGAGGACGGTATGGTAAAGCCGGGCAGCGGCAATACGGAGATATTCATATATCCGGGATACAAATTCAAAGTGCTTGATGCCTTAATAACCAATTTCCACTTGCCGGAGTCTACTTTAATTATGTTAGTTTCTGCTTTAGCAGGAAGAGAACATGTATTACAGGCATATGACGCAGCGGTTAAAGAAAGATATCGTTTCTTTAGTTTTGGTGATGCAATGCTAATAGTTTAACATCAAAATATAGTTTTGAAGATTATTTATTCTTATTCAATTGAGGGTGTTTCCTTTTTAAGTTCTAAAACTTACTAAAAGGAACACCCTCAAAATATGGATAGTTATTGTACAAATGTTGTCATGCCAACCGTATCACATTGCTCTCCTTGAATATTAGCATTCATCTTTTGTGAAAAAATCCGGTAATATCTTGCTCGGCGGGCAACTGCTCCAGTTCCGTTTTCTGACTGTCCGGATTCATTGTTGATTATCACAATGGTTAATCCAAAATTACCGTTATATTGTGCATTTGGGCTGCCTGCTTTTGGTTCCCAGATTCCGGTGATTACTTCGTGGCAAGAAGGTTTTGGAGGTTGCGGTGTCATCCAGAACCATATACCGGTCATGAAACCTAGTACACCATTACTTGTAAGGGATTCAGGGTTTTTTAAAAGTATAGAACTATCGCCTAAAATAACATCAGAGCAAAGGCCATAATTATAATTGTAGGATAATTGAATTGGTCCTCGACCATGGTAACTCTTTCCGGCTACAGGGAGGTAATTTGTTCCGGTGCTTTGTACATAACCTATAGCATTTGAACCGATATAACCTACCTCTTCATTAAAGTAAAGTCCAGTTAAAGAATCATTTTCCACTTCACCGCCGATTGTACCACCACCGGTTTCATGGGATATATTAGCTAGAAAACCTGCCAATTCTCTTTTTTGTGTATTGATATCACCTACAGCCAGAAAGGAGCCATAGTCACATATTTTAGTTAGGAGAGTCTTTGATTGAAGCCATTCAGCGTCAAAGTTCGGATCGGAATAAGTCAGTCTTTGTTCCTTTGTAGTCTTGTCCAAACGAATAATACGGTAGCACCATTCTGATCCTTCATACCATTGAACTTTAACAATGGTATTTGCCAAAGTTCTAAGAGCTTCCTTTAGATTATTGTAAGAATAATAATCTGGAATATTAGAAGTGTCTGGATAGTACTGTGCAGTTGCGGAACAATTCTTCCATTCCGGAGAGCCGAAGCGGTATGGGAAAAGCTCATTATAGGCTGACTCTTGTATAAGTTGGTTCAGTCTGTTAAGGGCATTTTCAGGTGAATACTCTGGATTAATACCCCCGTATAAGGAAAGGATCTCAGAATCTGTTAATATTTTGTTTATTGCTGCAGAACCTTCTTCCTTTTGATAATTCTTTTCATCCTCAGGAACGGTCCATTCTGCATCACCTACTAACACCCAGGGATCACCGGAATCTGGCTTTTGTCCAGCATTGGCATACCATTTGTTTTCATAAATTTTACCTATGTAATATACTCTTGTACCACTTTGTGAATAATTTTTGTAATCTTTCCAAAACGGATATGGCGGCTCAGTCATTTCACTGAGTGTCATAGAATTGGATAAAGGTGTTACTTCTGCCGCATGAATAGAGATTGAAGGAAAAAGGATAAAAACTAACAAAGAAAAACAAAGAATTCGCTGCAATTTTAATTTCATATAATCCTCCTATACGTTAGAAAAAGTTAATAGTTACAGTTGCTATTTTAAACCGATATATATTAAAAGTATATTAGCATAAATATTTTGGACAAACAATATGTAAATACTAATATTACCAAATAATGCAAAAAATACCAAAAAAAATAAAAAGTACATTATAATCTGTATTAAAATTAAATAGTAATTGTTGAATAAGAATAAGTATTGCAGTTATAATGTTGAAAATAGGGAAAATTAGGAAATGGAGAAAGAATTTCATATGTTCAGCGTTATCTGCCGTTATGATAAAAGAGTTAAACAGAGGATTGAGGAAATATATCATTTAACTAATAAGAGGATACCATATGGAATACAAGGAAGCACCTGAGGTTAAACAGGGGAGTAGTTTAACCAGAAATTGACTGGTATATACAGGAGAAATAGGCCTACTATACTGTAGAAGTAATGTGTAGGGATGATTATACCTATGGGGACTTAGTTACGATCAAAATGGATGTATTAAAAAATTATTAATAGGAATATATTCCTATTTAAGAAGAGAGTAGGAATTGTATTCTATAATATTTCTCTTTCCACATGCATAATCTCTCCTTCGGTATTACTTTCTATGAAATTTAAGATGGTATCAATCATACTATCTGCAATTCTGGAATCTGTTGTAACACATGCAATACCAAGTCCAATACTTTGATGCATATCCTGATTTTCTACTTCAGCTATAGATACATTGAATTTATTAGAAACTTTAGCACAAAGACTTTTTACTGTCATTCTTTTTTCTTTTAAGGAATGTACCCATGGTACGTGTATAATAATTTTAGCACTGCCTATAATCATAAAATTCCTCCATGTTTTTAGCTTTTATTTCCAGATAATTCTTTTGTAGTATTCTATTTTTAAACTTAATAATATATAATAGTATATCATGAATATAGAGCATGTTCATGATTTAGAGGCTCAACTTAGTGTTTGTGAATAAGTTTGCTGTGTGAGTACCCTGTTTTGTATGTCCTAATTTTATTTATTATATTATGAGCATGATCAAGAACTTGCTACTCCACTTGCCATTTTTATATTATATCATATTTAATATAATATAAAAGAATAGCAAATCAAATTGAAATATATTTGTACATACGAATAAGGAATTAAGAAATATTTATACGTAGGAGAATCCAATGAGTTATAAATTTTTTACCAATAAAGAATGCGAATACTATCCATGTCATGATTTGATGAATATAAATTGTCTGTTTTGCTTCTGTCCCCTCTACTATTTAGATAATTGTGGAGGAATTTACACAGTTCTTGAGGATGGGATGAAGGATTGCAGTAAGTGTATTATTCACCATTCTGAAAATGGATATGATTATATTATTAAAAAAATTAATGAGAACTCTAAAAAGAAACCTCCAATGGAGTAAGTGATTTTATAAATTGTCTATGAATTTATAATGGGTTCATTGGAAATTAAACTTCTTCATAGGATGACACAAGGCAGCACATATTTTAAAGGTTGATAGTTATATAAAGATAAAAAGAATTTATATAAGTGATTCTATCAAGGATTGAAAAGATATATAAATAGAAAGAATGCCATAAAATGATTTTTCAACCGTTATTTGTGGCATCTGCAAACAGAAGATATGAGGTGTAAGAATGTTACTAAGACAGGGAGATAAAGTGGGCATTGTAGGTTGTTCCAATGCATTATCAATGTCCAATAAAACAAATATAGATGAATTACTTAGAATTGTAGAAAGGTTTAGGCTAATACCGATATGCAGTGATTTTCTTTATGAAAAGTACTCTGTATTTAGCGGGGATGCTTTGGACAGAGGTAAAGCTCTTATGGATTTTTATTTAGATCCACAGATTAAAGCTATATTTGATATTTCAGGTGGAGACATTGCCAATGAGATTCTTCCTTATTTAGACTTTCAAGTTATAAAGAAGAACTATAAGCCCTTCTTTGGGTATAGCGATTTAACTACAATTATCAATTCATTATATTCTCAAACAGGATACTACTCTTATTTATATCAGTTAAGAAATCTAGTCTATGATGAGAGAGAAGAACAACAAGAGAGATTTGTTCATTCCCTGTTCCATAATAGCAACGAATTATATGACATAAATTATACATTTCTGCAAGGAGAAGGAATGAAAGGCATTGTTGTAGGCGGAAATATCAGATGTTTTTTGAAACTGGCAGGAACACCGTACATGCCTGATTTTAGGAATAAAATATTGTTCCTGGAGAGTCTGGGGGGAGACGTAGGATTAATGACCACTTACCTGAATCAATATAAACAAATGGGCGTGTTCCAAAAGATTAATGGTATACTCCTTGGTACTTTTACCAAAATGGAGAAAGAAAAATTACGCCCTACCATAGAAGAATTGGTGATTAACATTGTAGGGGATGTGAAGTTGCCCATTGGGAAAACAGAAGAAATTGGACATGGTGTCAACTCAAAATGTCTGGTTATTGGTAAACAATATATATTTTAAAAATTTTTTGTTTTTGAATGAACAAAGTGTATATATTGTGCTATCAAATATAAGAGTGCAAATACATTGACTTATAAAAGTAATTTTTGTACAATTATAGTATAATTTACAAATAGTAAAACAATAATATAAGGTAGCAATTTTAAATTTTATAAATAATAAGGAGGTAATATTATGGCAGTAAAAAATGCAATGACTAATGATTACTTACATTCTGCATATGGCGGAGAAAGTATGGCTCATATGAGGTACTTAACATGGGCTGCTATGGCTGAAAAAGAAGGGTTTAAGAATATTGGAAGACTATTTGAAGCCATTGCTTACGCAGAACAAGTACATGCAAATAATCACTACAAAGAAATAGATGGAGAGACTCCGGCAGATGCAACTGTAGTGGCAGGTGCAGTTTTTGGAACTGGTAAAACAGTAGATAATTTGCAAGGTGCCATCAACGGTGAATTGCATGAAGTAGAGCAAATGTACCCGGTATACCTAAATGCAGCAGAATTTCAAGATGAAAAAGGAGCCATGAGATCCTTCCATTTTGCCTTAGAAGCAGAGAAAATTCATGCAGATCTATTTGCTCAAGCACAAAAAGAAGCCAAGGAAGGCAAAGACATGGAATTTAAAGGCGTATATATCTGCCCAATCTGCGGACATACAGTACTTGATGGTGCTCCGGATAATTGCCCGGTTTGCGGTGCTAAGAAGGAACTTTATAAGGAATTCTAATATCAGATTACATTTTAATATGGTATTGCTAAATAAAGGGGCCGTTGCAAAATAAGTGAGTTATCACTTATGGAGCAATGGCTCCTTTTTCGTATAAAAAAATGAAAAAGGCAGATTCCGAAGAACCCACCTTTCATGGTATAATTAATTATGCTAATAACAAAATACACCACACTAAGATTAATCCGAACTTGGCCAAACTTATTAACTAGTTTTGCCATTAAGTTTGGAAGGTTTTGTTCCTGAAGATGATTCGGTCCGACTGCTGAGCCACCAATTGGAGGATTTAAATTACACAAAGCTTTATCTGGCTTACTCTGCCAAAGGCAGAAATCGAGCTGTAGACCCTAAGACCATGTTCATGATATTAACCTACGCTTATTCCTAAAATATTTATTCTTCCAGAAAAATCGAAAAAGCCTGTAAAAGAGATATAACTTCATGTAGCTTCTGGCTGGCCAGAAAGCGCCTGACCACAGTACGATTGCAAGATTCCGTATCGGCTTCCTTGCTGATGCCTGTGAAGATCTGTTCTATCAGATGGTCAGAAACTTAGCTGCTATGGGCGAACTGGGAAAAGAAACGGTATTTATTGATGGAACTAAGCTGGAAGCTTGTGCCAACAAATACACCTTTGTCTGGAAAAAGTCCGTGGGGAAATGGGAAGAAAAAATGTTTGCTAAAATCACTCAGGCTGTGGATTTGGTAAACCGGGAATACACAAAAGACTTTTCCATAGAAAAAGAAAGCCGGGGCAAAGATTTGCTAGAAGGTGTTTGATTTCCTGGATTCCTATTGCAAAAAGCAGGAGATTCCGTTTGTTTATGGTAGAGGAGAACGCAAAAGCAATCACCAAAAGTATCATGAGCTATTCCGACGTTTCTGGACAGACAGCTTCTTTATGACCTGCATCACTCAAGATTTCGTGGAAGAAACAGTTATTCCAAAAGATGTGGATGCGACGTTCATGCACATGAAAGATGATCACATGAGAAATGCCATAGATAAAACCGGGATATAACGTGCAGATTGCAGTAGACAGCGAATATGTCGTGTCAGCATATATCTTTCAGGACCGGAATGATGTGTGAACCCTGGTTCCATTCTTGAAACACATGGAGGAAAGCCTGGGATTTAAATATTCGAGTGTGACAGCAGATGCCGGATATGAAAGCGAGGAAGCGTATTGCTTCTTAGATGAGAATCAGCAGACTTATTATATCAAAGCGCAGATATATGAAAGATAGAAAAAAAGAAGCTTAAGAAGGATATCAGCAAACGGGAAAATATGAGATACGAGGAAGAAACCGATACCTATATTTGTCATGAAGGGCGTAAGCTGAAAGCTTTGTACGAAAAGAAACAAAAGAGCAAAAACGGCTATGAATCGGAAGTAACGGTATACGAATGCGAGGATTGAGGAACTGCCAGAACAAAGAAAAATGTACAAAGGCCAGGGGAAACAAGCGGCTGTATGTATCGAAGAAGTTTATAGAGAAACGCCAAAAATCCTATGATAACATCACAAGTGAGCGTGGAATTCTTTATCGGATGAATCGTTCGATTCAGGTAGAAGGTGCATTTGGAGTGTTGAAAAGTGATTATGAATTCCAAAGATTTCTATTGCGTGGGAAAACCAAAGTAAAACTGGAGATTCTATTGCTGTGTATGGGTTACAACATCAATAAACTACATGGGAAAATCCAGAATGAAAGGCTGGAAAGTCATTTATTCGAATTAATAAAAAGTGGCCAGAAAGAATGGCTTTATTAAGGTACGCAAAAAATCAGGGTTAGAATCCATACAAAAGGATTTTTACCCTGATTCTCTCTGAAAAAGGAAAGGTGTCGCTTAATAACTATAAATCAGCTATTTTTGCGACACCCCCTTATTTTATGGAATAACTATATGCTTGGAACAGTCACATACCATAGAAATAATGTATACTGTTAGCTTTACTGTTTAATAAGGATGCTCATGTAATTCTAAATAATATGTAGATATATAGGAGCAAATTTTATTTTCCATCAAGGGAACTTTCTTATCATTACTAAATATTGTTTGTAATTTGTATATAAATTGCCATATTTGTAAATAGGTGGTATAATAAAAAATAAGTAATAAAGGGGGAGTGGTTTTGTGCGAATAGCAATATGTGATGATGAGGAGATTATACTAGAGATTATAAAAGAAAAATGTATAACCATATTAAATGAGAGTAGTATCGAATATGATATTGCATTATTTAACAATGGAATAGAATTACTTAAAAAATTAGAAAATTTGGATATTATATTTTTAGACATTAATATGCCAGAAATAGATGGATTTTCTGTTGCTGAATTACTAAGAAAAGAAGGGTATGACAAATATATCATATTTCTAACAAGTAAAATAGAATATATGCAAAGGGCATTTAAAGTAAAGGCTTTCCGTTATTTACTAAAACCAATAGACGATAATCAATTGAAAGAAGCTTTAAATGAAGTTATAAAAGAATTGTTTTGTAAGACTAAAATAATATTAGAGCATAAAAATGGACAAGCTATTTTGGACATAAAAGAACTCATATATATTGAATCTCTTGGAGATAATACGGCTATCTATATGACTAATGAATATTACATAAGCAATAAGCCTCTTAAATATTGGGTAAATCAATTGAAGAACTTTTTTTATCAAACACATAAATCATATTTAGTAAATTTATCTTATGTGAAAAGAATTGAAGATAATTTTGCTATTCTAAAAAATAATATAAAAATCCCAATATCGTATCGAAAGAGTAATAATTTTAAAGTAACAATGAAAAATTATATAGTAAAAAATGCAAAATGATGGGGGAAATGATTTGCGACGCGAAAATTGTTCATTAATAAATTATTATCGTTATTAAAAGGGTTAAAGCGCCAGAATCGAGGTTAAAATGTATTTTGTAGTTTATTGGATTATACTTTATTTTTTGGAGCTTATTAAAATGGGGTTAATTACAGTAAAATTATTAGATTATAAGTCAAATAAAAAGTATTATACCTATTTTATAGGATTAATCAGCATGTTTTTAGTAATTAGTATTACATATATAGGTTTAATAAATGAAACTATATTAAGTTTTTTATTTATGATTATTATAATTTTTGTTTTTTATCAAGTACTTATCGGACACAGAAAATTTTTAGGTATTCTTCTTTCTCATATTTTACTTAGTATAATTGATATTATATTGTCTGGAGGTTTGGCCTTCCTTTTTAAAATTGATACAGATATGTTAATACATAATTATTTTATAAGGTTTATTGGTAATTTGTTAATTGTACCTCTTCTATTTATAATAGTTCTAATTAAAAATAAAAAAGATCTAAATATGGAAAGAATCAGATTATATTTAAAATCCCAACATATACTGTTGATGATTCTGGGAATATTCGCATGTGGGTTGTATATAGCTCCTATTCAGATATATGGATTAACAGAGAGTGGTTCATATGTAAGAAATCTAGTAACCTTTGGTTTTACAATAAGCGGGTTAGTGTTTATATTATTATGCATATTTTTCTTTCTGGGCAATGCAGATAAAATACAATATAGACAGATGATGGAAGCAAAAGAAAAGCTATTAGTACAACAGCAACAATATTATAAGGCCCGGATAGAAAAAGACGAAAATACTAAAAAGTTTAGACATGATATTAGTAATCATATATATTGTATGTCTTATTTATGTAAAGCAAAAAAATATGATGAACTGGAAAAATACCTTACCAGCATGGAGAGCACAATTCAGGAATTGAGTCTCAAAATTTATACCGGTAATGAAGTGCTCAATATTATAGTAAATGATTTGCTGGAAAGATATAAAGATAATCATATACAATTTCTATGGATCGGAATGGTGCCTGAACATATAAAACTTTCAGCTATGGACATATGTACCATATTCTCTAATCTGCTTATAAATGCCATAGAAGCAGTTGTGAAAATAGAGAATTATAGTAAGAGAATAATAAAGGTACAAATTAAGCTATTAGATGAAAATATGGTTATTAATATTAGTAACCCAGTTTCAGAAAAAATAAATATTATAAATAACAGATTAATCTCGTCGAAGAAAGACAAAGGTCAGCATGGCTATGGCAGCCTTAATGTGCAGGAGTGTGTCGAAAGATATAAGGGCGATATAAGCTATTCCTGTGATGTCAATTATTTTACTGTTGAAATATTGCTATATAATATGTTAATTATTAAATAAATATGACGTTTATCGGGAAAAACCATACGTTCATCAGGACAATATTGAAAACAACCTAAGTATAAAATAAAATATATTTAGGTTGTTTTTTGTACGAAAAGAGAGATGTTTAAAATATACTGTTTTTTATTAGTTTTCCAAAATATTTGTGTGATCTTGATATAGATATATAGTATTTGATTGAATTAATATTTAATAGAAAATTAAACCAATTTATTTATGTATATGTATAAGTTTTATACTTTTCATATAAATAAAATAGAAAGACCAACTATTAAAAGTCAATAGGTAAGTGAAAAAGTTTTTGAATATCAGATGTAAATTTATGCATAACAAAAAGACCTGTTTTCACAAGCCTAAAATCATATGAGATTAGTTTTTATTGTCTGATTTCATATGGTGTATTGTTTTTTAAGACTGCATGAATGGTATGGCATAGTTTTCTGGCAACTGCTCCGACAGCTACTTTGTGATGCTTACCCTCTGCTCGTTTTTGTTGATAGTAGGTAGAAAATACAGGGTCATAGTAGGAAGCAATAAAGGCAGCTTGAAAAAGAGCTTTTCTAAGATACGGTGAACCTCGTTTGCTCATTTTGTTACTTGTGGAT
>NZ_FOWD01000060.1 GCF_900115365.1 Anaerocolumna aminovalerica
TCAAGCCGGCTACTGATCGTCGCCTTGGTGAGCCATTACCTCACCAACTAGCTAATCAGACGCGGGTCCATCTTATACCAGAGTTCAACGAAGTTGAACTTAATCTTTTTCACACTGTACCATGCGGCACTGTATGCTTATGCGGTATTAGCAACCGTTTCCGGCTGTTATCCCCCTGTATAAGGCAGGTTACCCACGCGTTACTCACCCGTCCGCCACTAAGTTAACAAGCTTCCATCCGAAGACTTCCACTTATTAACTCCGTTCGACTTGCATGTGTTAAGCACGCCGCCAGCGTTCATCCTGAGCCAGGATCAAACTCTCAAATTAAAAGTTTAATCGTTCAGAATTAACATTGGCTTGTTTTAAGAATTAAAACAAACGTTAATCCAATGAATTATTAATTCATTACTGTTTTTAAGGTTGTATCTATAATAATATAGATACGGTTCGTTATAAATCAGTCATTGAATCAAGTTCAATGCTCATCTATAATATGAAAATTTTATTAGAATTTTCAGGGTTGTTTCACTGTTCAGTTATCAATGTTCATGATTTTTGCTGTCGTTGCCGACAACTTTTATATCATATCATGTCTGAAAGGTTTTGTCAACACTTATTTCTTATTATTTTCCACAAAGTTTGATAAAACCTTGTTAGAATATCAAATATACTACATCAATCCTGTGTTGACTTCAGGGGATAGTACCCGAAACCATAGACAACGGAACTTAATTATATATTCAACAAAAGGTTTTGTCAATATATTTTTACCCTTTTTTAATTAATCCTTTTTCAACTAATTTCTTTCTTATTAACCTTTTTATTTTATTTTTTTTATTACCTTTTTTTATTGACTTTCGCTTTAAATTTCTTATTAAAATCTTTAAGTTCTAATGTTCCATCATATTTTCCACCCATAGTGAACAAAGATTCATTGCACCCCGAAATCCTACATAAGATGAGTCGTAAATATTAAGATTCCATTCATTTAATCCACGGTTTATAGTCATATTGGATTTTTTTCCGGCTCTGCTTAACACTTTCCTACTACTCATTAAAATTCCTTCCAGATCAGGTGAAATTTTTTCTATCCAGGTATCTTCGTCCCAATATAGAATTTCATGAGTACAATATTCTTTACAGTCACACCATGTAAATTTCTTATTCATTCCCAGTTCGTCACAGGCAAATTGTAAAATTCCTTTAACTACATCAATATTACCCCCAACTGATATACCACCCCTTACTTTATAATGTACCACTAATTGTTTACAAAAATTAAAGGCATATTTTCCTTCTTTTGTTCTTCATTTATAAACTCTTGATTCAAGTCTATCTTTAAAGTTTCTGAAATTCTCTTAAGCCAATCCTCTGTTCCTTTTTACCCATAGGGCCTTCCAAACAAATAGGGTGTTCCAAAGCGCTCTTTTAACTCTTCTGCTGCTTTTTTCCTTCCTCACGCAAAACTAAATTTATATGTGCGGAACCCATCTCTTCAATTTTGTTTACTGATCCGTGGGAAGGTAGAATGCAGACCGGCTCCATATCAAAGGCACCTTTTAATATTCTTCTATCTCACATATATCCGATTGGAATTAAGACAGGTCAGGACAGGAGCCTATAATATTATAGGTCATTTTTGTTGTTGGCTTAATAGGTTTAGGAAGGTTCTTTTAAATGTTATTATCGGTATATCTTCATATTCCATAGAAAGTTCTTCACAGATTGCTTCCATATCTGTACCTATGGTTTCTGGTATAGTAGAGGGCAATACAAATATAGCTTTTGGATGATCTTTCTCTACAATCTCCATGAAAGGCTGGATTTTAATAATTATTCTCAATTATATATTCTAACTTTTTTTATAATCTAATCTTTTAATACCGCTAATTTTCATTATTTTCATTTTTTTTTCATTTTTTAAACACAATGTAGACACATTTATAAATTATACTATCAATAGATAGTGAATAATAAATCACTTTCTACTCCCACCCTATTATACGCATGGTACTATATAAATCTAGATACCAAGTGGAGAAGCCGGCAGACCCCGCTGGCTTCTTTTTTGTTTTCTTCCCCTCGGAATCAGATACTTTAATTATTTAAGCTCAAAAAAAGAAAGGTATGCCAATAAATATATCAGCATGCCTCACTTATTTCGCATACAAAGCTTCTCAAAGTCTCCAATGAACTGCAACAAAAATAAATTAAATTTAAATGTATGTATCTAATGCAAAACTTATAATTAATGCACGATTAATTTTTCTTAATACGTCTTGATCTAGATGACATACCTTTTCTTTTAACCTGGATTTATCAATGGTTCGAATTTGTTCTAAAAGAATAACTGAATCTTTTATAATCCCATATTTGTCCGCATCTATTTCAACATGGGTCGGAAGCTTTGATTTATTCATTTTTGATGTAATTGCTGCACATATTACTGTGGGACTATGTTTATTTCCTGTATCGTTTTGAATTATCAGAACCGGTCTTACTCCACCCTGTTCAGAACCGATTACAGGTCTTAAATCCGCATAAAATATATCTCCTCGTTTTATATTCACTATTTTTCACACTCCATTTTATGGCTTTAGTCTTATTATCTCCAATTTTGTAATGTGTATTCCATAAAATGTTTTCTTTTCAGTGACATTTATAAAAAATTATTCTTTCATTTCGTATATCTTATTCTGGTAATTATATATTCGTGGAATTCTCTTTCCTATATTACATATAACTTCATAATTGAAGGAGTTTACCAAGGAACCTATTTCTTCTGTGGAAATGAATTCGTCCCCATCTCTTCCAATTAAAGTTACAGCATCTCCCTGTTTTACATCTTGGATGTGAGTTACATCTACCATAAATTGATCCATACAAACTCTTCCCAGTATTGGAGCCGATTTACCATGTATTAATACTCTGCCCAGGGAAGATAACTGTCTTGGGTATCCATCCCCATAACCGACAGGAATAGTTGCTACCCTGATTTTATTTTTTGTTACATAAGTACTGCCATAGCTAATACCTACACCTGGTTCTACATCTTTTACAAAACTAACGTGTGACTTAAGCTCTAGGGCCGGCGTTAGTTTTAATTGTTTCTTATGTACTTCTTCTGATGGATACAAGCCGTAAGTAGCTATACCGCTTCTTATCATATCCAGCTTTGCCTCCGGTAAATCAATAATACCTGCACTATTGGAGATATGTTTAACTGGTAATTCAATACCTTCCTCTTCCAATCGGTTTACAAACTTCATAAAACGGTTTAATTGATTGTATGCAGAAGTTTTATCAGCTTCATCTGCACATGCAAAATGTGAAAATATACCTTCTATTTTTACACCTTTTAATAATGATATTTTCTTAATTTCTTCGATACTTTCTTCTGTATCACGAAAACCTAATCTGGTCATACCGGTATCCACTTTTATATGAATAGGTGCTACCTTATTCTGCCTTAAGGCTTCCTCAGACAGTTCCTTAGCCAAATCATACTGAAAAATAGTCTGGCTAATATTATATTCTACCAATTCTTTATATTGTTCCTTGGGAGTATATCCAAGAATCAGTATTGTTTTCTCAATTCCCGCGTTTCTAAGCTGTATTCCTTCTTCGATAATAGCAATACCAAATGCCTCTACACCGATATGATCCAGTATCTGTGCAATAGGAATGGCACCGTGGCCGTACCCATCCGCTTTCATGATTGCCATTATTTTTGTCTTTTCTCCTGCTAACTCCTTTATATTTGAAATGTTATCGCAAATAGCATCTACATCTATATTTGCGGTAACTCTGTAATAGCGTTGTTGTTCTACTTCTTTTAATGACAGTATCTTGTAGTCTTTTGTCATAACATCCTCACTTCCGACGCTTTAGCGCCTTTTATAACTATGAAACTTGATTCCAGTGCAAATTGTTCTTCACACTTCCAAACATGATGTCGCTTTGTGACATCTCAAATAATAGACGAAGAAGTTTAACATGAGAATTACAATGGATTCTCATGTTGGAGTTCTTCCAAGTGTGAAGATGCTTTTCCTTCACACTTCCTCCAAATCATTCTTCTATTACTTCTGGCAATGCCTCAATTATATCACTGGCCATCATACTGTAACAACCTTTTTTTTCTGCTGCTTTATCACCAGCCAAGCCATGTATATAAACACCTAATTTTGCTGCTTCCCATGAAGATAATCCCCCTGCAATAAAGCCCCCTATTATACCGGTCAGAACATCTCCGGAACCTCCGGTAGCCATACCGTTATTTCCTGAAACATTAATATATCTGTTTTCTTTATATGCTGCAACGGTTCTAGGATCTTTAATGACAAATATGAGTTCATTATTAATGGTACATTTATCAGCCACTTCAAGCAGATCAGAAGTAATTTCTTCTACTGGCCGGTTAATTAGCCTGGATAGTTCCTTTATATGGGGAGTCAATACAGTATCTTTCGGTAACATATTAATAATATCTTCCTGTAATAAAACCGCTTCATCTTTCTTACGATTCATGGATACCAATATATTTAAACCGTCTGCATCAATAAGCAGCGGTGCTTTTGCATAAGTTATGGCTAAATTTAATAATCTCTCGGAATCAGGATTTACACCAATACCAGGACCTATAACAATAGAAGTTGCCCAATGTATTTGCTCAATCATCTCTTCTATCTTACCAGAGTCTTGAAGTGCTTCCGAAGAATAAGTATATAACAAGGCTTCTGGTAACAATTGCTGCATAATAACTCTATTTTCTTCTACTGTCATCACCTTTACCAAACCTGCTCCGCAGCTATATGCTGCTTTTGCAGAAAGATAACAGGCCCCGCTCATATTATATGAACCTGCGATAATCAGAACTTTCCCATAAGTGCCTTTATTAGAATAGGTATGCCTTATTGGCAGTTTCTTTTTATCGGAGTCATCATATACAGAGCAACTTATCCCTGCTGTTTTGCTTACGGCATCAAAAGCGGCCTGAGGAAATCCAATATCAGCCACAACCACTTCTCCTGCATATTCACATCCAGGATATAAGATCAAACCTACTTTCTGGTATCCAAATGTAATTGTATAGTCAGCTTTTACAGCTATATTCAAAGGCTTTGCCGAATCTGCTGACAAACCGGATGGAATATCAACGGCAAATACCAGATGTTTGCCTGAATTGATAGTCTTTATAATTTCTTCATAAATACCGGTAACCGGTTTATTCAAACCAATTCCAAGTAACCCATCTATTATTATAGTATATTCACTGATGTTTATATTGTTAAGTATGGATATGCCTAAATTTCGTGCAATTTTAAGTTGCTCTTTTGCTTGTTCTGAAGCCTTACTTTCATCACCAACTAAAAGTACAGCTGCTTCATAACCTTCACACTTTAAAATACGTGCTGCTGCAATACCATCACCACCATTGTTACCGGTTCCGCACACTGCTAAAATCTTGTCCTGGGGATTACTGTGTTGTTTTACTAAATTTACGACCTGTATAGCGGCGCGCTCCATTAACACCATAGACGGTATTCCTATTTCCTCTATAGTATAAGAATCTATTGCTTTCATTTGAGCAGAAGTAACTACTTTTTGCATAATTCTCGTCCACGCCTTTCTTATTTAGAAAATATATTAGCATTTATAATCATACCACTTTACTAAATAGAATGGTATATAAAATTCATATGACATTATAATTTGGATTGATTTATAATATAGCTCTTTACCCTATTTACCAAATCTTCAGCTAATATAAAAATAGGAATCGCGTAAAGGTACCCATTTCCGGCAAGAAAAACCTTTCCGGTTTTATATAAGATAAAGATTGCTCCACACTCTAGTATAACTGCAAGGATGGACAGGGAGAAGCCGTCAATTTTACTTAATAAGAATCGTATATGTGTTGCAAATATCCACATACCGGCGAAGGAAATCATAGTGTAATAAATACATCTTTTTGCATAACGGATAAAGTTGATATCCTTTATGGTAGGCGTCAGATATTTTATTTGGTCTATTTGTTTTCTGAATTCTTTATATTTTTCTATCCAAAAAGAAAAATCAGACCATTTAGTAGGAATTAGACTTTCCGGTATATAAATCTGAAATTCCAACATCCATCTTAATACCATCCAAACTGATACAAAGCCCAGCAAAAAAATAAATACTTGCAACGGTAAGGTTCTTCTTTTCCATATTGCTCTCAATATCTGACAGAGCATGTAAAAACCAAGAAACCATGCAGGAGCTTTATAAAGCCCATCTAAAATCCCAGCATAGAAAAAACCGTCTAAAACGGTATAGGAACCGGCTAGATTATTTTGTGACATAAATGCATTAGCCAGTTCCTGACCATTTTCTTTATCCTCATATACCAACTCTATGTTGGAATAAGTATGTTTTATATCATTTATTTGAATGAAGACAACAGGCTCCGGGGATTTAATGATTCCCCGTATGTAGTATTGCTTGTTCTTATAGGTAATAATATTTCCTACCGGATCTACTGTTCCAAATAATTTGTACGCTACACTTTGATCTATCATACAACCTTCGTAATCTTTTGCTGTAAGTAAATTTCCACTGGTCAGTCTCATAGGATATACTTGCTTAATATCACCATATACTTCAATTAGCTGGGTTTTATAAGTAATTGCTAACTCTTTGTTGGTGATGATTTGTTCCTCTAAACGATTCCAAGCACTGATACTTGGAATACTTTTAGAGCTTTTAATTTCTTCATATTTTAATGCTGTGATGATCTTCTGTTCCGAAATCCTGTCTTCTTTCATTCGTATACTAACCGATTGATAATGTTCTTTTATATACTGACCGTAATATATTCCGCTGCCCCATAAAATCAGCGCCGCCAAAGAGAGCAAAATAATGAGCGGTCTTTTTTTAAAAACCTTAATCACCGTCATTTAAACGAACCCGGTCGCCTTCTTTGATATTTTTATTACTGCTGACAATAATATTGTCTGAAAGACCGTTTTCAATAGCGGCTATAGTATAGTCTTTCTCTAGAACAGTTACATCCATACGTAAAGCAGTTAATTCATTGCCTAAGATGGTATTGGTCTCTTCCGTAATCAAAACATAGGTCTTATTGTTTGCATCCATTCTTAGTGCCTGTATGGGGATGGTGTTTCTATACTGCTTTGATTGCTTACTTACTTTAAAAGAAACAGGTGTTCCTACAGAATAATTACCTTTTGGCATAATTCCTGTTATAGTAATCTTTCCTTCTGCATCTTCCGAGGTAATATTTTCCAGTTTTATGGATAATTCCTCCTTACTATCACCTACCTGTACAATCATCTCATCTCCCACAGCAAGATGTTTTACTTCATCTTTGGTGACTTTAGCTTCAAATCCGTAATTGCTCAATGCAAAACACACTCTGTCGGCCACCGTTATACGGTTTCCTAATACAATCCCATTTTCCACAAGAACGCCAGTTACAGGGGAAGTTACTTTTCCTTCATTCTTCAATATATTTTTTATTTCTGCAACGGCTTCTTCCTTATTTTGAATATCCATTTCACTTAATTCCAAGTCTATATTTTGAATCTGTCTATTAATATTATTATTTTTAGCAGTATCTGCATCACTTTCCTTTGCTTCCTTTAATCCGATTTTAGCATCTTCAAAAATCCTATTTGCAGTCATTACCCTCATCTCTTCTGCCTTAACTTCCTGTGAATAATCATAGGTCTTATTCAATATTTGATCATAGAATGACCTCGCCTTATCCCTTGCTGCTTCTGCGTCAGTTACAACTCTTTCTGCTTTTTCCATTATCTTCTGCCACTCATCCGTAGTTTCTGCTAGTGACTCTTCAGCCGAATTAATTGCTTTATTTGCTGAATTTATTAACTTTTCTTTATTCTTATCTTCTGTGTACAGCATAGAGTATAAAGCTCCATGAGTCTTTTCCATATCCGTCTTATTATATAGAATTGCATTACGGTAGTCCCACATTGCTGTGGTAAGTTGGTTGTCTTTCTTTGTAAGGTCTGCCAAGGCATCTTCCGCATCTTCAATTGCCCGTTTATACCTGGCATATTCTGAGGGGGATAGCTTTTCTTCTCCCTCTAATACCGCTATCCCATTCCAATAATCCTCATTAGCTCTTGATACAGCTTTTCTTGCTCTCTCTACTTCTTTCTTATGTGTCTCGTACTCTGTTTCACCATAATATTTCTTAAATATATTAGTTTCCGCTTCACTTATTGCTTCATAATTGTTATTTTCAACTGCGGCTCTAAAAATTATTATAACCCTTTCTGTGTCTGCTTTATCTTTATCTTCATACAATTCATCTAAAGCTTCTTTTGCTTCTGAAATTTTCTTACTTGCCTCTCTAAGGGCTTTTTGCTTCTTATCTTCCTGATCATTATAAGCTTCTAAGGCATCTAGATAAGCTTTTTCTGCATCCTCATATGCATATTTCTTCTCTTTGCCAATATTCTTTTTTGCTATTTTTAGATCTTCTTTTGCAGCTCTTAAATCAAGCTTAGCCCGTTCTAATGTAATTTCTGCTGTTTCCTTGGCAGTTCCTTCACTTCCTGCTTTATAATTTAATCTTTCTTTTTGCAGATTAAGTTCTGCTTTTATTATTTCATCTTCCAAATCGTCCAAAATATCTTCTAAATCATTTATGTCATATTGAAACAGTAAATCTCCCTCTTCCACGTTCTGTCCTTCTTGCACAAAAACAGCTGCAATTCTAACGCCCTCATAGAGATTCAGATATTTTTCTGCTTTTGCCCCTAAAATACCCACTCCATTTACTTCAAAATTAAGTGTCCCTTTTTTAGGAGATGTCACATCAACTTTTGCAGTTATAACAGAATTTGCTGCCCTTGATACAAATGTTAATAATAACATCACAATAAGAAATCCAATGAATAATCTTCCTGCACGGTCTTGAAGGGACACCTTTTTTTCTTCCGGTTCTCTCTGTAATTCATATAATAATCTATCTCTTATTTTTCTCATAATCTAAAAACCTTCCTGTTTCCAATTTATTCTTTTATGCCAGATGCAGCAATTCCCTGTTCTATATACTTTTGACCAAATAAAAAGATTAAGATTGCAGGAATCATAGCAATAACAGATGCTACCATCGCGACTCCTAATTTTTCTTTGGCTATATCCGGAAGATATAAGGATAAGGGCCATAAGGATTTATCTTTTAAAAAAGTTAATGGTTGTTCAATCCCGTTCCATGCTTCCAGGAATCCAAGAACAATTGCTGATATAATTCCGGAGGCTCCCATAGGAATTCCAATATAAAAGAATGTCTTAAATTCACCTGCTCCATCTATTTTAGCTGCCTCGATTAAAGATTTGGGTATGGATTTAAAAAACTTTTCCATTATAAATACTGGAAAAGTTGAAAATATATTTGGTAAAATCAATGCAAAATCCGTATTCAGCAGATGAAACTTATTCAGAACCAAATAGCTTGAAACCATAGTTACCTGAAAAGGCATAATCATTAATACAATATATAGAATAAACAATAGTTTTTTCCCTTTGAAGTTATACCTGCCAAAACTCCAAGCCGCAGGAACTGCAATAAATAGTTGTCCTATTAATCCGGGAATTACTTGTCTGCATGAGTTCCAGAACATAACAAAGAAATTTGGAGAATCTAACAGTAATTCCACATATGGCTTTAACGTTGGAAAATCAGGTATAAAATGCCAGGTTGCAAGCTTATTTTCATTACTAAATACCGGGCCAATCATTTCATTGATTTCCTGTGTTCCCATAAATGAACCGGTTACCATCATCCATAGAGGAATCCATATAAATAGTGAAATAGTAAGAAGAATTCCTAAAGACAGAAATCTTTTCTTCTTCAAATTGAATCCTCCTCCCCTCTATTGCTGAACCTCCTAACGATTAAGATAAATATCAACAAAATAATTGCAACTACAATGGCCGCGGCACACATTTTTTGTATATCCATGGTGACAAACCAGTTATTAAATAAATGCTGCAGCATATAGATACTATTATCCGGATAACTTCCTGCAATCAGGTAGGCTTCCCTAAAAACCTTAAAGGAATTAATCAGGGATAGTACAAAAAGAGTAAATGCTGTTGGTAATAATCCAGGCAATGTAATATACCTAAACTTCCCCCATGTCCCGGCACCATCTATTGCGGCAGCTTCATATAGTGCCAGAGGAATTCCGTTTAGCCCTGCTAGCCATAAAACCATATCGTATCCGGTATTTTTCCATAGATAACTAAATACTAATATATAAAAAGCTTTGGATGTATGCATCCAGTCAACAGACTGGCCTCCTAACATGGAGAGCATTCTGTTTACCAGTCCATTCTTGTTAAAAAATACATCCCACAATAAAACAATAGATGCCACCGGAATTGCCATAGGTATAAGAAATGAGCTTTTAAAAAAATCACCAAACTTCTTTTGACCCATGACTAAAATGGATAAAAATAAAGATATGACCAGTAATAAGGGTATACAGATCAGAATGAACCGCCCTGTATTTTTTGCAGCTAATTGAAATGCCTCGTTGATGAATACGGTTATGTAATTATCAATACCAACAAATTTGCCACTCATTGCTTCATAAAAAGATCTTCTTACCACATCTCCAAAAGGAATCAATATAAAGAACATGATACCTGCTAAACTTGGCATTAAAAACAACCAAGCTACTATAGACTCTCTTTTTTGTATAGTTGTTTTTTTCTTTTTTTCTCTCATATTTCCATTTCTTTCATAATAGATTTATTAACTAATTACCACTTTCTTAGATTATAAGAATAATACTATTCTCCTTATCTCTAAAGAATCTTTAAATTCTATTATTTAATAAAAATAGGATGTCCTAAAAGTCCCTTCTTGCGTTATACAACACGGAAAATGACCTTAGTGGCATCCTATTTCTTATGTTAAGAATTCATATTAAAATATAATTTATTAGTTCCGCTACCATGGCAACCGCAACACAAAAGTAGCACCACCTCCGGGAGTATCCTTTATAAAAATACTACCTTCATGAAGTTCTATTAATTCTTTTGCAATGCTAAGCCCCAGTCCAAAATGTTTCTTATCGTTTCTTGATCCATCTCCCCGATAGAATCTCTCAAATACTTGTTTTTTATCTTCATCACAAATTCCATGTCCATGATCTTCCACTTCTACTACTACATAATTCTTTTGATTGTAGGCATGAAGATCAATGTTTTCCCCTGGAGTTGTATGGCTCATGGCGTTATCTATTAATATAGTAAATATCTGCTTTATACGTTCCTTATCTCCATGAATTACATGGAGTTCCTCCTCCGGCAAATCCAGAGTTAATTGATAATTCTTGTTATTATAACAGGTACAGAACATATCATAGGTTTCTATTAGAAGGGTATCTATTTCAACCGGTTCTTTTAAAAGACTCCAAGTCTTGGCATCAGAAGAGGCTAATAAAAGCATGTCACTAATCAGCCTTGTCATTCGGTTACATTCTTCTTCAATGTGAGGAAGAAAATTATCTGACTTTGATATATCTTCCCTTATAGAAGAAATACCGGCTTTAATTACAGTAAGAGGTGTACGAAGCTCATGAGAAGCCGCAGCCACAAAAGCAACCTGCCTTTTTTGTCCCTCTTCTAAAGGTTTTATCACCTTGCCTATGTATAGGGAACTAATCAGGAATAATGCTGCCACACCAATAAAGTCTATAAATACATACAAAAACATTTGTTTAAATAAAATCCCAGGTCCCTGATTGTCACAACTTATCACCATTATATTCAGCCAGCCTGCATTCTTTGGAATCAAGGCTGCCATACTATAATAAGCTTTCCCATTGCTAAGGCTTACGTTATAAACAGGAGTTTTTCTTAAGGTTGAATACAGCGGTTTTCTGTCCAGATTAATACCGTCCTCTATTGAAAGCTTCTTTATCTTCTCAATAAGTTCTTGGGAACCCGGCAGATTACTCATCTGATTATATTTAGTAAGTTTTATCCCGTTATCTTCTACATATACAAACAAACGGTTATCCTCCTGTACCCTGACTAACCATGTATTATTGATTACATCTTCTAAACGAAACTTCTCAACAATCTGTTCCACATTCTTTTGAAACAGAACCATATTTTGTTCTTGACTCTGTCTATTATTTATTATGTATACTCCTATTATGATTACTGATAGAATAATACTTGATGTAATGCCATACAACAGTACCAGCCGTCTTTTAAGTTTGCTGAACATCCCTACTCCTCCAGTTGGTAACCCACAGAACGTATGGTTTTTATGGTAGCATTACTATGTACTGATTTTAATCTCTTACGAAGGAAATAAATAAAATTGTCTAAATTTCCATCTGTGACAAAGCTATCTGCTCCCCATACCCTAGTTAAGATTAGTTCTCTTGTTAAAATCTGACCTTTGTTCTTAATAAAGAAAGCCAAAAGATCTCCTTCCCTTTTGGATAATCCACAGCTTTCTTCTCCTCGAATTAACTGCATTTTCCCTAAATCCAGATAAAAATCAGAAAAATATAATTCATCTATACTTTCAATTCTTGAAGGCCTTCTTGCTAAAGCCCGGATTCTAGCCAGTAATTCTCCAACCTCAAAGGGTTTAGTCAGATAATCATCCGCCCCTGAATCCAAACCTTCAATACGGTTTTCTATCTGATCCATGGCTGTCACCATAATTACCGGAGTAGAAACCTTGTTTCTTCGAAGCTTTTCTAAAACTGAAATACCCTCCATTCCGGGAAGCATCCGATCTAACATAATCACATCATAGGTCTGTTTCGTACCATATAATAACGCCTCCTCCCCATCATGGCAAAAATCTACTTCCATTCCTGACTTTTTCATTTGATATTCCAGAATAGAACATAATTCTTTGTCATCTTCAATTACCAAAATACGCATTTCCTACACCCTTTCTTTCTAATATATACTCCAAAAATAATAAAATTTATTTTATTTAAGATTGGTTAGAGATAAGCACGTTATAACATATTCATAAGCTAATTACAACACCCCTTTAAAATTTTTCAACCGGCACTTTGTGTTGCCCACAAGGTTGCTGTCATTATTAAAATGGCGCTACGGCGCCGGAATCGAGGTCAGGTTGAAAAAATTTCAACCGGCAATTTGTGTTGAGCACAAATATGCCATCATTATTATAATGGCGCTAAAGCGCCGGAATCGAGGTTAAAATGAAAAAAGTATTTGCTGGCTTATTAGTATTTGTACTTCTACTTACTGGCTGCAGTACAAAAAAAGAAGAAAAAAATGTTTCAAGTTCAAACATCAAAGGGCGTTATGTAGAAATGGATGTATCATTACCTGAAGAGTTTGATAAAAGTACTGTCTTACAACTAACGAAAAAAAATGGCATGCCATTTCTATATGCATTTTCTTCCGGAGATGCACTGACCATTACCGGATACCAGATGAATAACGATGGAAGCTGGACTGAGGATACCCCCCAATGGCTAAAATCAGATTCTCTTCTGAAAGCATCCTTTTATCAGCCTGAAATCCATGAAGACGCCAATGGAAATCAAATCCTGTATTATCTTGAAGTAGAGGAAGATAACTTCAAAGCTAATCTCTTTCGCAGTACCGGCGGTTCCACCTATGAACCCATTTCTCCGGAAGGTTGGAATGAATTATATCCTGAAAGTAGATCCTACAACACCCCAAGAAAGGTTACTGTGTTGGAAGATGGCACTTTAGCTGCTCTTTTCTTTGATGGAGAAGTAAGTTTTTACGATAAAGATAATTTCTCAAAGCAAAAAAGTATTACCGGTCAAAGGTATTTGGAAACCATAATGACCGCTGCTGGCAAGTCACTCATCCTTGGCCAGGCAGATAATAATGAAAATCTGATGAGTATAGATATCTATGACACAACCACTTATAATAAAACCAGTTATCCTTATCAGTCCGACTTTAAGGGATACACTTATACTTATTTTGATATGAATGATAAGAAGGAAATGGCTCTGTGTGATACGGGCGGTATTCATGTTCTGGAAGAGGGTACCTCTACATGGCAGACCATAGTGGATGGGACACTGACTTCACTATCCATGTCGACTATGCGGACGATTGGTTTTGCAGCCGGTTCCGATACTAATTATTACATCCTGTACGGTTCAAAAAATGACTATTCCCTCATGAAGTATTCTTATGATGAATCCGTTGATGCGGCGCCATCAACAGAATTAACTATCTATTCCTTACAGGAGAACGCCACCTTAAGACAGGCTGCCGCCATATTCCACAAAGAACATCCTGATGTAAAAATCAACTTTACTATCGCCATGACTGACGAAGAATATAGAAATGCGGACCGTACCGCCAAGGAGGATTACATACGTGCACTTAACACAGAACTACTAGCAGGAAATGGCCCTGATATTCTGGTGTTAAATGAACTTCCTGCAGATTCTTTCGTAGAAAAAGGAGTTCTGACCGATATTAGTGACATCATTCAGCCTATGATTGATAACGGTGAGTTGTACCCAAATATTATGAAAAACTACATAAAGGATAATAATATCTACTATGTACCTGCCCGTTTTAACCTTCAGCTTCTATGCGGCAGAACTGCCGATACACAAAACCTATCTACACTGGATAATTTAGCTGACTATACAGCAAATCATGTGGATAACACTTTATTTGGCAGCATGACCCTGGAGGATTTTATCACCACTTTTGCTCCCTATATGACAAATAAAATATTAAATGATGATGGAAAAATCAATAAAGAAAAGCTGGTTTCTGAATTAGAAACATTAAAATCCATTGGGGACAATATTGGTATCATAGATGAATATACAGGTGATGACAAATATATGAATCATCCACTGAACCTTACTGATAAGATTGAACTTAACTTATCAAAATGTGGTGGCTTTAATGATGCAATTTTCCCAATAGGTATAGTAGAATTAATAAAAGGCAGTTATACTGTTTTCGAAAATTCCTTTACCTCATCCTGTGAATTAGGAATCAATCAAGCTAGTAAAAGTCAAGAACTTGCCAAAGAATTTATATCTTTAGTATTATCGGAAGAGATACAAAAAGATGATTTTTATGACGGTTTTTCGGTTAACAAAAATGCATTAATCTTAAATGCTCAGGAAGACCGAAGTAATTATGGTTTTACCACCGGTATTGCAACAGATGACGGAAAAGACTTGGTGTATACCTTTGAAGCACTTAATAAAGAACAAATGGAACAATTAATTCAAAATTGCTCTAAGGCCTCCAATCGTATTGTTAAAGATGAACCCCTATTAGAAACCTTGAAAGAAGAAACGACAGAATTCTTCCAAGGAAACCTATCGGCTGAGGAAACCGCAGATATTATTATAAATAAAGCCAATGTTTATCTGTCTGAATAAACTTCAAAACTTAAATTTTATCTCCATTCATTAAGTACAAAAAAGGACTGACCCCGGTTGCATATCAGATTCAGTCCTTTTCTTTTATAGGTTCTATAATAAATGTTGGGGTATGCAAAAGACATACTTCCAACATTTTATTTTTTATATTAAAATGCATCTATACGAAGCCTCTA
>NZ_FOWD01000058.1 GCF_900115365.1 Anaerocolumna aminovalerica
GAATCATCGGGTATTACCGAATTTGAGAAATGTGCATCTACATATCGAAATTGGTCAAAAGAGATATTGAATGCGTTTAAATATGGGCTCACAAATGGACCAACAGAAGGATTTAATAACAAAATAAAGGTACTTAAACGTAACTCTTTTGGAATCAAAAATTTCAGAAGGTTCCGAACCAGAATTTTACATTGTACTAGATAATTTTAAAGAGACTGACACGGAGGTTTATTTCGTGTACCCAAAAACAGATAATTATAAGTAGAATATCAAAAAGGCTCTAATACCAGTTGTAAAGTGGGTTCCAAGGAACCCACCCCAAAACTTGACAAAGAGCCAAATAATAGACTTTCAGGCACCTTATAATACTTGTTTTACAGCTATTTTTCGTACTGCTTTCGGCTGGTTTATGGATAGGCCTTCGAGAAGCCAGCGGAATTCTTGAGTTGATATTTTCAGAACTTCATCCTGCTACATTTCCTTCCACAGAAAAGGAACAGACTGTTAGAAAAAGGATCCAACTTAAAATTTTGTTGTACAATGGCTACCAGGCCATCAATGGATTTACGCATATCAGTGTATCCACAGGCAAGATAGATATGCTCAGCCTGTGAGATATCCCCTAACATACTTTATTTACCGCCGATAATACGGCATGGATTAACTCGACTGTAGCAGTGTTATTGAATCCGATCTCCATTCCATTTACAGATAGAATAACATCTGCAGGCATTCGTTTCTGAGGAATTGGAAGTTTGGCAAAAACCGTACTATTTTGAGAAACTGGCTGATGTATATCTTCTGGTGTGACGGTAGGAAAATCCTCTAAAGTTCTAAGACGTACTTTTTTTAACCAATAGTAATAACTTCCCTCAAGGATGCCGTTTTGATTGCACCACTGCCTTACAGGAAGTCCACTGGTTATACATTCCTGAATAATAGAAGTCCATTTCTGTATGCTATAATGGTGTTTTACTTCTTGGGTAGTCACTTAAAAAACCTCCCTATAGTATTTTGAAAAGTTCAAAATACTTGTAATAGTAATTTAAGTGATTATCTCATAAAAATGACACTAGCAACATCCACCATCTTATATGTCGGTTACGTTCCATGCCATAACACCATGACTTTTTGGAGCATAATATATTTGAAAGGGTGGCATAACCATTATCAAAAATAATTTGCTTAACCCTTATTTTACCAGGATAAGAGTACCAATCTAAATCATAATTGCTATTTCCTCTATAAAGACTCATGAATTCATCAGCAAATATTTATAACGAAGTTATAGAAAAGTACAATCAGTTATTCTTTTCCATCTGAATTTGTTTCATTTCATTTTTCCATGTCTGTTCATATAAAATGCCCATTTCAATATATCATCCGCTTTCTTTAGGATTTGCTCTCTTGCCTAGACTTCCAGAGCTCTGGAAGTTTCCTTGTTGGGAAGAATCGCAAGTATGGAAAGACCTAATATCTCTATTACAATAAGGTTTATTTCTTCATTCTCTCTAATTTCTTTCAAAATCCCTTTTGCAAGAGCTTCACTAGATTTAATGGCATCTTTTAGCTGCAAGCCATCCGGGGTTTTCTTTGTTAATACTCTTACTATGTTTATTACTCTTTGGGGTAGCTTTTGAGGATCATCGGAAATATATCCTTTGCCTTTCATATCAAGGGTATAATTGTGAAGTCCTGAAGCCTTCTTTTGATCAACTATTCTGAATGTAATCTGTCCCTGGACTGTCACGGTTTTAACAGGATTTTAATACCACTAGGTTTGATACTTAACAGAAACAATCATTCCATCAATTAGAAATTACTTTAGATTTTACAAAAGCATTTTTAGCTTCTTTAACCTTTTCCCACCTTTTGAATAGGTTAGCATTCCATACTGTAGTAGTCTTACTCATACCTATCAATTGATGCAACTCAGATAAATCTAATACATGGAAAAACGCACCAACACTTTTTGATCTAGCTATCAATTCCTTCCCGATACTTTCCCAATCAAGGAACGGATACATCTCTGATATAAGAACAATACAATCAATCATCCCATTCTCTCTTTTATGAGGAATATTAACAATCTCCAATTGCTCATTAAATATTAATTCATTACTACGATATTTTTTTACAGCACCTTCAAGTTGATTCAGTGCTTTATCCAAATGTTTTGAAATATTTTTAACCCTCTTAGCTTTGTTAATAATTGTTCTGTCTAATATTGTTAAACATTTAGCCTCAATGAAACAAGTATGATTCTCGTCCCATGCTAAAATATCCGTTAATTCCCTTCGATTTTCTGTATTTAATCGCGGTGATTTTACCGAATTTCCAACTTCATAAAATGCCTCAATTAAGTGAAATACTGAATCCTCTAAACAACCTCCTTCATCTTTATCATCAATCGAAAATTTACCAACCAATGGAATAAAAAGTTTATTTGGTTCACCAAATTGAATTTCTAATTTACAGATAACACTTTTAACATCTCTTCCCACTATACGAGCATCAATCTGCATTTTATATTTTTCAAACAAATCTTCATTATTCTTAACATCAATAAAATCATAAATATTATTCATATAAGAATAAAGCTCCCTTGAGTTAAAAGTTGATGTAGCAGAAATTATAGGTCTTACAAGTTCATCAAAAAAATGTATTGGGAGCAACTTTTTCGACATACCTTCTCGAATTGAATTAAATTCATTTTCTGACCTTATTAATTGATAAGTGATTAAAGGACTTGTTGTATCATCCCAAACTACTAAACCACACGCAAGATATGTTCGGTTCCCTACTTCTAATATAGAAAATGCAAGAGCAAGAGGGCAACCTGCATATACTGATTTTAAAACTACTTGAGGTAACTTGATCAACATATACGGATGCTCTGGTTCCCCAATTTTAGAGAAAAAGATTCCTGAATGTTCATTTTTCATGTGACATTGGTCTTCATAACTAGGTATAAACATATACACATTCTCCTAACAAAAGTTGACTTATAGATAATCGATGAAACAGCATACTATGTTGCAAGTATAACAAATGCAATCTCCAATTCTCTTAAAACCCGTCTAATTTAACCCAATAACATTACCACTTTTCATACATTCTCAAAAGTTTTCGCTATCACACCGCAACTCTAACATATTTATAGTATTTATTCATTCATGCGATTTGTCTTGAATGTAACATTCGATCTGCTTACAAAAAAGGTTATTATGTAGAAACATATCCTAATTTTAAAAAATTCATGAAAATATATAGAGTTGGAATTGTAGTTATCTTGATAAACTTAGTTATGGAATACTATTATAAATCATTCCATATCCGAAATATTTATATGTTCATTTATTTAACAATTATTCAGAAATACACTTTATTATATATGTTTTCATAGATTTCCATGTTTGCTCCAAAAAATCAATATCCACCTCTGTTTCATTATGCATAAACTGGTTTAATGTATCCACAAGATGTCGCTTAGTTATTGCTTCTCGCCATATTTTCACCTGTTTATCCATGTTCTTTTTGTTTGAATAATAATTTAATACATTTATTATATTATCCTTCAAACTTTTCTCTGTAAAAGTTATTTTGTCAGGATATTTATTGGCAATATAACGCGTAGAACATTCTAATAAAGCTCTATAGATACCAGAAATAGAACAATAATAATTTTGCAATGATAAATGTGTTATTTCATAAATAAGCTGATAAATTTTATTACTTAAGTCATCTTTATTTCTTAATTGCTCTATTATTACTCCGTCAGCTTTTGAAAACGAAATACCTTTTGGGAAACGCTTTTTAGGTTTATATCCTTCATCCGGACGATACTCATCTGTATTTATTTCAGTTTTCTCTTTAGCTATTGTGATATTATTGGTTGCAGATGGATTTGGCTCAGCATTTAATTGTTTTTTAACATAGCTCTCTTGCGGATTCATCCTTACCAAAAAGTTACTCTTTCCACTATTATGCCCTGTAATAGTTGCAGCCCTACTATCCTTAGAATCGCCAGTAGTGGCAACAGCCTTTGCAGAAACTTCACTATCATTTTTATTCACTTTATATTTAGGATTTTTTTCTGCCACATCAATATTAAAAGTAAGAAACATAACAACGCCTTTTAATATGTACATTAATTTAGTAAATGTTTGGTCCTGAATAAAATCAGCACGCTCATTTGAGATTCTCAATTCTTCTTTATTTTCGTTAAACTCATTAAAGTTAACATAACCAAATACATTATGAGGTCGTAGATTAGTTAATTTCTTTCTTTGCGAAAAATCAGCTAGACCTAGCCAATCATTGTCAGGGGACAAATAATTATATAACGCAAATTGATTTACATAAACATTAACACCAGCACCATATTGCTTTAATGTCGCTCCCGCTGTCTGTTTAAAATAGACTACCATTCGTCCCTCAAATGAAGGTACATTATTTAATTCTGTATACCATTGATAAGTTGCTACATCATTTGTTCGTGTTCTAATAGTCTTTTCAATCCCATAATTATCTAATAATATTTTTTCTAATGTGTTAATATCAAATGATGATACTTCAATAATGGCGTCATTTATAACCTTATCTTTATCAGTTCCACACTTAAAATTTAGCTTTCCAGTCTCTTTACTATAACTAAATTCAACATCATACAACATATTAGAAAAATCTGTACTAAACAAAATCGAATTTGGTACATTATCATCTATTTTCAGAGATATTGAAGGGAAAAAAAGTTCTTCCTTTTTATACAGATATGTTGACAGATGTCTAATTTTCTGTAATTCTGTTTCTGTATTCAAAAATTCCATATCTGTTGGGCGTATATCATGAAGAGTGATTGTAGTTCCTTTTTTTATTCCATCTTCTATTTTACTTAATCCATAGTTCAAAACTCCAGCATTATTCAATGTCGCATTACATTTTTTGTCACCTCCTACATAAGTATCTATAGTTATTTCCTGACATATTGAAAAACAAGACAATATACCTAATCCTTTATTTCCAGTAAAGAAAAAACCATTACCATTACGTATATTATCATTCCTTTTCTTTGAAGAATACCCTGGTTTTGCTAAATTATTTATTTCATCAAGCGTTATTCCAATTCCGTTATCAATTATTTTTATATAATTACCTTTGCAATTGTAAATAATTTCTATATTAGTTGCCTCTGCATCCACTGAATTTTTAATTAATTCTGAAATTACTATTAATGGGCTCCCTACGGTTCCCAATAAACGGGTAATTTCAGATGATTCTATCTTTAGTTTTTCCTGCATTTTTTCACCTACTTCTTTTTATATATTTTTATGTACTCCTTGCTCATAGATTTAACTGCTCCTTGCTTCCCAATATGAGAAACTTTTAATGGCATTCGCTTTCCCATAATATTTCGGCTTAAAGTAGTTTCAATTTCTAAATTATATTTCCTTGCCAGATAATCATTAAACTTATCAAATGGTAGTTCCTTGTTATCAACCCTACGATTCCCCAAAGTCAAAACCAAAAGCTTTCCTGGCTTTAATACCCTCGCCATTTGTGAATAAACTAATTCATAATCGTTCCAAAAAGAAAATATCTTTTTCTTTTTTTCAGCACTAATGTTATTTAACAAAACATTATATTCTTTTTCTTTTGCATTTTCTATTTTTTTAATTCTTCCTCCAAGGCTTTCCCGATCAATCGCAGTAAACTTTTCTAACAGAATTGTATCGAAAGGCGCTAAATCATTTATATCAAACCACAGCAGGGGTAAAATAGAATATTGACCATAAGTAACCGTAGTATGATTATCACCATATGGCGGTGAAGTACATATTAAATCAATTGAATTGGTTGAGTAATTTTTCAATAGCTCACAAGAATCTCCCGTTTTTAATTCAACATCAATATTAGTTTTAAAACAATATTCTAAATAATGCATTAACACATTTCTCTTAAATTCGTCAATACAGTTATTTTTCATATTATTAATCTTTTCTTCTTCTTTTACATGCAATTTAAAAGTCGAAGTCCTTGTATTGCTAAACTTTTTTACAGTTTCTGCGAAACAACACCAAAAAAATCGTCTTGTTCTAATATCTTTCTCTTCAATTATTGCTGCTCTAATTAAACTCAACGCTTCAATAATATCTTCTCTAAACCATTTCTCAATATTGAAAAAAGTATGATTATCTACATTTCCTAAAAGCAGATTGAATCTACCAAACAATTCACTAATACTCTTTTCTATAGCTTCTGTAGCAATCCCCTCTAATCTAACACCTGTAATTAATGTTGCTAAAGGATTAATATCAAAGCCAATGGCATTAATTCCCAATTCTCTACTAATATCCAAAACTGTACCTGACCCCATGAAAGGATCTAATATATTATAAATATCAGAATCAAACTCTAAAATATCTTTAAGCAACTGACGTTGCATTGGTGCTACCATCTTAGCTGGATATTGTAAAACAGGATTATTTTCTCTATAATGAGCAAAATCCCAGTAATTGTCAGCATAACTATTTAATTTTTCAGCTAGGTTCATTTTTTCACCCCGTATATCTGTAATCTATTTCATTATATCATATTTTAAAAAATATACCATTTTTTTGTATCTCTTATAGGCTTCAGTGCTTTTTATAGTTCTCCTCCACTCTACTACGCTTTACTGCACTTGCCTCATAATTCTCATACAAATATCTTCTATTTTATCAATACTTTCACAACGTACAAGTAAACAAACCCTTTCTGTATACCTTAAAGATTTAAAAAATATATAGTGCGTATCTACTATACTTCCAACAGAAAACATTATTGTAGTAGCTAGTGAAATTTCATCGTCTAGACCTGCTGTTTCCAGAGTCTCAACCTTGCTGTTGCATCATTTGAAGCAAATCATTAAAGTCTACTAACGATATTAGATGTTGTTGGCGTTCTGCAAATTTTCTTGCATCTTTTGTAAACGATGAAGATGTAACCAGAACAGCTTTATTAGCTTTTCTATCAGACTGAACTCCGAGTAAACTTCTAACTAACTGAACGCCTATGTGATTTTTTTGTCATAACGTTTGCATTCAATCAGAATCATAAATGGTAATCCATTAATATTTCGTGTAGCAATAATGTCGCATCCGCCGTCTCGTGTAGCCTGAGTGACTTCTACAGAATATCCTTGTTGTTTAAACACTTCTGCTACAAGCTCCTCAAACTCCCGTGATGTAAGATTGTACAGTTCCTCTTTATTATATAAAATCCTATCGATATTAATGCACGCTTATTAACATCTGAATATATTTTTTCTTTATCGCAAGAATCATATTCAAACTCATAATAATCAACAGCAAGTTCTGGTGGTTGCACAAAATGGCCACCACAGCATTCTCTGTCTTCATAATTAAGGGTGTCTACTGGATATTCATATCCTCTAACAACATATCGAAGGTAATTTCCACACTCGTCACACCGACATTCTCCCTCAAAATGATACTCTATTTCATCTCCCATATTTCTTTCGTATGATGAGACGTTTAAATCCAACGAGTCTTTATGAATTACATGAACTGTTCCACACTCTTCGCATTGAACAACCAAATCGTTAGCAAGTTCCATTTGCATTCCTTCACCCCTCGTATAATATATTTAGATACTTAATAGTACCTTGATAACTTAATAAATTTTGTTCAATAGGCTTAGTTAACCCATAATATAATTGTCCTAGTGTCAATCAGGTAATAGTTCTTTCACCCCATGTTGAACCAGTTAATGGTTGCTTCATTTAAAGTCTGTTCCTCTGACATGGATGTTAGCTTCAAACCGGCTGGCTGTTTGCTTAAGTACATGGGCTACCATCTAGCAGTGTGGTTTCGCATCTGTCCATCTTAAGCTGGATTCTTATATGTGAGGGTGTCGATGCTCCATGATCATGGATTTACCAAGCCGATTGAACACTTAAATCTTACTACGAAAGAAGGTGATTTTATGAGCCCACTTTACGTCGGAATTGATGTAAGTAGCAAATCCAATGTCGTTTACTTAATGTTGCCTAATGGTAAAAAGCAGAGTAACTTCTCCGTTGCTAATTCACATGATGGTTCTACACAGTTAGTAAAAAGAATCCTTTCTGCATTAACTTCCCATTCCCTTGATGCTGTTCTCATAGGCCTCGAAGCAACCGCTGTCTATGGTGACAATCTTGTGTATTTTCTAAGGGCAGATGCTACTCTAGTATCCTTTTACAGAAAAATACATGTCCTCAATCCCAAGCAGGTCAAGAAGTTTAAAGATGCTTATAATGACCTGCCTAAGAATGACTATGTGGACTCTTTTGTTATTGCTGACTGCCTGCGTTTTGGTCGAATCAACAAAGAGGTATATATGGGAGACTACCGCTATAAAAGCTCTCCAGAACCTCACACGAGCACGTTATTTCGCTGTTTGCAACCTCACCAAGGAAAAACAACTCTTTATAAATGTGCTGTTCAAGAAGTATTCAACTATGACACAGGAGAAGATATTTTCTGATACCTTCAGTACTACTGCCCTTGCTATCTACGGTGAGTTTGACTCTGCAGAAGCATTGGCATGTATGGACTTACAAGAACTAACCGTTTTCATCATAGTGAAAGGAAAGAACCGTTTTCCAAATCCAGATGCGGTAGCCAAAGCCATTCAGAAAGCTGCTAGAAGTTCTTACCGTTTACCTAAAACAGTAAGTGATTCTGTGAATCAGGTGCTTTCTATATCCATAACCTCTATAAAGGTATTGGAAGCTCAAATGGAACTCTTACCTAACGTATTGATATCTATACCTGGTATTGGACCTGTATATTCAGCCGAAATTATGGTGGAAATAGCTGATATCAATCGTTTTAGCAATCAAGCAGAACTTGCAAAATATGCAGGTCTTGCCTGGACTCAGTATCAATCCGGTAACTTTGAATCCCAAACAACAAGTCTGTTTTAATATAGGCGGATATGTATTGTTATAAAGGCCAGGAAACAATATCCGGGGCAAAACAACGCTGCCAATCGTTACTCCTATACTTACTCCTATTGCAGATTTTAAAGCCCTTTTAAACATAAATTTTAACCTCATCAAATTCCTATTTATCGCTATTCACTCATCACACGAATGGATTACCGTAGTTTCGAATATCTGCATCTATGCTGATTATCTCATCAATGGGATTCCTCCAAATTCATCCCCTTAACCAGTATTTTAATTGACTATGAAACCTGCCCCAAAGCAAAATAAGTTTGCTTTTTGTGCTACCCTCAATGATCTAATATTATCACTTAAAGTACTGTACAGAGGTTCACAGCCTAATTGCCTGACTTCTTGCGCCCACTTAAAAAGGACAGCATAAGCATAACCGTTTCCCCGGAACGCTCCTAAAGTTTCAATTCCTGCTTCATGTGCTTTATGACTGATGCGAACACTTCGACAAATTGACACAGCCTGCCCTGCATGAACAAACGCTACACAAGGTAATGAAAAAGGAAACTCTTCCTTTAACCATTCAAATCCATCAGAAGTGTATTTACTTACGTTTTTGGAATCAAGAAGGATACAATCCCGTATTTTTTCTTCACTGTCAGGAACATAAAAGCATATCTCTTCGGTGTAACTGCTGCTTTGAAAACATTCAAGATATTGTTCAAAATACTTTGGTCTAGCGTTTGCATTCTGAACGATGGGTTCCTTCAAACACAATTCACTTACTTTAGAAATAATATCCTCAGAAACATCGTGTCGAAAATAATATATAGTTTCACCCTTAATAGTTCGTCCCATAATAAATTTGGGTGCAGACTTTGTGGTATCCCACGGTTCATTAATATTTAAAAGCCTCAAATCATCATTCAACGTGAATAATGATTCTATGTGCATCTGCATAAGTTCCACACTATTTAGCATATATGTCTTACCCCCTGCTATAAAATTTTTAAGATTTCTAAATATGGTATCATTCCTAAATTTATATTACAAGGGAAGAACAGTTATAAGTAAAATCATTTTAAACGATTTCTTAAAAGGTTGTAAAGATAATAAAATATTACGTATAGATTTATTCTCATCTACATTGATATTATCATTGTCTAAAGTAGATGTTTTCTTTGTTGGTATTAATCCAGCTACTCTAATATTTCATAGTGAAATGGTTATAAATGAATATGTTGAATTACTTATTAACTGTGATAAATTAACTGTGACAAATTATTAAAGTAGCTGGTTATCTGTATTTTCCATAATCAGGTGCGGCTGCTTATTCAGCAATCACCAGTTGAAAATATCCTTTCAGAATTAATCGTATATTATAGCTTTTCCTTCTTCCCGTAACTTTTTCAAAGATGTAATCATATGATTTATTTCTTCATCGGAATGTCTTTCCCATGAACCTAATTCAGCTATTATTTTCAAAGGAGATTTAGACCTATAAGAACGTGTAGGGTTACCAGGAAACCTTTTATCAGTTAAGTTTGGATCATTTTCATAATCACCTAATGGTTCCACTATATAAATTCTTTCCTTTGATTTAGATGTTGCTAATTCAGCACCCCATTTAGCAGCATCTAATGTTGCAGTAAAATATATATAGTTGGATTTTTTATCTTGGTAATTTGATAAATGTTGTGGTTTTAATAAATCTCCAATTTTTAGTTCTGCCTTAGTACCATGAAAGAAAGGTCCATTATCTAAGATATCATGTTTGTTATCCATACTGATCCACCCCTTATATTTTTAAATTTATGTATAAGATTATAGTGTAGAAATTATAAAAAAAGTAGTCTATAAATAAAATATAAATAATGATATAATGTAAGTAGGTAGGGTGTTGTCGAATGGCAATTACATTATTTATCTTTTAATAAGCCTTTTGAAAGAGCACTCGAATGCCCTCACCATAGACTTGATATACTTAATACTCTTTTATCCTTACTGGAATCCAGATTTCACTTCTATAATTCAGATTCTCATTGTCATGACTCCCATTCCACAAAATTTCAGGACTCTCATTCCCTCATATAAATGATTTAAATGAGGTGCTTCCGCAAAAAGGTCTCAAAGTCTGTCTGGTTTTTCAGTTGTATCTCTAATACTCCTGACTATAGCCTATTAACAAACGTATAATTTCATCAACTTCCCACAAATAACTAATTGTATAGCAAGTCTTTAATCTAAAATAAAACGATCATAAGCCATCTTTTTTCCTGTAATTGTCTTGAAATTTTCATCTATATATTTTTTTATTTTCTGCTGTTCGTTTTCTTTATTCATAACTGTTAAGTTCTCCAGAAAATCAGCTTCCCATTGTATTTGAAAGTCAAGACCATCAATTTTAGATGGTGTATGATGATTACCAATTATAAAGCATATCCTATCAATATTTTTGTTATATCCTACCTTTTTCAATATTTCTTTTGCTACTGTTGGTCCTTCCTTTTCCTGGTAAGCGCCTTCTATAGTACCATATTTTCTTTGTGCTTCAACAGCACCGATATCATGAAGTATTGTAACAATGCTGATTAATTCTTTTTCTTCTTCTCCGATATTTTCACCCTTCATTATATCTTCTGCATTATTCAATACTTTAAGGGTATGATCCACACCGAATGGAATTTCTTTAAATACTTCTTTCATCTCACTAATAATTTTCTCTTTGAACATGGATTACCTCCAATTGATTACTATTTGTACCAAAAGTCATTTACTGAAACAGGTGCTAAAACTTTCACCTCATCAAATTCCTTATTTATCCTTATTCAATCATCACACGAATGGATTACCATAGTTTCGAATATCTGCCCATCTATGTTGATTATCTCATCAATAGGGATCACTGTGCCATCAGTCATAATGACAACCCGTTCATATTGGTCTATCTTTTTAGCCGCACTGATAGCAGTGACATAGGCTCCACCATTCTTCTTCGTGTCTGGTTGAAAGTAGGTGATTGCAATTTCGGGATATTCTTTAAGCCGGTCTGCTATGATTTGCAACCTATCGCTCAATGAGTCCTTCATGTATTCGTCCAATTCTACTCTCTCGTCCGTCAGTCTTGCGGTTTCTTTGATAGCGGCATCATAGCCGGTCAGCGCGGCGAAAGGGGAAAATTGAGCTGCCCTGTCAATGGCTGCCATATGAGGGTGTGTCGTAGAGACATGGTGCGGTAGATGGATGATGTCGTCATATGTCTTTGTCATGTCATATTCCTTTGTCATGCCTTGTGTCCTCCAATCTGCTTATTCCGGTCTACTGTGGTAGCCCCTTCCTCCAAATTCATCCCCTTTAGAACGGCATTCTTGCCGTATTTCTTTTTTATCTCCAGCATTGCTTTCTGCATCTTTTTTTCTCGTACCAGCTCAGCTTCTTCTTCCTCTTTTTTCGCCTGTTCTGCCACGTAATCCGTAAAAAGGTCAAGCTGTTCAAAGTTATCCATCTTTTGAACGGTTGCCTCATCAACAACATGATTCGCTGTAATGTTGACTCTTCTGACCAGAAGATTTTTATCAACAATGCGTTCAAACAGTTCTGTGACAGCATTCAGTATTTGCTGTGTAGAAGATGTGTGTCCTCCAAGATTTGTTGTGCCATGAGCGGATTTTGGAACGGCGCGTCCGTAGTGGTCAATGGTAATTTCCCCTTGATATGATTTCTTTATCTTCGGGTTCGTCAGATTTTCAATATCATATCCCACCGTCAAAACAAGCTGGTCGGTCACAAGCCTTTTATCCACCAGATCAAGCACCAGCAGATCGGTCATTTCCCGTACAATCAGCTTCGTCTTGTCATAGGTATAGACACATTGCAGTACCTGTCCCGATCCAATACTATTTGTGCTTGGCTTATACGCTTTAATATCAGCAATCGTGCATGGCTCCCACCCCCACGCATGGTCAATCAGCAGTTCCGCATTGATGCCGAACAACTTGTACAGCAAATCCTCGTTGTAGTAATCGGTAGGCTTACCGAGTGAGCACCTTGCGATATCTCCCATGGTAAAGAGACCTTGTCCCTCCAGTTTCTTGGCATATCCTTTACCAACACGCCAAAAGTCTGTTAGAGGCTGGTGGGACCACAGCAAGCGACGATAGCTCATTTCGTCCAATTCAGCGATCTGCACGCCGTTTTGATCCACCGGAATACGCTTTGCCTGAATATCCATAGCGATCTTGCAAAGGTACAAGTTTGTACCGATTCCCGCTGATGCTGTAATGCCGGTGGTCTTTACAATATCCAGAATTATTTTCGTTGCTAGCTCACGAGCTGAAAGATTGTAGGTGTTCAGATAATCGGTGGCATCAATGAATACCTCATCGATGGAATAGACATGAATATCTTCGGGCGCAATGTACTTCAAGTAGATATTGTAAATCTTTGTGCTGTACTCTATATAATATGCCATTCTGGGTGGAGCAATAATATAGTCCAGAGAGATACCTGGTGAGGATTTCAATTCAGTATCACTGAAGGATACGCCGGAAAAGGCTTGTCCTGGTGCTTTGTGTAGCCGTGCCGCATTTACTTCCCTGACCTTCTGCACGACCTCAAACAGCCTCGCTCTACCGGGAATGCCGTATGCTCTGAGGGAGGGGGAGACGGCGAGACAAATGGTTTTTTCAGTGCGGCTTGCATCAGCGACAACAAGGTTAGTAGTCAGCGGATCAAGCCCTCTTTCCATGCACTCGACCGAAGCGTAGAAGGATTTTAAATCGATCGCAAAATAGGTTCTGTTCTTCATATTTATTCTCAGTCGCCTCCTTAAAAGTTTATCTGTTTAAGATTATGTCTCTATCATAGTATGCACAAGCACAGCTTCAAAAGTTACATATTAATTTACTTTTTTATAAAATTCTGTATTAATTATAACATTACACCTTTCATTTTTCGATGTCAAATTTGGAAAAGATAAAGCTGCCAACAATAAAACCCTGTCCTCTTGCAAGGGTACTCTGGACGATTTTGGGGAGGTAATGTAACAGAGCCGTTGTATCAGAAAAATTGCAACGGCTCATATTTATTTACTTAATCAAATACCCAGCTATCATCTTCTTTTTTAAAAACAGCAAGAAATTCTGTATTACATATGTTCCCCAATAACATATTTCCACTTTATTTTCACTAATATCAATTCATGCCGGCTCAAATTGATAGTATATAACATCACGACATTCCTTTTCATAAATCTTTTGACAGTGGGATTGCATTTGATTGTCAAAATACGGAAATTCCGAATAACTTCCAAAAGAAATTCTTTATTCACCTGATTACCACCTTCAATTTCAATAGAAAGGTATGGATTTGTAATTTCTATCAGCGGGTGAATTGCTGATAGTGTATTAATATAATCAATTATTTGGTTAACATCATATGGGTTCATTAAAGATGGTTATTAATAGAAATGGCAATTGACTTTTCCCGGCACCATTTGCTCCTACTAAACCAATACGGGCATAATCATATATTTCTAGTTCATCTATATCTAAAACATCACGTCCTGTGAATTCCACACGAATGTCTTTTGCTGTTAAAATCAATTCCATATTATTTTCCTCCTGTCTAATCGCATGTTTTCAGTTGCACTCAGGGAAAACCAGCGATTTAATCAGTAAGAATTACATGAAAATATAATACATAAATATCCCTCCAATAATGTCTATTTTATTTTGAATCTAATTTTCTAATCTCAGTCATCATCGGGCAAACTATAGCAATGCCGATGATTAAAATACCTGAGATTAAAAACCAATGGTTTACACCAATTCTATCAGCAAAGAACCCGGAAAGGGTTAACCCAAGTGGCATAGCAAGTGACATGATACTCCCAGTCAAGGAAAATACACGCCCTAAATATTCAGGCTTAATTTTCTCCTGAAAAAGAGCTGTTTGTACACCGCTGTAAAATGGCACCGAAAGCCCCATTATTGCACAGCAAACTACAAATATAGCAAATCCATTTGGAGGAAGTAATCCTGAGACGGCTAGACTAGCTCCCATCATAAAAAATGAACCTGTTATTAATAGTACACGCTTTTCGTAACTTCCCAATCTTCCTAATATCAAGCTTCCTGCCAGCATACCAGAGGCAAATGCAATTTCTGTAATAGAAATATGCATCGGTGTCCCTTTAAAATATTCCACGCTGATTAAAGGATATAGTGCATTAATTGGCATATAAACAAATGTATATAGTGTTCCTAAAAGTAATAAGACAAATAACCCTTTGTTTTGTCTCAGTACGACAATTCCTCCTTTCATTTCTTTTATGAAATTAGGTTGCAAACTTTGCTGGTCTACTTTAAGCTTTGGAATATTTACAAATGCTACTGTGAAACTAGCAATTACAGCACCTAGCACATCGACGGCTATAATCGTATTTAATTCCCAAACAGAGTATAACAATGCCGCAATTGCTGGACTTAAAATATAACTTATAGACTGCAAAGACTGGCTATAACCCGCGCATTTGGTCAACTGATCTTCCGGTACTAATAGAGGCGTGACCGCATTCAGGGCAGGGGAATGAAAAGCTGTTCCAATGCTACGGATAAACAATACTACCATAACCATCCAGACAGGTAACTCCATATATAATGAAATAATAGCTAGTACTGCTCCAGCTGCTGCGATAATTAAATCAGCACCAATCATTATCTTTTTCCTATCGTAGCGATCTACTAGCACACCAATTGCTGGCCCAAAAACCGCATAGGGTAGAAAACCAACTAATGAGGTCATAGACAAGACCATCGCAGATCCTGTTTTTTCTGTAAGATAAAAAATAATCGCCATTTGTAGGATGGCACTTGTAATCAAAGATATTGCCTGCCCTGTCCATATTGTATAAAACTTCAATTTCCAGTTGTTGTATTTTTCCATTTTTATAATCTCCCGCATATTATTTTGCTTGAATTTGTATTTTAAATAGTATTCCAGGCAATAAAAAAGTGTCTTCGGCACATCAGCTCCCCTAGCCCCTCATTCATGAGGGGAATCTGGGGGTTTCTTTTTTTGTCATTCTGTTTCATAATAGTCATATGAATATATTACAGAAGATTTTCAATGACAATTATGAAATAATTAAATATTCTCTTCATCCTCGCCATGTTGTTATGGAAAACATTGAAAAGATGATTAACTGCGGCGATCCTTCCTTTGGCGGTGCCATGTACGGCTGTTCCCATTGTGGTGAACTTAAATTCGTTCCGTTTCGCTGTCACTCCAAGTTTTG
>NZ_FOWD01000057.1 GCF_900115365.1 Anaerocolumna aminovalerica
AAAGCAGGGGATTTCATTTTTATCAGTTATCTAAATTCATTAACGAAATTCGTAAATGAAAAGGTTACATTACTCAACGATAGTAGCAACTTTACTAAACAGAGTTTCTTCCTTATTATAAACGCTTATTTTATCAGCTTTCTTTATTTATTTTATTCGTATTATTTAATAAAAAAATGCTTTAAAAAAGTTTTTAGTATCAAATTAGTATCACTAATGCTCTCAGTACTTACTATAAAATTTATTACCTAAATTACTACAAACTTCTTGACATATATCGCTAGCAGCGATATAATTTGAATAGAAATTGAATATAATAAAAGCACAAGGTATATGAATTTTTTGGATGGTTTCTTTATCAAGGAATCTGAAAGGAAAGGATTATACCTTCTTTTATGTACTATGCATATTTTTTGTAGTCATATAATGCAATTAGCTTTCTGAATAGGGAAACATGATTACGATATGTATCTGTATTAAAGTACTTGATAAGATATTCGCCTAATTCGTCAGCATTAATTGCACTAGCAAAGTTTTTGATATATGCAACCTGTTTTGGGATATGATCAGGAAATGAATCTTCAATCTCCGATATTGATGAAAAACTACGTGCTTCCCTCAGATAGGAGCGTTTATCACTACTTGTTGGCTTGACACTACCATAATCTCTAATTATATTATAATTTGCTGGTATCTTTGTTATGTCATAATTTAGGGCCTTAATATATTTATAAATGGGTAATAGTGTTGATCCCGCACTACTACGAATAGTTTTAAAAGTCTGTTCAATGAGCTTGGTGTTTGTCAAATAAGGCTTGTTATCAAATAGCACGTCTTCTAATATCGCATCTATTGTATAGTAACTAAATCCTATTTGAGATATGGTGTCAGAACGTCCAAAGAAAATAGCTGCTTTCCCATCATCTATTTCGGGACTATTTATGTCTCCAAATATAACTGTATTTTTAGCATTAGCAGAATATACAAAATTACACACCATATCTTGAAGTGTTCGAGCAAGTTTAATTGGTAGAGAGCTTTGTATTGATGATAATCCATTGTATAATATTGAATAGTCCTTTAATACAAATTCATGCATAGTAATATGATTTCTGCCAAATTCCATATCACGTAACGAATATGATTCTTCCTTATCAATGGCTGGGGTAATGAATAAAAAATTATCTTTTAAACTCTCTAATTGCTGGTTATTAAGGCAATTTGCAATTTCAGTAAATAGATTGCGGATGTTCGTATCACCTAATCCGTAGCCAATAAAAATAATTGGATGTTCTACAAATAGGGTTAATAATTTAGCAGAGAGATATTTCAATCTAGACTCAAAATTTTCGTAATCTTTATCAGTTAGTACAATTGAATCAGGACTTTCGATGCTGCCATGAATCTTATATATTTCGAATATATTAAAAGAATTTGATACTAACAGATTATCTTGACCAACCATTACAGTAAAATCATGAAATATATTCTCTAGTATCGTGTCATAATTTGTTGTAATAATACCTGCTATTTTATTCTGATTTTTGGAAAGTGAAGAAATCTCTTGATATTCTATTAACGTTTTATCTGGTTTAATCGTACTGATATACTTGGCAACATAATACTTAAATGGATTGTAATGTTGATCTAAAATTTCTATATTTTCTTCTTCAGTAAAAACTTTTGAGTCAAAATCAGGAGATGTATAATAATTATCACAAAATTGCTTTTCAAGTGCTGTTGCTAATCGTGGGTTAATATAATATTTTGCTTCATCAGGGGTTAGCCCAGGCCTTTCACTGTATAAATTATACTCAATACCTTGACGCAATTTGCTAAATTGCTTTTCAGGAGTTTGTGAATTTGATATTTTCCAAATGTGAAGTAGCAATGAATCCCAACTTGGTGCGTTAGCATATCTAATTGAAGTACCAGTTCCAACAAATAGGTACGGTAATTGTTGAAAAGAATTTATTAGTTCTACTAATTTATGATTGATAAGTTCACTCATGATATTTTCCTTTCTCTACTTCTTTCACTCATATTTTCAATAACTAAAACGGATATCAAGTGGATATATACAATTATAAATTCAGCAAGAAAAAGTAACCACCTAAAGAGAAGCTACTTAAGAATGATCTAATCAACTGATATTTATTGCATTTCTTTATATGTACTAGTTGATCTCATTTTATAATTTATATAATGATTATAGTCTGCTGAGTTTTTTATTTTCTCAGGCCTACAGCTAAGAATAAAATCAACGGTTCTATCAGTTAACATCTCAATAACAGGTATGTTTATTGATGCGTCCAACATATTGCTTATTGCATATTTCGCCATTCCATATGCAGTAAATCTCTTTAATATCAAGCTATTATTGTTCACTTCCATACTGTAGGCTTTTTTAATTTTATATAATAAAAAGCTAAAAACCGAAGAAGGTAAAGACTCATTCTCTTCTATATCAAATAAATAATCTTCCGCATCTAATCCCTTAATTTTAATGTATTCCTCAATATCTATATACAAGCCATATGGTAATTCCAGATATACATTTTGTAAATAATCATGCCTCTTACACTCAATTTTTAAAGTTCTCTTTTTTAAATCAATGTGGTTGACCTTTATCTTACTAACTTTCCTAACAGTAATGCCGTATAAAAGAAGAAGTTTGAATAAAATAATAACTTTCCTATCCAAATCTGAAATTCTGCTCTTATTTTCCATAAAATTTAGAATATATTCATATTCATTTTTTTGTATTGCAGGATAACTTTCCTTTTCCAACAATTCAAAGCCATCAGCTTCAACCTTTTCAATTACTTCCGCTTTAAGTTCATCGGAATAAGATAACAATTTAAAAATAGTTGGATTATGATATTCTTTAACTAAGACGAGTTCATGAAACCTGTTTAACGCTATAAAATATTCATCTACTGAACTGGCCTTTCTCTCTTTGCTTAGTTCGTTTGCTCCTTTGGGCTTGTTTTTTTCCACATAATATACTGCAGATCCAATGATATGATTCCTATTAAATACTGTTTCAAAGAACAATTTCACCCTGTCATTATATCCTTCGCTTGATATAACATCAGATATATAATTTATAAAATAATCTCTAATCTTATATAAATACGTCCCTTTAAGCCCATCTTTAGTATTCTTTTTTTCAGAATTAAGTGCATCCAGTATATTGAGCTGCACTTCAAATAATTCTAATAATTTTGCTAATTCATCCATCATAACATCCTCCTATCCAAATACTACCACCTTTTACCCTTATTCGCAACAAAAAAAGACACCCTACTTTAGTAAGATGCCTTTCATCACTTCTCCCACCGTATAAGTCAGCCTGTCACCCCAGGGCCTTGCTTTCTTCTTGGGCTTATCTGCCCACTTAATAGCTGCATGAGCTGTAGTGTCTATGCAATGTTCATGATTCTTTTCAATAGCTATTGAATGGTTTTTACGTAATAATGCGGAGTATCTATAAGTAACCGCTCTTCATGAAAGAAGAGTCGTATTTTCTATTCGTACTTAAGTACAAATGGGAAATAATTGAGTAAAAAAACCTCCTTTGTGGTATATTTTGTTATATAGTATTATAATCTCCTTATCAACCGAGGCGTTGAAATAATATGAAAGGAGAAAATACATGCCTGATAAAGCTAAAGAATTACTATCTAAGCATTTAAATCTCCTTTCTTGAATATGATGTTAGGTGTTATTCTTCTGCGTTAGTAAACTCTAATTTTTTAATTGAGTATGGGTTTGTTAGATCTTTTCCCTCATATTTCTTTAAAAAATCAACCAATGATTCTTTTCTTATTTTGTAACTCCCCAACTTTAACACTGGTATTAAACCAGCCTTTATTAGTTCGTATACATATGTAGGGTGACTTTTCATAACTTTTGCTGCTTCTTTTACTGTATAAACCATTTCTTCCATGTTGATTATACCTCCTGTTCTGTTTTTGTTGGGCTAAGGCATTTCAAACGGTATAAACCTTGAGAACAAGCATTTTCTGTTCTCCACCAAAGGTCGGTACCTTGCGCACACCCCTGTACTTATCTGGCCTACTGCCGGTACTTTCTCCGTTTTAAACAGAGAAAGTACCAAAGTTGCGAATAACGTTTTCGTATTTAGCAATTAATTCTCCTTCCTGAAACATGTATGTAGCGAGTTAATATTTAAATCCGGGATTAATTAATGTTTGTATTTGTGACAAATCTTTACCTTCATTAACTTTTAGAAATAAATCTAATGTATCAATTCTAATTAATACTCTGTTTCCATTTTTAGAATGCGGAATAACATTGCTGTTACACCATTCTCTAACTAACTGAGCGGATACACTTGCCATATCACCAGCTTCATTAACCCCAACCAGTATTTTGTTTTTAGTGTCCATGTGTTGTTATTCTCCACCTTCCCAAATCAATTCTTCGAGTGACATATTAAGATAGGGCGCCGCCTTCTTTAATGTTGCCACCTTGGGAGTTGTCTTACCTAACTTCCAATTACTTAAAGTTGCGTATGCTACCTCGATATCTTTAACTACTCTGTAAAGGGTAGTCCCTAATTCAACAATACACTTTTTAAAATTTTCGTACAATTTTTATCCTCCTATCATTTATTTGACTTCTTTAATTGTTAAACCTATATAAAAAGGCTCTATTTAAAATGGAACCTTTAAAAGACTTTTTATATCTCCATTACACCTTCCTCAGTTTTGAGGAGAACCCTAGGCTGTTAGCTTTTCTTTCTTTCACTTTTACTGATTTAACAGTTACCTTAACCCCTCCCCGTGCAGTAATAATATCAGCAATAGCCTTAAATACTTTGTATGGGTCTGGTTTTGTTTTGTCTTCCTTCATGCGACACCTCCATTATTTGCCCTTGTATTTCTCCTATTTTCAAAGTTCTACGTATTGTTGCTTCCGAGACTTGTAGCATCTATTTAGCTTGATCTAGCGTGTAATATGCTTGTCCGTAACTAACTCCTTTCATTTACTACTTATTTAAAACCCTACTCGCTTATACGTTTTATAAAAATGTCGAGCATCATGTAATTAAACCTTGTATTTTGACCAGACAGATGTTTTTTAGGCTTATACTTAGTAGATTACCTGCATGACTTTATACTGCCTTCATTTAAGCTATATTCTAGCACATGTAGAATATCAAACATTTAGTCGAATCTCAATATTCTTTAAGTACCAATATGTTTTCACATAATTAGAAATTACCTGGCTTTTTGAGTAGGCTAATTCACGAATATCGTTGTTTTATCTCTATACTATTTCGTATTAACTTAATACGAAAGGTCTGCATTTAAAATGCACCCCTTAGTGCAAATATGAATATAGCAAGTTAAAAAGGATGGTACGCTACATACCACCCTTGTAATACTTAAAATATCTAATCGGCTCATTTTTGAGCATATCTATAGTTTAATATAATACAATTGCTAAAGCTTCTAGGATTTTTACTGTATTCCTTTCAGTTCTAAATTCCTTAATGCTGCGCGTTCCGTTGAGCTTTCCCTAGTGTTCTTAAACATGCTTAAACTTCCCCTATAAGCACTGGCCATATTAACTTCAAACTTCTGCTGTAGTAACCTGGAGCACCTTGATCTCCTCAATTTTCTTAATGCACTTGCTTCTATTTTTCTTACCATTTCCCTAGACTTACCTATAAACTGTTCAGTTTCTCTAAGACTTAGTGATTGTTTGTATCTATAATTAATAACCTTATTCTCTTCCGGAGTTACGTTTTTCTCAACTATCTGCCATAGTTCTGTTTTAATTGCATTATCTATCATTGAATTAATTATTTCATCTTCCATATTGGTTTTATCTGATACGGAATCACCTATAGATAATTCTTCGTCTTCAAGGCCTCTTATTGGCTTGTCTAGGCTTTCTAAATTCGCATATTGATAAATGGTTTCCTTTAGCTTTTCAAACTGTTTTTGGCTTAAATTCAAATGCATACACAGTTCTTTATCTGTTGGCTTTCTTCCTAACTGCATTTCATAGGCATTAACAATCTTTTTATACTTATATATATTTGAGTGGAGATGGACCGGTAACCTTAGGCAGCTATTATTATTTTCTATGTATCTAGTAATAGACTGTTTAATCCAATATCCTGCAAATGTCATGAATAATACTTCTCGTGATTCTTCATAGCTTTGTACAGCTTCATATAACCCTAAATAACCCTCTTGCATTAAATCATCTATATCTGCATAACCTATGTATTTCTTTGCTATTGTATAGATATATGATTTATTATTAATATATAATAAACCCATGTTTTCGCTTGCATTATTACCTTTTTGTATTTCCTTTACAAGTTCTTCATTTGACATTACAACACCCTCTACAGTTTATGGCTTCACCGTTAATAGGTAAAGCCATATTATTTAATAGGTTGTGACTTATTCTGTATTAAATTCCAACTATCCCCGCTCTTTTAGTTTGTTTAAATTCTTTAGCTATTCTAACCAGTTTAGATACATCATCTACCTCATCCATATTTACATTCAGGGTTAAATTAAATGTTTCTCCTAGCATTGATTTGGTATCTTGTGCAGTGCGTACCCTTGTTCCTCTTGGCAGGTTTATAAGCTCGGGTCCTTCTTCTCCAACCATTGCTACACCACCGGGATGGTAACTAGTTCCTACCGCATATCCACGTACTGTAGAACCTCTTACAGCTCCATTTATCTTATTTGTCATGTCTTCTAGTTCAGTATCCAAGCCTTTTTGAGCTTCTTTTCCTCTACCGATAAGTATGTTTATCTGCTTAATTAAGTATCCAACTGCCAAAGCAACACCAGCAATTATTATCGCCCATTTTGCAAATCCAAAGAATGCGGTATTGCCTAGTAAACCGCTAAATGCTTGGCCTGTCTTCCCTAAATTACCTATAATATTAGGTACAGCGGCAATACCATTGCTTATATTTGATATAGCTTTAAACACATTGCTTAGTACTAATAATATTGGCCCTGCTATAGCTACTATACCAGCAATCGTTACAATAAACTTTTTTGTTCCATCACTTAGGCTTGTGAATTTATCTATGAGATTTTTTAACCAATCTATAAATGGAGTGAAAATTGGCAGTACTTTATCTGAGAAGCTTGCTCCTAACTCTACAAGACCTTCTTGAAAGTCTGACAATGTTGTATTTGCATTGCCTTGTTCTCTCTTGTATTGTCCTATAACATCAACTGACTTCTCCATCACATAATCATATCTTAACTGAACCTTTTCAGCTTCTGTCATATCGCTGATTTTCTTTCTTATCCCGTTACTGTATGCAAATTGTTGTAAGTTAGCCTGTGTCATTACTATTCCGTACTTCTTAAGACTTTCAGTTTCTCCAGTAAAGATAGAATTTAATGCAGTTTGTGCAACGTCTAGCTTGCCGCCATGGAACGCTACCATGTCTTTAGTTAATTCAGTTAAACTTTTCGAATACTTCTTTGTCAAGTCATCACTTAAACCCATCCCGCTGGCCAATGCACCAAATGAATTAGCCATGTCTAAAGCTGTTGTTCTTGCCAATCCAAAGTTTTTATAAGCTCCCTCTGCCCAATCGGTAATTTCCTTTGCGTTTTGCTTAAATACCGCATCTGTTTTACCAAGGGCATCTTCAAAATCTGCGCCTATTTTAAAGATTGCTGCGCCGGCAGCTAATATCGGCAATGTTAGCTTTGTAGTCATTGACTGACCTATTTCTCCTGTTTTATCTCCGAGTGTTTTCCATTCTTCTGCAGTCTTTCCAAGAATAGATTTATTCTTTTCAAGTTCTTTAGTGACCTGTTCAAGTTGTGCTCTGGTTTGTCCTAGTTTTGCTTCAGCTATCTCTAAGGACGTTGTCGCATTCTGTACTGCTTTAGCATTGTTCCCTTGTGCGCTTTGCGCTTTCTCAAGCTGTTGACGGTAATTATCAACTTCTTTTTCTTGTATTTTTAACTTGTTGCTTAGAAAATCGTATTTGACTCCGAGATTATCAATTTCTTTCCCGCTTGCCTTAGCTTCTTCGGAGGACTTTTTAAATTCCGCATTAAGGACCGCCATTTGTTTTTTAACATTCGGTATACCTTCTTTGACCTCGTTGTAGTCAAATCCTAATTTTATTGACCGCTTATATCCATTAAAGCTCACATTATCACCACCTTAAATACAGTCATTAGTTAGCCTTAGACATAAGTTCTTTGGCATAACTGTCTGCTTCTTTCATAAATATGTCTTTCTGTTCTTCTGTAGCGTTAAACATAAAATTATCAACTAGATTGTTTACAACTTCCCTCATTAATGGATCTCCGCCACCTATCAGTAACATTTTAGCTTCTTCAATTGTTACCGACTTATCAAGTACTTTCATACCGGAATAAAGAATTTTAGCAGCAAAATCATAAGGTTTATTCATTAATTCTTCTTCGTTAATATTGCCAAATTCCCTCCCGTATATTTTAATAGCATCAGCATTAAACAAAGCCTCTTTAATCGTTCCATCCGAAAGTTCCATCTCTAATTTTTCGATATTATTTATTTTCACTCTAGCCATAACCTTTTCTCCTTTTCCATATATTTAATTATATTTAAAAATTTGCATGAACCACATCATGGTATAGTCTTTTAATTTACATCTCTTCATCGTCACCATCATCTACTAAATCTATGTAGCCGTTTCAGTAAACTCCTGCTTTTTAACTGATCCAGTAGGTCATTTTTGACATCATTTTTCTTTAACTTACACCGTACCCCCCCCCTTATGTGTAAATTTTCAAAAAATCTCTACAGCCATCTCGTTACCTCGGTTAACAGCCTTTGTGAAAAAGGTGAAACTTTTTACCCGGGGGTATGTTTAATACACTGATTATCTCTTTTAATCTTGCTTCTCCCTTTTCCTCTCAGGCTTTGTTCCTTCTTACTTCTCGATCTCAACATCCAATTATTTCTGTATATCTTTTTAATATTTAGATTATTGCTATTCAACTTTCTTGACAAACTAAACTTCGCCCATACTCACTTATAACTTCCTTCTTTTACATCAATTACACCTTGTCCCTCACTATAGAAGTCTGCTTTAGTCATTGCAAATTTATCTGAACTAACGATTCCATTAGACATATTACAAATCCATGCTTTCTGTTGCTGATATTCACCTATGTCTCCGGCATCACTAAAAAACTTCATTACCTTTCCTTCATAAGAATTATATTCTTTGGTTTTTTCTTTAAGTTTTCTTTCCAAATCAGCCATTTCACATCTAATTTCTTGCTTAACAGTTTCTAAATCAGCCAATATAGGCGCGATATAGGTATAATATTTTGCTTTGCTTTTTCTATAGTTTTCTTCCCATTTCCAATTTTTATATTTTAAATTCTGAAAAGCTACAAGCTTTCTCCTTATTTCGCTTCTAGGTTCAGCATTATCAATTTCTTTTTCAATTTTTTCAACATCGTATGTATTGAAGGTTAAAACTGACTCATTTTCTAGATTTCTAAGTTTAGCAAGCATCTCGCACTCTTTCTTTTCTGCTCTTTCTCTATTACCTTGTGCCCATTCAGTTGCTTCCAACATTTCCTTTTTTATGCTTTGTAAAATTGTATCTTCTTCGATTCTTTTAATTAATTCGTTTTTATCCATGCTTAATTCCTCTCTTTCCCTAAATTACAGCTACACCATAAGCAGATTTACCTTTTTCGGTTTCTTTTTCAAGATACTCCACTCTATCGCCTATTTTAAGTTCCTTAAATGCCGGACTTAATACATCGGTTGCATGAAAGAATAAGTTATCTTTACTGTGTTCGTCTTCATCCGGCTTAATAAACCCGTACCCCTTTTCTTTTTTCATTGTTACAATCGTTCCATGCTTGGATTCCATTTTCATACCTACTTTCTTTTTTATTTTTTTATATAAAAAGCACGGAAACAACCAGAGATTAACTCTAATCATTCCCGTGCTCTTACAAGCTTCCATCCATTACAGATAGGGTACTTACTCATTCATTATGTTATATATATTATATCACGTGTATAGCAATATTACAATCTAGTTTCTCTTATAGTTATCTTCGCTTTCTTATACTTTCCTTCTTCGCTTTTATATTTACTTATATGTTGGGTTATTGGTCTAAGAAGACATATAACTTCCTGTAACTCCTTTTCTTCTGAATACGATACCACTATTTTAACTGACATATAAACTCCTTTCTTAAATTCCCCATTCATTCTTTAATTGGTTCAATAACTGCATCTGCTTTGATGTATCGGTATTAATATTTGCATCTGGATGAAACTTTTTTGATAGTACCCGGTAGAATTGTTTTAATGTATCCTTATCTTCTGCACTATGGTTACTAGAAATACTATCAGAGTAACTACTACCACTTGAGTAATAATTATTGTAGTTACTGTAATACTGTTTGTAGTAACTACTACTCTTTTCCTCATACTCTTTCCTGGCCTTGTAATTCGCTTCTACCTCTTCCAGTTTTTCTTTATTCATTAGATTGCCGAATACATCATAAATCTCATTGTACTTGTCTTTATCACATCCATATTTTTCAGCAAATTCAATTTTTCTAGCAGTATGTATAGTTGTAATCCTCTCATGTTCTTCATGCGTCTTATATTCCTCTGTCTGCATAAATTCGTCTTTTATGGATTTGATTAAAGGCTCTAGCTTAGTTTCAACTAAATTATAAATTGTTTCTGAATCGGTTCCTAATACTTCTGCAATTAAATTAATGCGTCTATCACAATAATCATATAAGGAAAACCATTTATCTGCTATATCATAATAATTCACTGTACATAGTACATACTGTTTCTTTTTAACCTTTCCATTTTCTCTATAGCTTTTATGTATGCTTATTTTATAGCCTTTCTTAATAGGTCGCTCAAATCGTTCCTCACTATAGCAATACCAATAATGACTTACGTCTTTTCCGGATATGGACATCTGCATAAACTTTGATTCTAATCGCTTTGAATGCCCATTCTTATTTGGCTTTTTAAGTTCTATCTCTTGAATAACACAATACATGCTTCACTCTCCTATGTAGGTACTTTAAAATAAAGAGAAGTAACCACAATTAACATATATTTTTATTTGTCTTACCAACACGTTTTTTTCTTGCTCTTTCTGATCTAATCCCTTGAATGTATCCATACATAAATGTATTGTAGTAAGCCAAAAAACTGTTATTGGCTTTCTTATTAATTCGCCTAAAAGCTTCTAGCATTTCAATATTTTTTATATATATATTCATAGATTGTTTACCTAATAATCTTATTAGCTTTTCTGCTTCTTTATCAATCTTAAGTTGTTCTCTTCGACTTACTACTTTTTCAAGTAACTCTATTGTGCTATCAAGGATACCTTTAGCCTGTTCTTTCATAGCAGCTCGAAGCTCGCTATCTCCTTCTAAATATGTTATAGCTGTAAGCTTATACAATTCATAACCTTTATTATCTCGATTAAGAATAACTATATCTGTAACCGGGTTATAAAATAAAGTTAGTATCTCTATTGGAGCATCTTCAAATTGTTCGACAAATAGTTTCTTTGTTTCTTCTGATAAATCTTCAATGTTACACGATTGAATTCTTAACTCTTCATTTACTATCTTATAACTCATTCTTATTTCTCCTTTTTACTTGCGCCGGAGTTTTACGTATGTTATAATACAGATAAAGTTACCGGCTTTTATTAGGGTTGTCGGGTTACTGCCATTACTAAGGTGAGGTCTTAGTTAATGGCTTTTTTATTGTTCATATGTCGCTATAGAACCATGAATCCTTATGTATGGTTGTCCATTATAATTTTCACTTAAACAATCTGTTAACATGCACATTGCTGCGGTCTGAATAATACCTAACGCTTCATTACCTTCGTAACCTTTTGATTCAAGCTCTTCTTGAAGTTGTATTATTTGTGCAATTTTAATTCTTAAATCCATTCAATAGCTCCTTTCTTTATTCAGCAAATGGGATTTCATCTTGCAAACAATTTACAAAACCTTCTTTATCCTTTTCCCATCCATAATACTTTGTTTCATCTGGTGTATTTAAAAATCTTTTGCTTTCTTTCTCGTAATATAATCCTACGAATAAATCACTAACACCTAAGTCTCTGTTTTTAGTAATCTCAATCACATTATCATATCTCATTAATGGATTATCATCCTTAAAGCCAAAATACTCTTTAATATTACGTTTAAAATCATTGTTACACCTATGACATAAGAACACATTGTCTGCAGCATTGGTAATATCAGCAGTTCCGCTTATATCGGTTTTTCTTAAGAACCCAATAGACTTTCTAGGATGGCTTACAAAATGTATATGTACTTTTTTATCTTTTGATAGCTGAGATAGTCTAAGAACTAAATCTGTTTGTTTATCGTATTTATCCCCATGTACTGAACTTAAATCTAAACTCATTAAATTATCAATGATAACCACATCAATTTTATTATTATCAATACATTCTTCTATGGCTCTTATAACATCCAATACCTTAAGTCCATGGTTGTTGTTATAAATATATAGCTTACCATCTAGCCATCTACTAATTTTGTTTTTAACTTCTTCCGGTATTGTATAATAGTTCTCATATTTTGTTGGCTGCGCATATCTCTTACCGGCTCCTTGAAGGGTAATCCAATTCATTACTCTATCCGCTTGTAACTCACCACTGAATAACGCAACGTTAAAGTTATGATCTACACTTTCAAGTGCTAATTGTGAAAGTATACTTGACTTACCACTGCCATTTGAACCACTCCATATTGTCAATTCTCGTTTATTAAAGCCTATAATTCGTTTATCTAATATTTCTATCCCACTAGGTATAACTTGGCTTAAATCACGTTTAACAGCTTTTATTTTAGTAGGTGTTAAGAATATAGGCTCGTCTACCTTAGTAACGATATCAGGACGCAATTCTGACTTCTTGGCTTTAAATGTTCGTTCTGCATTTACGGGAAGTTGTTCAAGTTCTGCTAATTCTCTATTTATTGCTTCAAGTTCTGCATGATAATCAATTTCTTTTTTTGTAAAAGCAGCTCTTTCCTTTTCCTCTTCCATTCTTCACTACTCCTTACTTCTTTTCTTCTTGGTATTTCCACTACATTTTCATTACATACTTGCTCTTTCTTGATTATTCCATATTTCTTTTCACATTCTTTCGAATACCAATTACTGACACTTTTCATTATTTGTGATTGTTCTTCATTGTAATTCCTTAACCATGAATTATATTTCTTGGCCACATCTTGTTTATCTAGCTTATATAAAATACTGGCTACTATCTTAATAAATTCTTTATCTAACACAGAATAACCATATACCTTTTTATAGAATTCATTATCAAAAACGGTATCTTGATTTATGCTTAATAAAAAACTTTGTTTATCTATATCACCCACCTTCTTTCTTACAATTGAATTGCTCCATCTTCCAGTATGATTAAGATATTTTCTTCTTTACACCCTTTGAGAATACCTGCAATTGTAGGTGGAAATTCATTATTTCTTATGTATTCCCTTACGGCTGACATGCAAGTTTGTGAATCTAAATCTTTTAAAAACTCAAACCATGTTTTTGCTGATTCCTTTGTAGGTAAAAAGTTGCTTGTTGGATAAGCAGCTTTAATCATTGCTGCTATGTTCGCAAATTCCTGTTGACTCATTTAAAAAATCCTCCATTATCTTTGAAAAATCTTCTTGTAACTGCTGGCCTTTATTTATACTTTTGCTTTCTATCCTGTTTTGTTTGCTTTGTATATATAAAGTTTCAAATTTCTCTCTAAATTTTTTTGCACTTCTTATGTTACTCTTCCAGAAGCTATCATTAATCGCAAAGTTTAAAGCTTGTCTTATTTCCTCTTCTGTTCTATTATCTAGTCTTTTCATTCTTTCAATATCAATAGCCCACTTGTATTTATCCTTATATGTACTTGGTACTTTACTATTAGGGTATATCTCTAAGCATGATTCAATAATTGTATTAACAATCTTCATTTCAAAACTATCATCTAAAAATTTTTGCGTTGTTGGTACTGGCTTGTCAGTATCAACGATATTTTTATTATTAGAATTGTTATTAAAGCTTTTTCTTATATGTGTATCGTTTTCAATACTAGTTTGGTATTGATTTCGAGAGTAGTTTAGTATCGTTTTCGATACTAAATTAGTATCATTTTTAATACTATCGTTTTCAATACTAGTAGTATCATTTTCAATACTAGTTATATCATCTTCAATGTTGATACTTACTTCTCTCTTTTCAATGGTCCATTGTGTAAAATTCATATTAATTGTGTATAGCCTTGTTTCTGTTTTTGTAGGATTTCCAATAATATTTATAACCTTACAAGTTGTTAATCTAGCTAATTCTGCAGAGATATTATTACGCTTTATCCCAGTGAACGCTTCAAATAAAGCTACAGGAAATTTATAATAACTTCTATTAAATCCAAAGGTATACCTACAGATAACATCAATAATAGCCCTTTGCCTTCCGTTAAACTTATAAGCAGCTAAGGCACTTAATAAATCATTCGGTATTTTTGTGTAGCTTTCTTTAATCATTTAATCACCTACCAACTAGCTGTTCTTGTATTTCTTCCACATCACAATAGAATTTTTCTCTAAAATACCGCTTTGGCACCCTGCCCATCACTACTATATAACCTTTTTCTTTTAGTTCATCATTAAGCTCTCTAATTATTTTATAAGCCTTAGAACTGCTGATTCCTAATAACTTTTGCACATCAGCAACATCAAAATAATTTAATGCTTTGGCCATGCTTACATCTCCTCTCTTTGTTTTTCCATAAGGTCATGTAATAATTGTTTATCACATTCATTCATAATTTCTTGATGCCTTTTCATGAATTCAGGACTATTTACACCTAGTTTTCGTTCTTCCTTAGTGACGAGCGTGTCCATCATCTGAATACATTCTTGCATACTCATTTAACAACTTCCTTTCTAGTAGCATCTACGCTATTTTCTATAGTTTATTCACTCGTCCTATATGACGAGTAATCGCTCTGTTATGGTGTAATTATTATTCTTTGATTAGTTCAGCTGCATCAACGTTTAAGGCTTTTGCCATATCTCATACTTCTTAATGTGACTTATAATCACCTTGTTAATTAAAAAAAATGCTTTCTTTGTCTGTAATGTTTAATATCTCTGACAGCGTAGCTATTTCACTTGCCTTAAACTCAGTAATATTGTGTATCTTTTTATGTAAGGTGAATTTAGATATTCCTAGCATTTTAGCAACCTGCTCTCTTGTCAAGCCAGATTGCAGTATATATGCCCTCAGTTTTAATGTATCCGCCATGTTCTTCTCCTTTCATTGCAGTGTTGATTTTTAATCACGCTTTCATATTATCATATGGGTGATTATTTGTCAACATATTTGGTATATAATTATTTATTTGTTGATTTTTATTCTACATTATGTTATTGTTTTGTTGGAGGTGCCATATGAATGAATTATATAAACGTATAAAACAAAGAAGAGAAGAGCTAGGTCTGTCGCAGGATGAACTAGCAAAAAAATTAGGATATAAATCAAGATCAACAATCGCCAAAATTGAAGCAGGAGTAAATGATATTCCACAGTCCAAGATTGAAGAGTTTGCAGAAGCGTTATATACAACCCCTAAATTTCTTATGGGGTTAAGTGATTTTAGTGATGAGTTAGATCAAATGATGCATGATATTGGCGTTATTGATGCTAAAGTTTACTTCCACTTCCTGTTAAGAAAATTAATTGAGAAATTCGGTTATGAATTAGAAGAAAATTTTGCTACAGATAAAGAAGGATATACAACAATTCTTTTTGAAGGAAAATCTGAAAAATTCGAGATTAGAGAAGATTTATATGATGAATTTTTAAATAATTGTTTCTCGTATATTGATTATGGCTTCAATAAATTAATAGATAAAAACAACAGGGTACAAAGTGATTATTTCATTAAATGTTTTTGTACTGAACGAACCACTAAAGAACCGTTTGAAATAATGAGAGATTTTTTTAAGAACCAGGGCAATGAAAAGAAATAAAAACAGCCCCTTAGTGCTACTAACACCAAAGAGCTGCAATAATACATAAGGCTTATATAATCGCCCTTGACAAGTGAATTATATCATAAAGCCTTATAAAAGAAAAGGAGATTGATATAATATGCCAACATATAAAGACGAAGAAAGAAAAACCTGGTATTGTAAATTTAATTATAAGGATTGGACCGGTCAGAATAAGCAAAAGTTAAAGCGGGGATTTAAAAGAGAAAAAGACGCCAAGGAATGGGAGAGAGATTTTTTAAGTAAGCAACAAGCCGACCAAACTATGACTTTTCAGACATTAGTAGATTTATACTTTGAAGATATGGGCTCTAGGCTTCGTAAATCGACCATAGAATCAAAGAAACATGCAATTGATAGTAAAATACTGCCTTACTTTAAGGATAAGCCTATTAACGAAATTAAGCCCACTGACATTCGTAAGTGGCAGAATGATATTCTTGAACAAAACTATGCGCCCACATATCAGAAAAAAATAAATAATACACTTACAATTATATTAAACTTTGCTGTTCGATATTATGGATTAAAAGAAAATCCTTGCAAAAAGGCCGGTAGTATTGGAAAAACTAAAGCGGAAGCTTTCGATTTTTGGACTAAAGAAGAATTTAAAACATTTATAGCCTGCATAAACAACCCTTCTGGTTATGCTGCATTAAATACATTATATTGGACCGGAATAAGAGTAGGTGAATTATTCGCCATTACACCATCAGACATTGACTTTGACAACAAGGTATTAACTATTAATAAATCCTTACAGAGAATTGGTGGAAAAGATATTGTGACAGCTCCCAAAACACCTAAAAGCAATCGACTTATTACTATCCCAGACTTTCTGAATAACATATTGAAAAATTATTTAGATATGTTATATGATCTTAAGCCTACCGATAGGATATTCCCATTTACTAAATCATTTTTGTATAACGAAATTAAAAGAGGTAGCAAAGCATCCGGAATAAGAACTATTAAAATCCATGAATTAAGACACTCTCATGCATCACTCTTAATCGAACTTGGTTTTTCACCACTTCTCATTGCTGAGCGATTAGGCCATGAAAAAGTAGAAACAACTCTTAACACATATTCTCATTTATACCCCAGTAAACATGAAGAAGTAGCAAGTAAATTAAATGAATTAGTATCAAAATAGTATCATGACAAAATAAAGGAAACCCCAAACCCTTATAAATAAAGGCTTGGGGTAATTTTTTAATTACTCAATAATTGTAGCAACTTTACCTGAACCAACTGTTCTACCACCTTCACGGATAGCGAAGCCTAAACCTTGCTCCATAGCGATTGGATGGATTAATTCGATAGA
>NZ_FOWD01000056.1 GCF_900115365.1 Anaerocolumna aminovalerica
TGGATAAAAACAGCCGAATCATCGGGTATTACCGAATTTGAGAAATGTGCATCTACATATCGAAATTGGTCAAAAGAGATATTGAATGCGTTTAAATATGGGCTCACAAATGGACCAACAGAAGGATTTAATAACAAAATAAAGGTGCTTAAACGTAACTCTTTTGGAATCAAAAATTTCAGAAGGTTCCGAACCAGAATTTTACATTGTACTAGATAATTTTAAAGAGACTGACACGGAGGTTTATTTCGTGTACCCAAAAACAGATAATTATAAGTAGAATATCAAAAAGGCTCTAATACCAGTTGTAAAGTGGGTTCCAAGGGAACCCACCCCAAAACTTGACAAAGAGCCCAAACAATAAACTGCCATTCTGAGAGTATAAATTCAGCGAAACTGAATCTTCAGAAGAATCTCATATTCATAATGAAATTCTTCCTCTAGGCGGCTCAGAATGACAGTCTTGTAACAGTCCCTTACATAAGTAATCTTAAGTTTACATGAACTATTTTCTTAATCCTAAACGTTCAATTAATGAACGATATCCTTCAATATCTGTCTTCTTCAAATATTCAAGTAATCCTCTTCTTTGACCAACCATTTTTAGAAGACCTCTTCTTGAATGGTGATCTTTCTGATTCACTTTTAAATGTTCTGTTAGTTCTGTAATTCTTGCAGTTAAAAGTGCGATTTGAACTTCTGGTGAACCTGTATCCTCAGGTGTTCTACCATAAGCTGCGATAATTTCTTGTTTCTTTTCTTTACTAATCATGATGATTCCTCCTAAAATTTTAAACGCCTAACACTAAGATTAAGGTCGGAGTGTCCTTGTACTGAGTATTGGCTGTATTTTATACGCTTTACATAATAACATAGATTATTCCAATTGTAAATAATAAGTTTTTAAAATATAGATTTGGACAGTAATAATAGCACTTTTTCTTTAATATTCCATATATTATAATCACCTATACTAATTTCAATCATAATCAAATGGTGCTAAAGCAACGGAATCACGGTTAATATGTAAAGATATATTTTTTGAATAACCGTTATTAAACTTAAAGGAAGATTAACCATTATAAATAGGAGGCTTTTACATGAATTTATCTTATTTTGATTTTGCATTCATCGGCGGAGATATGCGGCAGATTTATATGGCAAATGATTTATTGAACCAAAATTACTCTGTTATAGCATATGGTCTGGATGATCCGTTATTAGATTCCAGATGCAAAAGATCTCCATCTTTTGCTGAAGCCATGAATACCAGTCAAATTATTATAACTCCTATCCCTGTATCTAAGGATGGAATGCATATTGTGTCCATTCACCCACAATCCGATTTAACTATAGGAAACCTATGTAACCTTCTTACTGCTAAACATAAATTATTTGGCGGTGTTTTACCTGGGGATTTAAAAAATCATTGTGATATATTAAACATCTGTTATCAGGACCTTATGAAACAGGAAGAAATTACACTATACAATACTATAGCAACCGCGGAAGGTACTATTGCGGAAGCTATTCTAAATAGCACCATCAATCTTCATGACAGCTCCTGCCTTATATTAGGATTTGGAAGATGCGCCCGCACCTTGGCAGAGAAATTAAAAGGTTTATGCAGCAGTGTTACTGTTGCTGCCAGATCTCCAATGGCACTCTCTGCTGCCTATGCCGCTTCTTATAATACTGTGAACCTTTCCCAGTTAGAAGAAAAAATAGAAGAATATGATTATATATTTAATACAATACCTGCATTAGTACTTTCTAAAGAACTTCTCGAAAAAACCAGACAAAATGTAGTTATCATTGATATTGCCTCAGCTCCAGGCGGTATTGACTTTAACTATGCAAAAGAGATTCACAGGAACGCCAAATTATGCCTTGGCCTTCCAGGCAAATACGCTCCTGAATCCTCTGCCTTAGCTCTTAATAATCATATATTGTCGAATATTAGAAAGAAGTGAAATCTATGTCTTTGTATGGAAAGAATATCGGAATCGCATTGACCGGTTCCTTTTGTACCTTCGACAAAGTCTTTAAAGAAGTAGAAAACCTAATTGATGAGAATGCCAATATCTATCCTATCTTTTCTAACAATTCTCAAGTAATTAACAGCCGCTTTGGAAATGCAGCTGATTTTTTAAATAAGATGCACTACATGACCGGGAATGACCCTATTACTACCATCGAGGATGCCGAACCAATTGGACCTAAAAAATACCTTGATGTATTAGCTATTGTACCATGTACCGGCAATACATTAGCCAAATTAGCAAACGGTATTACAGACACACCTGTACTCATGGCGGCAAAAGCCCATCTTAGAAATGGAAAGCCTCTGGTGATCTCCATATCTACAAACGATGGTTTAAGCATGAATCTAAAAAATATCGGTTTGGTTCTAAATGCAAAAAATATATATTTTGTACCTTTTGGCCAGGATAGTCCTAAAGATAAACCCAATTCTTTGGTCGCTCATACCAATTTATTAAAAGATACCATAGAACAAGCATTAGAAGGGAAACAAATACAACCAGTAATTGTAAGCCCTTATTAGCATTTATAGACTATTATCTTCATCCTTATTACCAACATAACTTTTCATAATAAGGGGCTGTTACAAAATGAAATGTGATACCGGTATAGATGGTTTTTAATCCATACCTGACGAAACATTCATTTTGTAACAGCCCTTTTTAATTATTCAAATATATTACCGCCTATTCTCCATATAGATAACTCATAATCTCCGGATTCTTTAATTACATCAAACCAATACTGAATGGTTTCTTTATCTGCAAACCACACTTCATGAGACATTCCACTGTTATCCATATAAGAAAATACCAGACTTTTACTTTCTTCATCCCTTTCAGGTGTTCTACTATACTCCTTAACTAATTTGACAGCTTCCTTTTCGGTGACCTGAACAACTTTTCCGTCTTTAGCAAAGTCAAATCCTCCTGTAGCTACTGCAAAATTTACTTTACCGGGGAACCCTTCCATCTTATTAATCATTTTCAGCAGAAATTCTTTATTTGCCTTCGGACCTGGCTCTGTTCCATAGCCAAATAGATTGTAGCACATGATTACATAATCCGGCCCATCAGGAAAATCTAGTTGTTCTTCAACAGGTACACCGGGTTCTAAAACAATTCTCACTAAAACATTTTTTGCCGATGCAGTTTGATAGAGTTCACTAATAAATTGTATATAGAGTTTCCAAAGAGCAATATCTTTCTTCATTCCCTCATAATCAATCTCAATACCATCAAATCCACCCTGTATCGTCATTTGCAGAATTTCATCTATGTGGTTGCTTCTTGCTTCTTCTGAAGATAACAGTGTATATAAAAGCCCCGTGTCCTTAAGAGAGGAGGAACCATCTTCTAATAATAAATCATTGACAAAAGTAAGATAACTTTTAAAAGTAAAGGATTTGAAGTCGGTATTCATTCTTGCAAAGGTTTTTGTTACCTTCTCTGGGATAAACGGTTGTTGATCTTCATTAAAGTAAGCTGCGAAATAGCATATATTATCAATATGTTCCTGTAAACTTCCTATTTCATTATCTATGTTTTCCACATCCCAGTAGGTTGTCCATACGCTAAAATTTTCTTCCCTAAATGGTTCTTTCTTTTCATCAACAGTATCCTGATACTCCTTTCGGGTCCCTTCCTTGTCCCTTTTAGTATCACCTTTGTTGCTGCAGCCTGCAATTACTATGCATATTAATAAAAAACACAGATTAAGTACAATCTTTTTCATATTATCACCAATGTATTCCGCAATCTTGCCTGCAATACTGCCCTTCTCTTATCTCAGTTATATCATTTATTATTATTACGCAACTATTCAGTTACCTGAAAAACGCCGGAATTTCAAGTTGGGGGCGCCAAAACATGGGTATTTTACATATTTTGTGTGCATCGGCTGGTTAGAGCCTGTAACTGAATAGTCACCATTTACAGAGAATTGATAAACCAATTGATAATATGATTCCACGTTGTATTTATATTAAATATTGCTTTATCTAATCCATGTAATTGGTTATCAAATAAAATACTGTTATCTTCTATATTACGAATAACAAGGTTCTCAAATACACCATCATAAACATCATCTGCTATATTTCTTTGACTATAACCGTATTCTCCCCAGGCAGATTCCAAGTAGATATAACCTTTGGTTCTGCCTGATAAAGTTAAGTTTTCTACTGCTTTCCTTTTGTCAATAATTACAGATAAATTATTGTCTTGTAATGTAATTTCAACTTCCCGATTACCAGGATCACTTATCTGTATAGGAGGAATGTATTCTTCTGCTCCCTCTTCTATGGTTCTGGCTTCCTTTATTATGGCTTCCTTCGTTTGCTCGTTCATATTGGTAGCATTTCCAAAACGGCCCTTTTGTTTTGAATATAACTCGTATTCAGCTTCTCCTGCCTCTTTTTGATTTTCTTCAATGGACTGCATAACCAGTCCATCATGTTCATTTAAATCAAGCTTATATAAGGATGTTCCATTTTCTTCTATATACAGATTATTATTCTGAATCTTTACAGCCACATATTCTTTTCTTTCTTCATCTGCACGTAGATAAATGGTTTGAGTACCAAGTTTATTACCTGTTAGAGTTACTGATAGCTTGTAATTCTGATAATCTTTACTCTCCTTAAGCCTCATTAGACCATTTCCTTCTGATTCAGAAGTTAAGGCAATAACAGAATCTCGAAATTCTGCTACCCCATTTAAAATATCCCAATTCTTTTTTCGATTTAAATCTCCTTCAACAAATTCAATAGCTGCTTTCCCATCATCTGCAATTCGCATTAACAGATGGTTAGGATACCAATAAGACTGTGGCTGCATTCTAGTCAAGTCGAATATATCATTCTCCCGATTATTGAAAGATGAACCTTCTCTATTAAAGTTCATTGTAAATAGCTCTTTCATACACATTTCATTGACAGCACTTACTTTTTCATTATTAGCATAACTTCCTGTATTAGAATGCATCAAAACATAAACTCCGGGAACTTCCCCCATTTCTTTGGTGTATATTTCCTTCATCAGTTGATAATCCCCGCGAATTCTGGATACCATCTGAGAATAAGTTTCCTTGGGTATTAAATTCTCATCTCTGATAAAATCCATCAAATATTGATTGTAATTACGTTCCAGATATTTTCTGACAGAAGAATATTCCAAAGAACTAAGCTCTCCTAAATAATTGTCGTAACGATCAAATACATTAATATAGGACAACCGATATCCATTAGTACCTAATTCCCAAAAAGTACTTTTCTTTAGCTCTAATAGATCTTTTGGCTGCAAAAACTTTGTATCCGTATGTATAAATTTATCCCCATAGCTTAACATGGTACCAATAAAATTGTATTTCTCCATGATTTTTTGGGAAAATATAGCCGTGTCTCTTCTGCCGTCTTCAAACATTAAAAAAAGTGATTTTTCAGGAAGAGGAATCCCTTTCTTATAATAGTTATTAATATCTTCCTGTGTTATTGTTACATAGCCGTTTTTATACAAGGCATCAAGGTGCTCTTTAAGACGGTCTGTACTTATCATAGTATCGGTACCTTCTCTGGCAACAGCCAGATAGGATATTGCAACAAAACCTTTATCTTCTCCGTTTACTATAGATTTTTCATCCTTTTCATAGGGTGTATATTCCTTAAAAACAAACAAGGCTCTAGCTACAAAAATAAAAATCACCAATAAAATTACGGCTTCTATAATTGTTCTTACAACCTTTTTTCTTTCTTTATTCGTCGGTGAATATTTCATGGGAATCCTCCCTTTTATACTTCTTTGCCTTTTTTAATTCCTTTGCTCTTTTTTCCAAAAGTTTCTTTTCTTTCTTCTTCAGTTCTTTTAAATCACTAGGTGTCATGCGGGTACCCCAGGTAGATTTCCAAAAAGTTACCCATGCAATTGGCATTTGCCATAATAACACAGCTTCATAATAGAAGCAAAATAGCATACCAAATATCCAAGTTGTACTTCTTCTTAAAAACATCTGGGCTGTACTCATCAGAAGTGACATTAATAATATACCCACCAAAAAGGCTTTGGGAAATATGCCATATGTAACAGGAACATATACCAAATTATATAAAACAACAATAGGCGCTGCAATTGGTACTACTAACCCCATATAAAAGCTTAGAGACGCAAAGGGTTCCTTCTTCCACATAAATTTTCCTGCAATTAATGATTCCCGGAGCCAGGAACGTTTCCATCTCATTTGCTGTTTTAAAAACACGGAATACTTCTTGGGTACAATGGTAGAACATACTGCCGAATCCTGATAACTGGTTCGGTAATTCTTAAGTACAAAGTTGGTCATTGCCCTGTCATCACCAAAGGTAGCCTTCTGTCCTAAAAAGCTTTGATTTAACCACGCCTCACGATTTTTTAGTATAATTTCTTTTTTATAACATGCTAAGGGTCCGGATAAACAGGTTACCGCGTCAAAATAGGCTTCTGCTGCTTTCATAATACGAAAGGCAATGTAATACCGGACTGATTGCATTTTTGTCAAAGCATTAGTATAGGTATTAGCCACATCGGTTCTTCCTGAAACACCGCCCATCTTGGGGTCCTTAAAGGGTTGTACCAGATTTCGAATTGCAAAGGGATCTAAAAAGCTGTCAGAATCTACAAAAACCACCAGTTCATGTTTTGCTTCTAATGCACCTGCTGCAAGGGCCTCTCTTTTACCTTTATTTCCTTTTTGCACGATATATTTCAATCGCTTTTTTACATCATACTGATCCCCGGAATCGTATAATTTTTGGATGGTTTCTTCTATCTTTTCTACTGATTTATCATTGGAACAATCATCAATTACAATAACTTCAAGCTTATCAATTGGATAGTCCTGATTTATACAGCTTATTATGGTTCTTTGTATCCATTCTTCTTCATTAAAACAAGGAATTAATATAGAAACTCCCGGTGTAAAGTCTACATCAATGGGCACTTCCCTGTATAAGAAACCAAAAAGGTATCTGCTTAGTAAAAAACATGCTGCAATAATACTATATAAATACAACCATTTATTAAATTTAAAGTATATAACACTTTCTGCCCGCATAAGAACAATAAAAGAAGTTATAAACAGGAGTAAAAAAGTAGAAATCATTAACATATATCTGCCTCTTTTTTTAGAAGCATAAACGGATAAAGGCTTTACAAAAGCCATACCACATAGATATTCTGATTCCGAAACTTGCTCTGTTCTTGCCATGTCCGCATTTATTCTTACTTTCATCTCCAGTCCTTCCGGCATGGTTCCCGGAGTGATTTCAAACTTTAATAAAATCCTGTCTGCTTCTTTCATAAGCAGCATATGTTCTTTCGATATCCGAAGCAATATACCTGACATAGATATGTCAATTCCTGAACTGACAAAGCTGGTCTTTTTACCCCCTTTTGAACTTGAACAGGTAACTTCTACATTATATTGTACTTTATAACGCATCCCTATCTGTTTGCTTAATATGTAGTCGTTAATGTTACCGGAAAAATTATCTATGGTTTGACTGCCACGTCTATCTTTGTTACTTCTTAATTTTGTTTTATCCGGTACATTTGCAAGTATTCGCCTGTCACTTTTCGTTTGTAAAAGGATATCTTTATATTCTTTTTTTATCTTATTATTACCACTTGATATTTTTTTAATATTCATGGAAAAGTATTCCCCTTACCCTATGTTTAATATCATTCTATTACCTGAATCTGTTACTCCATAATTTCATTTTCGATACTTTGTTCTAAGGGATTTATTCCCATACTGCTTTCAGAAAGGTAATCATTTAATCTTGCAAAACGGTATCCCTGCTCTATTAATTGAGGAATAGCGATATCCAGTGCCTTCGCTGTAACATCTTCTTTCATGGTAGGTACTATGCTATCGTCAGACATGTGCAGAACCAGAACACTACCATTATGTAAAGTTCTAATAGTACCGTCATTTAAGTTAATACCATTTATAAGCGTTTTAGCTAAAGAATCTGCATTAGTCTCCTCATAATCGTGAGTACTAAAATCTCCGCTTACAATAAACTGAAATCCCATATCAAATATTGCCTCCATACCTTCTCTACTCATTGCCAATGTTGGAGGTCTGAATATTTTGGTTAAAGCAGGTATTCCATTTACTTGTATATCTCCAACAATACTTTGCAATTTTTGATATGAAACCGTTAAATCTTCTTTTCTCTCTTTTATTTCAGCCTCTGAAGGTGAAGTATAGATGGCACTGGTATCATCTTCTGTTTCTACAGTTGTGGTAATAGCAAAAGGAAGGTGACCATCGGTATGACTTCCAATGGCATGACCGGCTTCAGCAATTGCACGTAACAGATTTGGATTATATTGTACATAATTTGTTCGAACAAAAAAAGTTGCCTTTATATCATACTTATTTAGTACATAAAGTATTTGGTTAATTGTTTTATCAGATCCCCAGTCGTCAAAAGTTAAAAATAACACTTTATCCTCTGTAAACCTTCCTATTTGATTTAATTGTTCCAATTCGTCATCATTAAACCCGGGCAAAGTGGTTTGAGAGTTTACGTTAGGATTCCCTATATACCGTCCCCTAATGTACTCAAAATTTTGTGTAGTTTCTAATGCTTCCAGATGCCCCGGGAATATAGCATCTTTTACAGATGCCAAAATATCTTTGCTGCTTACAGGATAGGAATAAACCTTATCACTGCTTAATAAACTGCCTAATGATTTAATAGAATAAGAGGAACCATTCCCTGCAATATTGTCATGATAAGCAATGGTATCAATTCTTTCTTTCGCTATATTTAACATTAAATTACCGATTAATAAAGGATTCGAATAATAATCCATTCTAAAATATATTATATAACCTCTACGGGCCGATATATTACCTGCATTAAATCCAAATTCCAGAACGTCCTCAAGTGTTGCATCTTTTCCTAATTTAGAGGTGGCTAACGTTAAATCCTGCCAGGTCACCATACATCCTGAACTTGAAATTGCCTCAAGCATTTCATCAGTCAGCTCTACATCATAGGCATATCTTACAAGATTCGGTTTTTGCCTGCACAATTTTTCAACTTCTTTTTGTATCCTATCAATACTTTGGCATATGGAATAAAAATCTGTTCCATCAGACATATTAAGGCAAATACCTATCTCATGGCCTAATTTTGCTATCTTTTTTATCTCAGACGGATTATTCTTTACGTCTTTTTCAGTTACAAAGAAAGTAGCTTTTGCATTTAAAAGACTTAATTTCTCCAAAACATCTTCTAATACTTCCGTATTATTTATGCCATAAAAAGTGTAACTAAGTGCCTGCTCTGTTGTATATATAGTTTTAATTTCTTTTGCTTTTTTACCTTTATTATTTTTACGTAATTTTTCAAAATGTTTTCGGGTAATAGCTTCCATCTTGCCATCGGAAGGATCTTTGGAATTATTATCATTTCCCTTTGTAGTTTTATCTATCGTAGTTTTATCTGTTGTCATTTTACCTGTTGTAGTTTTACCTGTTGTATTCTTGGGATTACTAGAACCTTTATTATCTTTTGCCAGCAGAATCTCAGTATCTGTTTCATAAGTAAGCAAAGTAGGTACACTGCATACTTTATATGTTTTTTCTCCAATTAAAGAATAGGTTTGTTTAATTACATCTACAATTTCACTGTGGAAGTTTAGATTGAAATATATAATGTCTCCCTTTCTGAATCCATTATTATAATAGCCCATAATTTCTTCCAAAGAGGCTATTTCATTGGTAACGGGATTTTTACTATATGTAACAACATTATATCCCAAGGAAGATGCCCCTTCTAATACGTTATCATTGTATTTTCCATATACAGGCATAAATAAGTTTGTATCTATATTAAATTGTTCTTTTAGAATCATATGGGTCTTATAGATTTCTAAGCATATCCCATCAAAATCCATGGAGGTCAGATCCTTTCCTGTCATTCCTCCATTACCTATGGTTTGGTTCTTGTCCAATATTTTTTGAATCCGATCCGGATAATTAATTATCTCATCTGCTGTTACAAAAAAGGTTGCATTCAGTTTATTTTCTTCTAAAAATTTCAGGATTTCATTTAATATATTTTCATTTTCTATTCCCCGGAAGGTAAAGGCAATGCCATTAATATCTGTGGATATTCTTTTATATACTTTTGCAGGTTTACCTTGATTTCCTATTCTTGACTTCTCAAATGATCTGTCAAAATCAGTATCATAGTACAGGTCTAAATCTTCAACAAATACGCTTTTATACCTTGTTTCATCTAATGCTTTTAAAAGCCATTCGATAATTATAAGCAGTCTTTCTTCTTCTTTTAGATATTCTTCACTATTACTATTAACTACTCCACTGACATGATCAGGTTTGGCCGTCACTTTTTCCGGATTATATTCTGTCTCATCCAGCACTCCATTCATTTTTATAGTTATAATAGCACCATTCTCTATTCCTGTTATGTATTCCAATACCTGTTCATAGTTTTTAAAGCTTTGATAATTTAGAAAATGTGTACTTTTTACTACTTTTTCGTTTCCACTGGCAAAGGCTGCCTGCAAGATTTCAGAGGTATAATCTGTAGAATTGCATAGCAAAATATTAGGTGTGGTTTTTGTCCATGTTTCAATAATATTATTCGCTAAGGCGAAATCTTTTACTAATTCTTCCTGACTGTAATTTTCCAGATGTTTAGAGCCTTTTAAAGTGTTGCTTCCGATCTTATGTCCATTCTTATACATAGCAGCTATGGTCTCATCATCTTCTGCTGCCAAAATTCCTGGCACAAAAAAGGTACCTTTTCTTTCATGCCTGTTCATTAGTTCCAGTATCTTCTTGTTTGTCTCTTTATCTGACAAACCTTGAAAAGTTAAGGCAACTATCTTCTCTGTTGTTTTTATATCGGTTATTACTTTTGCCTGATCTTTATCTTTTGATAACCGCTTCTTGGCAAGCTCTACGGCATCGGAAGCATCATACAATAAAGTATTAGTCATGGTGGCTTTGTTATTCCGGTTCCGAAATACAACAAACAGTATTGCTGTTATTATACTGACTAGCACCAATAATACAATAACGATCTCCATATATCTTTTTTTCACGATATTTAGCTCCTCTTTTTCTTATTAAAGACTCCAATAGGAGAATCCAAAAGAATCCAATTCTTTTTTGTAAAAAATACTTTTAATATCTATAATTACTTTTTCTTCCACTGGAACATTACGAAACATACCATCTATCTGGTCAGTAGTTAAGTTCATAAATTCATCATGGGCAACGGCAAAAATTATACAATCCCCGTCTTTTACCTCTGACATTTGAACCATATCAACCTGATAATTTTTCATTACTTCGTCTTTATCTGCTCTGGGATCTACAATGGTAACGCTGATATCAAATTCTTTTAAACGATTAATAATATCAATCACCTTGGAGTTACGAATATCCGGACAATTTTCTTTAAAGGTAATACCCATAATATAGACTTTGGCCTGATTGACCAACTTATTGGCTTTAATCATCTTTTTTATGGCTATATCAGCAATAAATGCACCCATATCATCGTTTATCTTTCTTCCTGATAATATAATCTGAGAGTGATATCCCAGCCTTTCAGCCTGATAAATAAAATAATAGGGGTCTACACCAATACAATGGCCGCCAACTAATCCCGGTGTAAAACCGAGTGCATTCCACTTAGTATCCATGGCATCAATTACTTCTTTCGTATTAATGTCCATTTTTTCAAAAACCATTGCTAATTCATTCATAAAAGCTATATTAATGTCCCGTTGAGCATTTTCCGATAATTTTGCTGCTTCCGCAGTTTTTATACAATCTACTCTATGTACCCCTGCTTCAATAATTAATTCGTATACTTTGGCAATGATTTCCCTTGTCTCAAAATCAATTCCGGAAACTATTTTTACGATATTACTTAATTTATTAACCTGATCCCCAGGATTAATCCGTTCAGGAGAATAACCAACTTTAAAATCTCTGATGGATTTTAAACCGGATTGTTGTTCTAATATAGGAATGCATATATCTTCTGTAACACCAGGATATACGGTGGATTCGAATACAACAATAGAACCCTTGGTCAGATTGCGGCCAATTAATTCGCATGCTTCGGTTACAGGAGACAGATCAGGAGTCTTATCAATATGTATGGGAGTTGGCACTGCTACAACAATAAATTTTGCTTCTTTTAATTTCTCTTCTTTCCATGTAAAGTCTACAGTACAATTTTTAATGGCAAGATCCCCCACTTCCTGTGTTGGATCTTTACCATTTAAATATTGTTGAATCTTTTGTTTATTAACATCAAATCCAATTGTTGGTACTTTGCTTGAAAAAGCCACTGCAATGGGCATTCCAACATAACCAAGACCCACTACAGCAAGTTTTTCTTCTCCTTTTATTAATTTTTCATATAATTCCATTGTCTTTTGTCTCCTTATGAATGACAGGTAGTTTTGTTTCTAAGCATCTTTTTTATATAAATAACATCCTTTTAGATTAAATTAGTTTGAACCAGTTGTATACTCTGCTTTATCCAATAAATCACCACAAAGTACAAATATAAATACCGAAATAATAATGCTTGAAAATGTAAATGGTAAAGTACCTAAGAAGGTCAAAGCAGCAGGTAACACTGAGACAGCAAAAATACTAAAACCTATACCCGGTGATAGCAATATAAAGAATAATCCCAGGCCAACAGTCAATGTTATTATTTTATTAGGTTGTCCACCAAGTAAACGCTGGGCTAATAGTTGAAAACTAACAAAGAACAGGCCGGAACAAGCATAAGCCAACGCTAAAAACATATTTAATAATGGAGAGGTTTTCGTTACTACACAAACTATGGTAAAAAACAGGATTCCATCTACGAAACTTTTTATAATAGTTGTTAAGGACGCTGAAACTACTTTATGCAATGATCTTTGCGGTATCATATAGATATAGGGCCTTTTTAATTCCATAGGCAGTTTTCCTGCCATAGTTAAAAAGAATTGAATATATATTAACATGGCTAAAATAATATATCCTGCTGCTACGGAAGGAATATATTTACCGGCAATACCTGCTCCAATAGATGCAATAATTGTATAGGAGTCAATAAAAAGAAATCTGCTCTCTCGTTTCCCCTCCAATAAATGCTTGTAAAAAATTGCATTACTGCCAAAACCTTTCTTAATTCCTGTTACCTTATCCTTTACTTTTACATTCTTTGCAAAAGTTTTCTTACCTTCCTTAACATCTTGTAATCTACGGTAGGTAATTTCTGTAGAATAAATTACATCTTCATAATAATCTGCATTTCCTGATGTAAATAAAGAAATGATTACCATACTGCTTAGGATATATAATGATAAGGAAACCGTAAGGCTTAATATATCTCCTTCTATTCCGGCACGAAAGAACATAACTCCCCAGCCAATAACCGGAACAGATTGAAACAATCTATTATCGACTAATATAAGTCCATTCTCTATAAGTGAGCCACCATGTAATCTTTGCAATACAAATATGCTAATAACAATCATTACTATGACTCCATAATATATAATCCGTACAATGTTCTTTCTGACCGGATTGCCATTGCTATAAATATAGATAGCAATGGATAGTAACTGACAGAAAAATAGCGTTATAGCGTAAATAATAAATAAGTACACAATGCCTTTGGAATCAAGTCCGAAATTTTTCCTTAGATTAAATATCTGATATAATATAAAAAGTGCACTAAAAATAGTGGCAGCCATCTGTTTTAATAAGCCATATAATAATATTTTTCTGGAGGATATGGGAGAAACAAATAACAATCCTACATCAGCCATGGTGAATAAAGTTGACCCTGTGGATAGACCAGTTGATGAAAAAATTACGATATATAGCATACCTATCAATGCTATTATTCCATAGAGTATTCTTATATCTTTATAAGAGGCGGTATTTATTGAATTAGTATCAGCATGAAAAGCGATGACCATAAGAATAATACTAATAAATATAATTCCATACAAAACAACTAATGCTGGTTTTCTTTTTAAAGACAATAAACGATTTTTAAAAGAAGTAATTAAAAGGTAACTAAGTCCTTTCATTTTTTTGCCTCCTCTTTATATCTTTTTTGCCTTCTGTAATGTCAAAGAATAACTTCTCCAGGTCTTCACCTGTACCAAGAACTTCTTTACGTGTTCTTGCTGCCATGAACTTACCATCCATCATAATATTAGTACTATCCCAGAATTCCGAAACACTATCCAGCATATGGGTACTAAGTAAAATGGAAGCACCATCCTTCTTATATTCCTGCAACATTAACTTTAATTCCTTTATAGCATGTGGATCTAAACCTACCAAGGGCTCATCAAATAATAAAACTCTTGGATTAGGAAGCAACCCACAGCAAATACTCACTTTCTGCTGCATACCTTTCGATAATTCATTGCCTAATTTATTTTTCTTATCTTCTAATTCAAGCCTTTCAAATAATTCATTGGCTTTGGGCTCCCAATTCCTTAGGGAATAGGCCCTTGCAATAAATTCCATGTGCTCCCATATGGTTAGCATATCATAAAGTACCGGTATTTCAGGAATGTATCCCAGCAGCCTCTTAGCTTCCAAGGATTTATTTTTATGTCCGCATATCAAAATATTTCCTTTAAATCTTAGCAGACCGGCTATGCTTTTAATAATAGTTGATTTACCTGCCCCATTTGGGCCTAATAAAACAGAAATTTCCCCGGGAAGTACCTTGAAACTTAAATTATCATTTGCAATAAACTTTCCATATTTCTTTGTTACATTAATAACATCAATCATAACTCCGTACCTTTCAAGAAACCCCTTTACAATTTTTGATTATTATCTCATACTATGTTATCTAATTCAAGTGAAAAATAATTTAGATTATCTTGAAATTATTGCAAAACAATGATATGTTTATATTAATTTTGGCCCCGCCAAATAAAGCAAAATTCATTTCGGCAACCACACCAGAATAAGGAGTAAAATATGTTTACTATTAATATTGATTCCAGTTCCTCTTTTCCTATGTATGAACAAATATATGAGTACATAAAAAATGAAATTAAGTCCGGACTACTGCCCCCAAAATCAAAATTACCTTCCACAAGAAGCTTGGCAATACATATGCAGGTTAGCAGAAATACCATTGATATGGCTTACTCTCAGCTTTTATCTGAAGGATATATAGAATCCATTCCTAAAAGCGGCTATTATGTATCCATGGTATCGGAGCTAACCAATATTACAGTAAAAAAAACAACTGTGGTTCCTGTTAAGTCAAAGAAAGAACCTGCTTATGGATATGACTTTTCTCCCTATGCTATCGACATCAATAGCTTTCCTTATAATATTTGGAGAAAATTATCCAATACCTTTATGAATGATAATAATAATGATATATTCCTGTTAGGTAATAATCAGGGTGACGAAGGTCTAAGAGCAGCCATTGGCAGATACCTTCATGACTCAAGGGGCGTAAATTGTACCACTGAGCAGATTATTGTTGGTGCCGGTGCAGATTATCTCTTACAGCTTCTTGCCCAAATACTGCAATATTCTTCATCCAATAAAACTATGAATGAAAATTCTTCTGTAACAGATGAGACAGTACATAACAATGGAGAATATGGTATTAATAATTATTACAATGGTTTTTTCGGAAATATAGCTATGGAGAATCCTACTTATATGCAGGCTTATAAAATATTTAAAACCATGCATTATAAAGTAACCCCCATATCTTTGGACTCTTCCGGAATATCTATGGAGCATTTAGCAAAAACAGATTCCAATATTGTATACGTTACACCGTCTCACCAATATCCATTAGGAATCGTAATGCCTATAAAAAGGAGATTGGAATTATTACAATGGGCCAATTCTTCCCCAAACCGTTATATCATTGAAGATGACCATGACAGTGAATTCCGCTACAAAGGAAAGCCCATTCCCTCCTTACAGGGAATGGATTCTTCCAGCAAAGTAATCTATTTAGGAACTTTTTCAAGAGCCATTGCCCCTGCAATTCGTATAGGTTACATGGTGCTGCCTGAAAAACTATTGGAAGTTTACAAAAGGAATTTTAACTTCTACTCCTCTACAGTATCAAGAGTAGATCAAAATATTATGAAAAGTTTTATAGAAGGGGGTTACTTTGAACGTCATCTTAATAAAATCCGTAAGATATATAAGAATAAACATGATCTATTAATACAAAGCTTAAAAATATTTGGAGATGAGATTTGTATAGAGGGCGAAAACGCAGGCTTACATTTAGTCATAAAATTTAATTCCAAACTAACAGAAAAAGAAATCATGGATTTGGCTGCAATAAACAGCATTAAACTATATGGTTTAAATGAACATTATATTCCAGATGCAGCAACCGAAAACACAACCCATAATCCCTTGCCGCCCACTATTCTATTGGGCTATGCTAATATGCCGGAAGAAGATATTAAGAAGGGAATAGAAAAATTATATAATATAATAAGATAATTCAAAATATGAATATCTTATGTACTATTGAAACATGGACATTTCTACTTACTTGACAGCTAATGATCATTAGCTTATAATTTAGCTAATAACTATTAGCCAAAGGGGGTAATTATGAAGCAAATGTCAACAAAAAAAAGGATAATAACTGAGGCATTACATCTATTTTCAGAAAAAGGATATAACGCAGTAAGTGTAGGACAAATTGCTGACGCTGTGGGAATTAAAGCTCCTTCCCTCTACAAACATTATAAAAATAAACAGGCAATTTTTGATGCTATATTAATGGAAATGCAACAACAATATGATAAACAAGTATCTTCTATGGAAATGAACGGTGTAGATGCGGTGCTTGATCTAGCCTTGTTTGAAAAAATATCAGAAGAACAACTAATACAACTTGGGAAAAATTTATTCTTATATTTTTTACATGACGATTATGTCTGCCAATTTCGTAAAATGCTTATGATTGAACAACATCACAATACTGATTTAGCCGCAATTTTCACAAAGCAGTATATAGAGGGCCCATTATCTTATCAGGGAATACTATTCAGTATGTTAGTTAATGCGGGAATCTTTATAAATGAAAACCCCAACGTTATGGCTCTACAATTTTATGGGCCTATTAACCTCTTGTTGACATTGTGTGACTGTCAACCAAAAAGGGAACAAGAAGCACTGCAAATGTTACAACAGCATATAAAACAATTTAATAAAATCTACAAAGCAGGAGGTGCTAAATGAAAAGGCAATTGATAAATTGGTTAGGACTGCTGGGAATTATCAGCTTATTATCTTATACCCTGGCTGTCATATTTGCACCTTTAGCTTATCCCAATTATAATTGGGCAGCCCAGGCTGTTAGTGATTTAAGTGCCTATGACGCTCCTTCCAGAATGTTATGGAACCAGCTTTCCAGTCTTTATGGAGTATGTGGAATTGTATCCATTATGTTGGTCTGTGTTTACATTCAAGGGAAACTAAATAAACTATTACGAATAGGAATATATTTATTTGCTGGTATGAATTGGGTATCTTATGTAGGTTATGCAATGTTTCCTCTCTCATCCAGTGGGAATGCAGGAACATTTCAGGATATTATTCACATTTATGTAGTGACAGTGCTTATTGTTTTACTATCAATCCTTTCTCTAGTCCTTATTGTAATTGGTGGGTATTGTGATAAGAAATACTTTTCTTTATCTTTATGGGCTGGTATTTCTCTATTATTTATGCTTGCCGGTGCAATTGGAACCAATATGGTTCCGCAGAAGTTTTTTGGTATTCCAGAAAGATTTAGTGTATTTTCCGCCATAGGATTTAATGCAATATTAGGAATTAACTTATTTAAAGGATTTGACTTCAAGAAAGAATTCTCTTCCCAATCCTAAGAATAAAAAAGAAAGCCCATAAGTAAAGGAAAAACCTCTATTTATGGGCTTTATGATAGATAAGCAAAAAATTTTATATGTTTCTATTATAGAATAAGATATCTTTAGTTTATATTATAATCATTACTACCTGGAATATTTTTAATTGTCTTCATACCTTCTTTTATCAGTTTGCTTAAACTCTGGTTATGAGAACGGCAGATCCTTTTTAATTCATATAAAGATTCAGGATCTCCCCTTTTTATTACATTTATACCATAAGTAACAGAAAGAGTAGCTTTAAAACCCATTTTTTTAACAATGGTTTCCGTATCATTATTATATCTTCCAAATGGATATGTAAATGTACTGGGTGGTTCATTAATGACAGTTTGAACTTTGCTTTGTAATTTCATAATATCTTCTTTAAGAAATTCTTCATAATCCTCAAAACATTCATCCTTCTTTTTGCAACAGCCATAACGTCCATTTTTATTACTATGTAGATTGTAGGAATGATTCTGAATTTCAACCAATCCGGATTCTACCATCTCAAGAATTTGATCCCACGTCATATGGGAATAGTTAATATTTTCATCTTTTACTCTTGTAAAATCATCCGTACTTTTCCCTATAATGGATAACACTATTTTCATATTATATTTCTTTAGTAGGGGAAACACATTTAAATATGTGCTTAAATACCCATCATCAAAAGACAATATAATAGGATTTTCCGGTAATTCTTTGCCGTCATATACATAAGCAATCAATTCCGTCATTGTTATAATGTTATAATTATTCTCAGATAAAAATATTAAGTCACTTTCAAATTCTTTTGGACTAATAACATCTTTACCCAAACCATTGTTTTTTACCTGATGATACATCATAATTGGAACAAAAATATTTTCTTGGGTGGAGGTGGAAGAAGTAGCATAGATACGCATAAGATCTTTTGTAATAGAAATGGTTAATAAACCGAAAATAATAACAAGCAAAATATTTTTACAATATTTTCTGTACTTTTTTAAATCTAACATTTATATCCCGCCTATATATCACTATAATATATCATATGTATGGGACACAAAAAAAATATTTATATAAATCTTTTTCTTTCTAAATAAAAATTTAGCTTACTAATGCACGTACGCTTTGCCCTGAAGTTATGTGAAAAACTCAAAAAGTGTTAATTGGGCCTTCATATGACTCAATTTATATTTTGTAAGATAACGTGGTGTATAGAATAAATTTTGCTACCTTACCCTCGTGGGGCATGGCCTTGGTAGAGCCTCAAAGCGCATGACAAGTATCGCAAGAGGGCGATACTTGTCACTGAGTCTCTAGTCGGCCATAATCAGCCTTCTCGGCCGGATGACGCAAAATTTATTCTATACACCACGTTATCTAATTTACTTTATTAAGAGTCATTACGAAGGCCCAATTAACACTTTTGAGTTCAATTACGTAGTGAGGCAAAGCTGTTTTTACTGAATTTTTTATAACTAGCAAGATATATAAGTAAAATGTATGCTTAATTTGCTTTATTAAAGGCTATATTAAGTGATTTTCTATAAATTAATTACTAGTAAAAATTAGTATGAAAAAAAGAAAATTAAGCCAAAATCGTGCTGTAGACATAAAAAGAAGGCTCACATAGTGAACCCAAAATAAAGCTTTTATAAAAAGAAGTACGTACATTTTTATTTATAGCTATAACTTCGTACTAGTTTATATAATAAATTTGGTAATAACAGCTTTGCTTCACAACATAGCTAAAATCAGAAAGTGCTCATTAAGCTTTCGTAATGACTCTCATAAACTAAATTAGGATAACAGGGTGTATATTATAAATTTTGCGTAATCCGGCCGACAGGGTAAGGTAGCAAAATT
>NZ_FOWD01000068.1 GCF_900115365.1 Anaerocolumna aminovalerica
GAGAAATCTGGAATTCCTGAATTTGAAGAATGTGCAAAGACATACAGGAACTGGTCTGAAGGAATTTTGAATGCCTTTAAATATAAATATACCAACGGCCCTACGGAAGGCTATAATAACAAAATCAAGGTACTTAAAAGAATATCTTTTGGAGTCCGTAACTTTAAGCGTTTTCGGACAAGAATTATTCATTGCTCTATCTGATGATAACTGGACGACAAAAAATGAAAATGAAGAGGCTTATTTGGCATGCCCAAAAACAGGAATTATAGACACAAACATAAAAATGGTTCTAAATACAGTAATGGAGCAGGATTCAGAGAATCCCACCCCAAAACTTGACAAAGAGCCAAAATAATAGTCAGCTAATAGATTTCTATTAGCTGACTATCGCTTTTATAGTATTACGAGGTATTAGTTTAGGAATATATTTGTTTTTAATAGGTATATTAGTTTTATATTATTTCTATCTAAATCATTTCTATTTTAATTTGATACCGGCATGTCAGAAATCCGGGGCTATTTTACTTGTGCAAATTCAATTCTTTCGTTGTTTGGTCCTAAGAATATGAAAAAACGATTGGATCTGGGAGCAAACATTTCATTGGACTCAATACCATCGGTTACAACAGTATAGCCTAGATCAACGATTTCTTCGTAAGCGGCATCTATATCATTGCTTTGTAAAGCAATGTGGTCGATTGCACCGGCTTGTTTTTCATCAGTACGTCTGCGGTAAATCTCTAAATAGCAGTTCCCGTTATTAAGAATACAAGAAAATTCATGCATAACAACAGGGTTGAAACCTAAATCTTTATAAAAATCAACGGTTTCTGTAAAATTACCTGCGGGTATTGCTACATGGGCAAGTCCAACGGGAGTATTTTTCATCTGTTTATTCCTCCGGTATTATTTAGGTTGTTTTCCAATGTAAGCCAGGATACCCCCATCTACGTAAAGAATATGACCATTTACGAAGTTAGAAGCATCAGATGCAAGGAATACGGCAGGCCCCATTAAATCTTCTGTAGTTCCCCAACGTGCAGCAGGTGTTTTGGAAATAATAAATTCATTGAAAGGATTTCCGGGAACACGTAAAGGAGCAGTTTGAGGTGTTTCAATATAACCCGGTCCGATACCATTACATTGAATATTGAATTCACCATATTCAGATGCAATATTTTTAGTTAACATCTTTAATCCGCCTTTTGCAGCAGCATAGGCAGATACGGTTTCACGTCCAAGTTCACTCATCATAGAGCAGATATTTATAATCTTGCCATGACCTTTTTTGATCATACTGGGAATAACTGCTTTCGCTACAATGAAAGGAGCATTTAGATCAACATCAATAACCTGACGGAATTCAGCTGCGGTCATATCACACATTGGAATTCTCTTAATGATACCAGCATTATTTACTAAAATATCAATAACACCGACTTCCTTTTCAACAGTTGCAATTAAATCATTTACTGCAGATTCATCTGTAACATCACATACATAACCATGAGCTTTCACGCCGATTTCTTCGTATGCGGCAAGTCCTTTATCTACCAGTTCTTGTTTGATGTCATTAAAAACAATGGTAGCACCAGCAGCTGCAAGACCTTCTGCAATTGCAAATCCAATACCATAGCTGGCACCTGTAATTAATGCGATCTTACCGTCTAATCTAAAATCCTGCATATTCATTAGACTACCTCCTTATTATGCTAAAAGACCTTTTATAAATTCCTTAATTTCTTCGTCCTTACAATTTTCAAAGAAATATTCACTGAATTTTTCACCGCTTATAGCGCCTTTTAATAAATCTTGATCTATGTTCTTTAGAATAGTTATTAAATCATGATAAGCAACTTTTTTAACTTCATCTAAAATCTTTTTATTTCTTTGTTCTGGAATAACACGTTCTTTTGGATAGCCTTGTCCGCTTTCACAAGAGAATAATTTCTCAAATATGTATTCCAAATTCAATTCTGCACCCCATCCAAAACCTTTTGCAAATGGAAGAGAGATAGCGTTACCATCATTGATCTGAGCAAACATGTAAGCATCAGAAGGATCTACTACGTGACCGCAGATTACTCCAGGGAATGTATTGCATGCAAGCATAGCACCTTCACCAGTACCGCATCCTGTAACAACATAATCAACTGCGCCGGAATTAAGTAAGATAGCTGCTAAAATACCGTTTTGTACATATGTTAACTGAGTTTTATCCTCTGCTGTATACATACCATAGTTATATACTGTATGCCCCAATGGTTCTACTACATTCTTAAGAGTAGTATAAATAAGTTCGTTTTTTGCTGCTTGGCTGTTTTCGTTGATTAAAGCAATTTTCATTATTATACCTCCGTTATATTTATTTGAAATATGTATGATTAAATAAATAACAACAAGACAGATTGTCTCATGTCATACAATAATTTTATCTTATATGAACAAAATGCAAATGTCAAGGTAAAAATAATAATTTAGGGAATAAAAAACACTATGAAAATGTTTTTTTTGTGGTATAATATAAGACAACTGACAATAATACAATACGCTAATGATAAAAGTAATTTTAATACTACTTATTACAATACTATTTATAGTGTTGTTTCATTTGAAGTATAGGAATAATGAAATAAGGAGAAATATTTATGAAAACCATCGAGAGAGTACCTGTTGTTCAGCAGGTAGTTGAGAATTTAAAAGAATTTATTATGACCAGTGGAATACAGGTTGGGGATAAGCTTCCCACTGAAAACGAATTGTGTAAACAGCTTTCAGTTGGCCGGAGTACAGTAAGAGAAGCGTTCCGTATCTTACAAACCAGTGGATTTGTAGAAATTAAACCGGGCAGGGGCGCTTTTGTGGCAAGAATAAAAGAAACAGATTTAAATGATATTGTACAGTGGTTTGTGGAAAATGAAGTGGAATTAAAAGATTGTATTGAAGTTCGTAGTGCGATTGAGCCACTTTCTATCAAGCTTGCAATTGCAAGATGTACTGCCGAAGACATTGAAGAATTACAGGAAACCCATGAACAGTTTGTAAAAGCAGTAGAAGGAAGCGATGTAGCTGCTATAGCAAAATATGATGAGCTTTTCCACAATCAGATAGTTGAAAAGAGCAAAAACATATTACTGATGTCTATTAATGAAAAAGTAAGTGAATGGGTACATACTTTCCGTAGCAAGACTTTCCAGGTTCACCAGAATGCTGAAAATGCAGTAGAACCACATACTAATATTATGAACGCCATTAAAGCAAGAGATGTAGAAGCAGGAGAACTCTTTATGCGTAAGCATATCCAAAGAATTCTAGAAGATTTAACAGTTATTATTAAGAAATAATAACTGTTTTATTCAACTATTTATAGTCTTGGAAGTGTTATGTTTCTTAAATTCATTAATAGGTACAATGTAGTTTACAGGAAATAAATCTACCCTAATTTACCATTATATTAAAAAAATGCACAAAAATGACCGCGAAAAATGATGTAAAATGACGAAAAAGAAAATATATGAATTGAGATGATTGACAACTTTATATAAAAACCATATAATAGCCTTGCGATTAAAAATTGTATGACAACATACAAAATAATTTCAGGAGGGTTGGTCATGGATTACAGCAAAGAGAAACAGTTATCCCTCATCGCAGAAGAAGTACGTATCAATGTTCTTGATGCAGTTACTGCAGCAGGCTCAGGACACATTGGAGGTTCATTATCCATAGCGGATATATTAACAGTACTATATTTTGATGAGATGAACGTAGACACAACACAACCAAGATGGCAGGAAAGAGATCGCCTGGTTCTTTCTAAAGGTCATTGCTCACCAGCATTATATGGTGTACTTGCAGAAAAAGGATTTATTCCCAAAGAGGAATTAAAGAATTTCCGTAATATACATAGTATGCTTTCAGGTCATGTGGAATATCACGTGCCTGGTGTAGATATGTCAACAGGATCCTTAGGTCAGGGATTATCTGCAGCAGTGGGAATGTCACTGGCGGCTGGTGTAGACAAAAAGGATTATAGGGTTTATGCAATATTAGGTGACGGCGAGATTGAGGAAGGACAAGTTTGGGAAGCTGCTATGTGTGCAGGTTTCTACAAACTGGATAACCTGGTAGCCATCATTGATAATAATAATCTTCAGATTGACGGTACCTTGGATTCTGTTATGTCTTCTTATCCAATCGATAAGAAATTCGAAGCATTTAATTGGAACGTAATTAATGTGGATGGACATAATGTAAAGGAAATTAAAGCAGCCTTAGACCTTGCAAAAGAAAAGAAGGGTATGCCTACTGCAATTATTGCAAAGACAGTAAAAGGCAAGGGAGTTTCCTTTATGGAAAACGAAGCAGGATGGCATGGAAAAGCTACTAATCAGGAACAGCATGATGAAGCCGTTGCTGAGATAAAGAAAAGAATTAAAGAATTGGAGGAGAAATAAATGGCTGAGAAATATGCAACAAGAGTTGCTTACGGTGAAGCGTTAGCCGAATATGGCAGCAAAGAAAATGTAGTTGTACTTGATGCGGATTTAGCTTGCTGTACTATGTCAGCTAACTTTAGAGATAAGTATCCTGACCGGTTCTTTAATATTGGTATAGCGGAAGGCAATATGATGTCAATTGCCGCAGGCATTGCTACAACAGGTAAGAATGTATTTGCTAGTTCCTTTGCCATGTTTGCAGCCGGCCGTGCATGGGAGCAAGTTCGTAATTCCATCGGTTATCCTCATTTAAACGTAAAAGTAGTTGGAACTCACAGCGGTATATCTGTAGGTGAAGATGGTGCAACCCATCAGGCATTAGAAGATATTGCCATTATGAGAGCAATTCCAGGTATGTTGGTAGTATCACCTTCCGATGCTATTGAAACAAAAGCAGCAGTGAAAGCTTTAATGGATTATGAAGGACCAGCTTACCTAAGAGTTGGCCGTATACCAGCAGATATTATCAATGATACACCGGATTATAAATTCGAATTATTTAAAGGCTATCAGATGAGGGAAGGTAATGATATTACTATCCTGGCTACCGGCTTAATGGTTCAGGAATCTTTAAAAGCCAGTGATCTGTTAAAAGAACAGGGAATACATGCAAGAGTTATTGACATACATACTATCAAACCTCTTGATGAAGAAATTATTCTAAAAGCAGCCAAAGAAACCGGCTGTATCGTTACAGTAGAAGAACATAATATTATGGGTGGTTTAGGCGGAGCTGTTGCAGAGTTACTATCTGAAAAATATCCTACACCATTAGTAAGAATTGGAATGAAAGACGAGTTTGGAAAATCAGGAAAACCAGAAGAATTATTTAAAAAGTTTGGTTTGAATGCAGACAATATAGTAACTCAAGTAAAAAAAGCATTGGAATTAAAAAAATAACGAAATTCTTTAAATTAACATAAAGAATTAAAAATCATTTTGCTAAAAGGAGAAGGATACTATTATGAAGAAAATGAAAAAAGTTTTTGTAGTTATTTTATGTATGATTTTTGCTTTTAATTTAGTAGCATGTTCTGGAAAGAACGACTCTAAAGGTACTGGCACAGACGGAAACACAGAGAGCGATGGAAAAGGGTCAGAAAAAGGCATCAAAGTAGGTGTTTCTGCACCTGATTTAACAAACGTATTCTTTATTCAAATTAAAGAAGCAATGGAAGCTGCTTTAGGTCCAAACGATGAATTAATCATTCAGGATGCTGCCGGTGATCAGAACAAACAAATGAATGATGTAGCAGACATGATTAACCAAGGTGTTGACGTAATTGCCATCTCAGCAATTAACAGTGAAGGTGTTGAAGCTACATTAAGAGCCTGCCAGGAAGCAGGAGTTCCTGTAATTGCTTTTAATACAGCTGTTAAGAACTCAGAATTAGTTAAATCTACCGTAGTTTCTGATAACTATTTAGCAGGACAGCTTTGTGCACAAGCTTTAGCTGACGCTTTAGACGGAAAAGGTAATGTTGTAGAAATTACATATAGTACAACTGAAGTTTGCTATAACCGTCAGGCAGGTTTTGAAGATGAATTAAAGAAATATCCTGAAATTAAAATACTTCAATCTAGAGACGTTGAAAAAGCAAGAGCAGACTTTTCACAGCCAGTTATGGTAGACTTAATCAACGCAAATCCAGATATTGACGGTGTTTTCACAATTAATGATCCTACTGCACGTGGTGCAATTGCTGCTTTAAAAGAAGCAGGAATGTTAGAGGATGTAAAAGTAGTTGCAATTGATGGTTCCGATGAAGGTAAAGACTTTATCCGTGCAGGTGAAATGGTTGCATCTGCAGCTCAGAACCCAGAAAAAATTGGTTCTACAGTAGTTGAAACTGCAAAGAAAATCATTGCTGGAGAACAAGTAGAAGAAAAGATTATTATCGAAATGTCAATTATTACAAAAGATAATATCGATAAATAGTAATTCATTCCTTTCTTAAAACAAGCAGGTACAAGGAACTGCCTTGTACCTGTTATGTTATAAGCACTAGATTAGGTTCCTGAACGAAGCAATACTGCTGGTATACTCTGGTCAAACAGTTGTACCTAACCGATGAACCATACAACTGGAGGAAAAATAATGCCAAGTGAATATATTTTTGAAATGAAAAACATTACAAAGGCTTTCGCATCTAATGTGGTATTGGATGACGTAAGTATTGCAATAAAACCTGGTGAAGTTCGTGCTCTTATGGGCGAAAATGGAGCAGGCAAATCCACTTTGATGAAAATATTGGGTGGTATTTATAGTGCTGACAACGGCACGATTATAATAGGTGGAGAGCAGGTCTCCATAAATTCAGTGGATGATGCAAGGAAGAATGGAGTAAGTTTTATACATCAGGAAATTAGCAATATACCAAGCATGACCATTGCCGAAAATCTGTTTTTAGGCCGAGAACCCAGAAATAAATTTGGCCTGGTAGATTATAAACGAATGCATAATGAAGCTAGAAAAGCATTGGATGTAGTAGATCTGGCTTTAGATACTCATTTATTGCTTACAAATTTATCTGTTGCACAACAGCAAATGATTGAAATTTCAAGAGCTATTAGTGAGGATTCCAAGATAATGATTATGGATGAACCCACAGCATCCCTAACAACCAGCGAGGTGAATAACCTATTTGAACAAATTAAAAGGTTAAAACAAAATGGTGTAGCCATTATTTACATATCTCATCGTATGGAAGAAACCTTTAAAGTTTGTGATACAGTTACTGTTTTACGTGATGGTAAATTTATTGGAACAAAAAATACAAAGGAAACAAATGAAAATGAGCTTATAAGCATGATGGTTGGGCGTGAGGTAGATACCATATACGGCAACAGGCGTGCAATAGGACAAGATACAATTTTAGAAGTTAAAAATTTAACAACGGAAAAAGTAAAAGATATTAGCTTTACTTTAAAAAGAGGCGAAATCTTAGGATTTTCAGGACTTGTAGGTTCAGGGCGGACAGAAATGGCTCTCGGGCTTTTTGGAATTGATCCGATTCTTTCAGGTGAAATTATTATAGAGGGCAAAAAAGCCGACATTAAGAAGCCGGCAGATGCCATTGAAGCCGGTATTGTACTGGTACCGGAGGAAAGAAAGGCTCAGGGACTTGTTTTAAATCATACTATAGGCACAAACCTTTCATTTCAGGTCCTCACATCCTTTATGAATAAATTAAGGGTTAATAAAAAGAAAGAAAATAAAATAGTTAATGAATATAAAGATAAACTTTCTATCAAAATGACTTCCGTAGATCAACTAGTAGGAGAATTATCCGGAGGTAATCAACAGAAAGTTGTTATATCTAAATGGTTAGCAGCAAAACCGAAGATATTAATATTAGACGAGCCGACACGTGGTATTGACGTTGGAGCAAAAGCAGAAATATACAAATTAATGAGCGACCTTACAAAAGAAGGCGTATCCATAATAATGATCTCTTCTGAATTACCTGAAATTATAAATAATTCAAGCAGAATTGCAGTAATGAATGAAGGAAAACTGGCTGCGATACTAGACCCAGAAAAGGATGATATTTCTCAAGAAAATATTTTATCCTATGCCGTAATAGGAGGAAATTAACATGACAATGAATAAACAACAAGCAACATCAAAAGCTGTTACAAGCAGTAGGGCAACAAATCCTTTAATAAATTGGATCAAGAAAAATCTAGGTGCAATCATTGCATTAGCAATTCTGGTTGTAATATTAACTATCACAACAGAAACCTTTATGGTAAAGAATAATTTACTTAGCGTTTTACGCCAAGTTTGTGTAAACAGCTTTATTGCATTTGGTATTACCTGTGTTTTACTTGCAGGGGGCATGGACTTGTCCGTTGGTTCTGTAGTTGCGGCTGCAGGTGTTATTGCAGTTCAGCTTGCAAACCAAAACCTTCCTATAGTTTTATGTTTTGCAGTTCCATTACTATTTGGTGCTTTTATTGGATTAATTAACGGTACTGTTATTTCACAAACAACATTACCTCCATTTATTGTAACTTTATCAACACAGATTATCGTTCGAGGTGTAAGTTACGTATTAACAGGCGGTCAACCGGCACAAAGTGCAAATCAAGCTTTCAATAATATGGGAACCGGCAGTGTTTTAGGAGTTCCAATTCCTGTTCTGTTTGTTATCGTAGTATTCATTATTTTATACTTTATTCTTTATAAAACTGTATTTGGACGTCATTTATATGCCACAGGCGGTAATGCAGAAGCTGCGAAATATTCAGGTGTAAATACCAAATGGGTAAAAATGCGTGTATATATGATGAGCGGTACTTTAGCTGCTTTAGCCGGTGTTGTACTTGCAGCCCGCCTATATTCCGGACAACCATCCGTAGGTGAAGGTTTTGAACGTGATGCAATTGCTGCTTCCGTTATTGGTGGTACAAGCTTTAGTGGTGGTATTGGTGCATTAAGCGGTACTGTATTAGGTGTTCTTATCATAGGTGTTTTAAATAATGGTATGAACTTACTTAAGATTAACAGCTACTGGCAGTTCATTGTAAAAGGATGCGTTATATTAGGATCCGTATATATTGATTACTTAAAGAAAGCAAAATCAAAATAATATACATATTTGAATAAGATAAAACAAAAATTTGAGCCGCCATTGACGAATCGTTTTTGGTGGCATTTTTGAAAAAGAAGATTCGTGTCGGGAGGACATTCGTGATGAAATTTTTTATTGATACAGCTAATGTGGAAGATATTAAAAAGGCAAATGATATGGGAGTTATCTGCGGGGTAACTACCAATCCATCTCTAATTGCAAAAGAAGGAAGAAATTTTTCTGAAGTCATAAAAGAAATCGCCTCCATTGTTGACGGACCAATCAGCGGTGAAGTAAAGGCAACTACCGTAGATGCAGAAGGAATGATAGCAGAAGGAAGAGAAATCGCAAAGATTCATCCTAATATGGTGGTAAAGATTCCTATGACTGAAGAAGGATTAAAAGCTACTAAAGTTCTGGCAAGTGAAGGAATTAAAACCAATGTTACTTTAGTGTTCTCTGCTAATCAGGCATTACTTGCAGCAAGAGCCGGTGCAACTTATGTTTCCCCATTCTTAGGACGTTTAGATGATATATCTATGCCAGGCATAGATTTAATAAGAACTATTGCTGAAATCTTTAACATATATGAACTAGATACACAAATTATAGCCGCAAGTGTACGTAATCCTATTCACATTACAGACTGCGCTTTGGCAGGAGCTGATATTGCTACAGTTCCCTACAGCGTGTTGGTGCAATGTACAAAACATCCATTAACAGATCAGGGAATTGAAAAGTTCCAAAAGGATTATAAAGCTGTTTTTGGTGAATAATAAATAGATGAAATAAAATTAAATTCTCTCCTTGAGCTGCTGCAAAATGGATTGGGAATACCGGATATAAAAGATTGAAATGATATGAAATCACCGGTATAGAACCTTCATTTTTGCAGCAGTTCTTTTGTTTAACAAAGTTAGTGTAAATTCTTGAAGGATACTAACTATAAATTAAGAGAAACACCAAACTAAAAATAAAAGAGTTTTGGTTATACCAAGTTTTCTGCAAATTTAAGTAATGATAGACGGTATCTCATATCTTTGGTTATACTAGTCATACGGAAATGTTCCTTTGTTACATTTTGGTGTTAACTAAAATATACCAAAGGAACATTTCTGTATTTTATTTTTTTTTAAATGTAACACATGTATTATAATCCTGCATCAATCAAAAATAACATAAAGATAGTATTTTCATAATATAACAGTTATGATAAGATAGGATAAATAAAACATTTATGTTTTTGATTTTGGAAGGAGAGGTATAGTTGAACGAAAAAAGACTGGTAAATGAATTTTGCAAATTAGTATCTATTGATTCTCCATCTTTTCATGAAAGAAAAATGGCAGATGTATTAAAGGGTTATCTGGAAGAACTGGGTTTTGAAGTATGTGAAGATAATGCAGGTGAAATATATAATAGTGAATGTGGAAATCTGTATGGATATTTAGAGGGAACTATGGAAGGTGAGCCCATCCTTTTTTCAGCCCACATGGATACGGTAGCACCTGCTATAGGTAAAAAGGCAGTATTAAAGGAAGATGGAAGGATAGAAAGTGACGGTACCACCGTATTAGGAGCGGATGACCTTAGCGGCATTGTGGCTATATTGGAAGCAATCCGTTCTCTGAAAGAAAATAATATACCCCACAGAGGAATTGAAGTTTTATTCACCATTGCGGAAGAACCTTATCTAAGAGGAAGCGAAGTATTTGATTACTCAAAGATAAGATCAAAAGAGGCATATGTACTTGATTTATCCGGCCCTATAGGAGGGGCCGCCCATATAGCACCTTCTATTATAAAAATAGAAGCAGAGATTAAGGGAAAAGCTTCTCACGCAGGATTTGCTCCGGAAATGGGATTGAATGCAATTGTTCTGGCATCAAAAGTAATCAGTAGGCTGAAGCTTGGACGTATTGATGAAGAAACAACAGCTAATATCGGCATTATAACAGGAGGACTGGCAACCAATATTGTGCCGGATTCCTGTAAGATACAAGGAGAAGTTAGAAGTACAAACCACGAAAAAGCATTGGAAGAAGCAGAGAATATAAAAAGTATATTTACAGAGACCATCCGTGAACTTGGAGGAAACTGCCAAGTTGATATTATCATCGGGCAATATGCTTATGCAGTAAAGGATGACCACAGAGTAATTAAAAGATATGAAAAGGTATGTAACGAATTAAACATTCCATTTCAACTGAATAGAACTTTTGGAGGAAGCGATAATAATAACTTCTTCCGTCACGGTATAAATGGTATCGTAATTGCTTGTGCCATGAATCAGGTACATTCTTGTAATGAGTATACCACTGTACAGGACTTAATGAAAGTAACATGTATAGTTCAAAAACTTATGACTAGTAAAGAATAATAAAAATTTAGCGTAGTAGGACGCTTTGCTCTGTAGTTTGTTGGAAATCAGAAAGTGCTCATTAAAGCTTTCATAATGACTTAATTTATATGTTCAAGGATAACAAGGTGTATATTATAAATTTTGCTACCTTACCCTGTCGGCCGGATTACGCAAAATTTATAATATGCACCCTGTTATCCTAATTTAGTTTACGAGAGTCATTACGAAAGCTTTAATGAGTACTTTCTGAGTTTAATTTATGTTGTGAAGCAAAGCTGTTATTACCAAATTTATTATATAAACTAGTACGAAGTTATAGCTATAAATAAAAATGTACGTACTTCTTTTTATGGCTCTTTGTCAAGTTTTGGGGTGGGTTCCCTTGGAACCCACTTTACAACTGGTATTAGAGCCTTTTTGATATTCTACTTATAATTATCTGTTTTTGGGTACACGAAATAAACCTACGTGTCAGTCTCTTTAAAATTATCTAGTACAATGTAAAATTCTGGTTCGGAACCTTCTGAAATTTTTGATTCCAAGAGAGTTACGTTTAAGCACCTTTATTTTGTTATTAAATCCTTCTGTTGGTCCATTTGTAAGCCCATATTTAAACGCATTCAATATCTCTTTTGACCAATTTCGATATGTAGATGCACATTTCTCAAATTCGGTAATACCCGATGATTCGGCTGTTT
>NZ_FOWD01000055.1 GCF_900115365.1 Anaerocolumna aminovalerica
GTCCCTATCCGGCGCGGGCGTAGGATATTTGAGAGGAGCTGACCTTAGTACGAGAGGACCGGGTTGGACGAACCGCTGGTGTATCGGTTGTCATACCAATGGCATGGCCGAGTAGCCAAGTTTGGAAGGGATAAACGCTGAAGGCATCTAAGCGTGAAGCCCCCCTCAAGATGAGATATCCCATAGCATAAGCTAGTAAGACCCCTCGAAGACGACGAGGTAGATAGGTTAGAGGTGGAAGTGCAGTAATGCACGCAGCTGACTAATACTAATAGGTCGAGGGCTTGACCTAAAGAATTGTTCATATTTGTTAAGGAATAAAAATCATAGAAAGAGAATAGAATATATTCTGTGTATGACATTTTTCATAATTTGGATTAGCTATTATCAATAGTAGTTATTCCTCGATAGCTCAATGGTAGAGCACACGGCTGTTAACCGTGGGGTTGTAGGTTCGAGCCCTACTCGGGGAGTTCATAATCTATGTAATATATGGATTATGGAAGCAATTAAATATTGACAAAATCTTAGTTACATTATATAATTAATCACATCGGCTCCATGGTCAAGCGGTTAAGACACCGCCCTTTCACGGCGGTAACAGGGGTTCAAATCCCCTTGGAGTCATTTTTTAGTTTTCAAAATCGAATGATTTACTTGCCGACGTGGCTCAATTGGCAGAGCAGCTGACTTGTAATCAGCAGGTTATCGGTTCAAGTCCGATCGTCGGCTTTTTGGACCTTTAGCTCAGTTGGTTAGAGCAACCGGCTCATAACCGGTCGGTCCGGGGTTCAAGTCCCTGAAGGTCCACTTTATTTAATATGGCCTAGTGGCTCAGTTGGTTAGAGCGCCGCCCTGTCACGGCGGAGGTCGAGGGTTCGAGTCCCTTCTGGGTCGTTTCTTTAGAAATAGAGAATGACAGTAGTTTTATAATCCCATGGGATCTTAGCTCAGCTGGGAGAGCATCTGCCTTACAAGCAGAGGGTCACAGGTTCGAGCCCTGTAGGTCCCATTGAACTTTTAAAAAGTTCTAAAAATGCCGGCGTGGCGGAACAGGCAGACGCACAGGACTTAAAATCCTGCGGGACTAATCTCCCGTACCGGTTCGATTCCGGTCGCCGGCATTTTGTTTTCATCAGCAACATTTTGTTGTTATGTATGTGCGTTTAGCTCAGCTGGATAGAGCGTCTGGCTACGGACCAGAAGGTCGGGGGTTCGAATCCTCTAACGCACATTTCATGTGCGTTTATGTATATTAGTGCATTTATGCACAGCATATGTTTGGGTAAAGGCTTGAATGCAGTTTGTATTTAAGCTTTTTTTGTTATATAAATCTTTATGTAAATTAATGAAAGTTTAATATTTCAACTATTTACTCAAATAATAACATATGTTAGAATATTTCTTAATTTTAAGACTAAGTAAGCATACTATGATTATTCCTGTTTATTTTTTTACATGCTAATCTTAATACACGTTAATCATAAAAGTTGCATCTAATTATAAGAAAAGAGTTCTCATACACAATTATTTACGTAATAATGAATAAATCCAGAATATTGTATGAACATTTAGTATAGAACTTCTTATATTGTAGGTAATTCATAGAATAGGAGTTAAAAATGTCAAAAAACGAATTTTTAGAATTATTGAGGGCTGCATTATCAGGAGAAATTCCGGACCTGGAGATAGAAAGTAATATGAAGTATTATGAAGATTATATACGTACGGAAGGCAGTAAAACATCGGAAGAGGAAGTTATTAATCAGCTTGGTGATCCTAGATTAATAGCTAAAACAATTATTGATACTTATCAATTATCTCATGAACCTATGTTCCATAATGCAAATCGGCGCAAATCTTTTTATAATGCGGATAGTTCTTATAACAATTATGAAGAGTATAATGATACTAATTATAATAAGAATAAGGATTCCGGCGGCCGAAACTTTAGCTTTCATGTAGGTACTACTCTTACTTGGATACAAAAGGCTCTCATTATATCAATTATAGTTTTATTAATTATTGTACTGATTTTTGTAGGAGGAGTCCTGTTAAATATTTTATTTACAGTGGCAGTACCTCTTTTATTCATATATATAGTATATAAAATTATAAAAGAGGCACTGAAGTAATCACTGAAAGTATTAATATAAATACTCAAAAGTTTTTTGATTCCTCCTTTAGATAATAATGATTCTTATATTCCTTTCTTTACTTATTACCTAATAATTGGTATAATTTATTTAAGAAAGTATAAAGGAATAGAAGTCACTATTACATAAGGGAGGAATATTTATGATAAAAGCATTTGATATTATGAATACAAAAGTTTTAAGTATTGGCCCTAACGCAAGTGTGGAAGAGGCAGTTAAAATATTTTCTCAAAACAAAATTAGTGGTTTACCGGTAGTAGACGATAATAACAAACTGATTGGTATATTAACAGAAAGGGATATTGTTGTATTCTCAAGTGACTTACATGTGATACCCCTCATTAGCTCCTCCAACTGGATATCCCCCTATACAGATGTTTCAAAAATCAGTTCTTCTAAACGTGGTTATGACCTAATATCAAAGACCCAAGTAGAGAAAGTTATGACCAAAAAGTTATATGATGTTACCGGAGATGCTTCTTGGTATGAAATAGTGAAGATAATGAAAAGTGGTAAAATCAACCACATACCTGTAGTAGATAATGAAAGAAAGCTGATTGGCATCATTACAAGAACAGACATGCTTAATTACATGGCAGAGCATGGAATATCAGAATAGTGAATATATAATATATGAAATATAAATAGGACGATTTCTCTTTAAAAGAAATCGTCCTATTATTTTTAACTATGAATTTGATTGATTATAAAACTGCATGCATAGTAATACCGTCTTCATATACAGATTTTATATCAAAACCAACACTTTGATATAATTTTTGAGCGGCTATATTAAATCGGCTTACCCCAATCTCAAGTTCTTTTGCACCTTGCTTTTTAAGGTATTCTACTGCCCATTCCATCATGATCTTCCCGTAGCCTCTGCCTTGATAACGTCTGTCTATTTGAACAATGCTGATATAGTAATGATCTTTTTTCTTATTGATATCAAGTACCAAAAGACCAACTACCCGGTCACCTTCCATTTCTGCAAATGCCTGGTAATTCTTATAAGCTAAACACATGGCAATGGAAGATTTGGCTTCTAATACATATTCGATTTGTTCAGGTTCTACCTTAATATTAAGAGCATTCCATATATTTTTCTTATTAATACGGATCATTTTTGTATCCATAGGGTATGTAAATAGTCCTTCAATCTCTTCCCTTGCCTCTTTTCGAAAAAAGTTCCAAATCCCTCCTTCATTGGACAAAAGTAATTCTTCATTTTGAAGATTTCCATAACAAAGGCCGTTTTCCTGATTAAAATATACCATAAATCCATAGCCTATAAATTCAATTTGGCTACATGCAATACCATTGGAATTCTCAATACAGATACCATTTCCTTCGGAATCGTACTTTAGCATAGCCTTCCATGCTTTGCCGGACAGTAATTTACCCTCAGTTAATCCATTTAATAATTTACATAGATCATTAAAGTTGGTAGTAAACACACCTTCAACATTATAGTCTACAGGAACTCTGATAAGCTCTTTTGAACGATAAGATACATAAGAGACTGTGTTGGCATGGTATCCTTCTATAGTAGAATCCATATTAAGAGGATTAAAAATATATTTTTTTTCATATTCATACAAAGACATACCGGTAATTCTTTTTATTATTTCACCTAAGAAGATCCAATTGGTTTCAGAACGATCTTCATTGGTACCAGGTTCAAAATCCAATTCTTGCTCCCCAATTAAGGATAATACCTGTTTAAAGGTTCTATGGGTATATAATGTTTTAGTTTCAACATAGATTCTTTCTGCAACTGGAAGATCCATGTGTTCTTTGCTTTCATTCAGATCAATCATTAATTTACCATAAAAGAAATCAGGTATTCCCGAATTATACTTTACAAGATTTTTAATGGTAATTCTATTACCGTGCTTATATTCCGGGATATAGCAGGAAAGTTTATCCGTTAATTTTATTCTTTTATCATCAATTAATTGCATGAGGCAAATACCAATTAAAAGCTGACTATGAGTATGAAAAGAATAGGTACAATCTTTTGTAGTTGGAATGCCAAAATCTCTGTCTGCATAACCGTATATATTTTTATGTAAGATTTCTCCGTTCTTTAAAACAGCATAGCCGCCGGAAATATCCCACTTTTGTGCGATTTCATCAATTCTGGATGAGAAATCTTTATTATAGGAATTCATAAATACCCCTTTCTTCTGCTCTTCTTATTCCGTGCTTCAGGATGGAGATAAACAAAAAAAGGCATAGGCATCATCTGCCTACACCTTTCCCCAACATAAATAATATGTTATGGAGTAACACCTTGACACGGAGATATAAGTACAGCATGATACAAAATATTATTAGTATTCAAAAAAGCTAAATCATATTTGATATTCATTTTTATACCTCCTTCCATTAATTTCTTATATTATATCAAAGGTAATTGTAAAAGTCAAATAATAGTAAAAAGTGAAAAGTTCCAATATTACACTTCACAAGTGTTGTCATATCTTATTTCTAATTAAACTGTCCGATTTTTTCGGACAAATATTGGGTAATAGTGTAGAAATATTAGACACTTGCTGTAAAAAAGCCAAAATAGCCATATTATTTATTAATAAATATGATGGCTTTATTATTATATCAAATAAGCAATATCACAAAACAATAAAATTATCAATAGAAGCAAGATTTAATAGTATACAAAAATCAACGATGATAATTGTATAAAATGTGCATATTGACAATTGGAATAACATATATTATTATATGCTTATAAACATGAAAGGTGATTCATATTTCATATACGTTCCATTGTTTTGCAGCTTGAATTTAATAAGGAAAGTAAGCTGTCTTAAGTAGTTCAGAACCAATTATTATAGTGATAGCACAGGAGGGAAGTTACAAAGTGAAAAGAGTATTTATAGTAAGTGCAAAGAGAACGCCTATTGGAAGTTTTCTAGGTAGTTTGAAAAATACTTCAGCATCTGATTTAGGTGCCGTATTAGTAAAGAATATCATTGCAGAGACAAAAATTAATCCTGCTGATATTGATGAAGTCATAGTTGGAAATATTCTTCCGGCAGGGCAAGGTCAGGGCGTAGCCAGGCAAGTAGCATTAAAAGGCGGTGTACCTATGGAAGTGCCGGCTTATAGTCTTAATATAGCCTGCGGCAGCGGAATGAAAGCAGTTATGAATGCATTAACCTCTATCCGGGCAGGATACAGTAATCTTGTTATTGCCGGCGGCGTGGAATCCATGAGTGGTTCTCCTTATCTTATGACCGCTGATACAAGAAGTGGTCATAAGATGGGGGATTTTAAAGTAATAGATCATATGATCCATGATGCCCTTACCGACGCATTTGATGATATACATATGGGAATTACAGCAGAGAATATTGCGGAAAAGTATGGAATAACAAGAGAGATGCAGGATGCTTTTGCCATAGAGTCACAGAGAAAAGCCATTGAAGCCATTGATGAAGGAAGATTTAAAGAAGAAATCGTTCCTATCACTGTAAAAATTGGCAGAGAAGAAGTTGTTTTTGATACAGATGAATATCCAAACAGAAAAACAAACCTTGAAAAGCTTAGTAAATTAAAAGCTGCATTTAAGAAAGATGGTAGTGTAACAGCTGGTAATGCTTCAGGTATAAATGATGGTGGAAGTATGATGCTTATAGCCAGCGAAGAAGCATTGGAAAAATACAATCTTACTCCAATAGCAGAAATTATAGGAATCGGACAGGGTGGTGTAGATCCGAAAGTTATGGGACTGGGACCTACTCCGGCTATAAGACATGCATTAAAAGACGCAAATCTAATTCTGAAAGATATAGATGTATTAGAATTAAATGAAGCCTTTGCAGCACAATCCCTTGGTGTGGTACATGAATTATCTTTGGAACACGGAATGTCAGAACAAGAGATACTTAATAAAACCAATCCAAATGGAGGTGCAATCGCTCTTGGACATCCGGTTGGAGCAAGCGGCAACAGAATCATGGTTACATTATTACATGAAATGAAGAAAGATCAATTAGGTTTAGCATCCTTATGTATCGGTGGTGGAATGGGAACAGCAGTAATCATGAAGAGAGTATAACAATTTAAGGAGGATATAAAAGATGAGATTAGAGAATAAAGTCGCAATTGTAACCGGCGGTGCCAGAGGCTTAGGTCAGGCTATGGCTGAGCTATTTGCAAAAGAAGGTGCAAAAGTTATAGCTGCCGATATGGAAGATTTAAGTTACAGCAATCTCAATGTAGAAGGTTATAAATTAAATGTTGCTAATGGGGAAGACTGTAAGGCTTTCTGCGATTATGTAATAGAGAAGTACGGTAAAATAGATATTTTAGTTAACAATGCCGGTATCACTAGAGATTCCTTAACAAGAAAAATGACAGATGAACAATGGGATTTAGTTCTTAATGTTAATTTAAAAGGTGTATTTAACCTAACAAGACATATAGGACCCCAAATGCAGTCGCAAGGAGGCGGTTCCATCATTAATATTTCATCAGTTGTGGGTGAATTCGGTAACATCGGTCAGGCTAACTATGCTGCAACAAAAGCAGGTGTAATTGGATTAACAAAGACCTGGGCAAAAGAATTTGCATTAAAAGGTGGAAACGTAAGGGTAAATGCTATTGCTCCGGGATATACAATGACGGATATTTTAAAAACCGTTCCCCAGGATCTTTTAGATTCATTTGCAAAACAGACTATGCTTGGAAGATTAGGACAGCCGGAGGAAATTGCATATCCTGCATTATTCCTTGCATCTGATGAAGCCTCTTATATAACCGGACATGTACTAAGTGTAAATGGTGGTATGAGATTATAATGGACTACTTGGAACATATTACAGAATATAAAAGGGAAGGAACAAAAACATGTCAGTGAATGTTGGTATTGTAGGTACTGGTATTTATTTACCGGACAATTATATGACTGCTAAGGAGATTTCAGAGGCAACCAATGGAGTATGGTCCGAAGAGGCAGTCATTAATAAACTTGGGGTAAAGAAAAAGATCATCCCCGGCCAGAATGACGGAACTCAGGAAATGGGTGTAAGGGCTGCTCTTGATTGTTTAAAGAATACAGGTGTAAAACCGGAAGAAATCGATGTTGTACTTTGTATTGGTGAAGAATGGAAGGAGTATCCGTTGACCACATCCGCGTTATATATCATTGGTCAAATCGGTGCGGTTAATGCATGGGGTATTGATGTACAAAACAGATGCTGTACAACAATCGGAGCAATGAAAATCGCAAAAGATATGTTGGTAGCGGATAATAAAATTCATACCGTGATGGTTGTGGGCGGTTACCGTAATGGAGATTTCGTAGATTATACAGATAAGAATATGTCCATGATGTATAATCTTGGCGCCGGTGGCGGAGCCATTCTATTGAAAAAGAACTATGGAAAGAATCTTTTATTAGGTTCTCACATTATAGCAGATGGATCTTTGGCAAGAGCAGCAGGAGTTGAAGTTGGCGGAATCAACAATCCAATTACAAAGGATAATTATGAAGAAGCATTTAAATCCTTAAGATTAATGGATCCAGTAGGAATGAAGAATAGATTGAATGAAGTATCTATGCCAAACTGGTATAAATGTATTGATGTTGCTTTTGAGGAAGCCGGGCTTTCCAAGAGCCAGCTGGATTATCTGGCAATTTTACATATTAAACGTTCCGGTCATATGGAAATGTTAAATACTTTGAATCTAAGAGAAGATCAAAGCATTTATTTAGAAGATTACGGACATGTTGGTCAGATAGATCAAATATTATCCTTACATCTTGCATTACAACAAGAAAAAGTGAAAGATGGCTCTGTAGTGGCAATGATTGCAGCCGGCATTGGCTATGTATGGGCTGCCAACGTAATTAAATGGGGTGTTTAAATGAGCATATTAATTCAAATACTACTGAACAGCTTAGAAACCGGTGGAATATATGCACTGGCTGCATTGGGTATTATTCTTATATTTAGGACATCCAATACTACAAACTATGCACAGGGTACTATCAGTATGTTTAATGCATTTGTGGCAACTTACATCATAATCGGTACAGGATTTCCTGCTTGGTTAGTAGCAATACTTGGAATGTTAAGCGCATTTGCTGTAGGTGTACTTGTGGATAGAATTGTAATATCAAAAGCTATTAAGGTACATCCGGTATCAAAGCAGATTATAACCTTAGGTCTTATTATGATATTTCTTGGAGTTGCACCTATGATATTTGGTACGGATCCCCTTCAGTATCCAAGGTTTATCTATGGAAGTCATAAGATAGCAGATGCAACTATTTCCTATAATGCAATTGTTAATATTATAGTTGGAATTGTTATTATGCTTGTATTATTCTTTATGCTTCAAAAGAGTAAGTGGGGATTATCTGTCAGAGCAACATCATCAAATGATATCGTCGCAAGAATGATGGGCATTCCTACACCGTTAATTACAATGGGATCATGGGCCATTGCAGCAGCCTTGGGAACATTAGCAGCTTTAATGCTTGCGCCTACTACAAGTGTAAATCTTTCCATGATGGACGGTGTGCAGGTAATTGCCTTGTTAGCATGTGTTTTAGGAGGATTTCAGACTTTCTACGGACCTGTTGTTGCAGCTTATTTAATAGGTATAGCAAGTAACCTGATTTCCTTTTATATATCATCTATTTGGAGTGATTCCATACTTTATTTATTAATACTGGCAGTCATACTTTTTAAGCCAAATGGTTTGTTTGGTAAGAAAATTGTTAAAAAAGTATAGGAGGAATAGACTTTGGAAAAGAGAGAAACACAACCGATTGCTAAAATGAAAAAGAGCAATCCAGGAAGAAATTATATACTCTTTGGATTCGTACTTTTATTACTTCCTGTACTGGTGGAATTGGGAATTGTGCAATATTCCTACATAACTATTATCGCAAGTATACTCATATATTCCATCGTATCTTTAGGATTAAATTTACTGGTTGGATATTCCGGCTTAGTATCCTTAGGTACAGCAGGGTTTATGGGACTTGGTACATATTTGGCGGCTTATTTTACGGCAGATTTAAAGCTTCCCTTTGAGGTATCCTTAATTATTTCAGTGGCAATTCCAATGGTAATCGGAGTGATTACCGGATTGATTTCTCTAAGAATAGAAGGTTACTACCTGGCTATTGCAACACTTGCCATATCGGAAATACTACGTAAAGTCTTTGTGGAGTTTGAATTTGTAACCAATGGTTTTTCCGGAAAAAGTGCCAGCTATCCAAAGCTTTTAGGGTTCTTTCAATTAGATAGAAATTTAACTTATGTTTTAGTTGTAGTGGTTTTAGTTTTGGTTATGCTTATTACCCATAATTTTGTAAACAGTTACACCGGCAGAGCCCTTTCAACTATGAGGGGCAGTGAAGCAGCAGCACAGGCCATGGGAATTAATATCTATCGGTATCGACTTCTTGCTTTTGCAGTAGCTGTTGGATTTGCAGCTCTCGGCGGTGTTATGTATATGCATTTTGTTAAATATACATATCCCAATACATGGACATTGGCATTCTCACTGAATATTTTAGCAGTAATTATTATTGGCGGTATAAGGTCCATACCAGGAACAATAGTTGGCTCTTTTATTGTATTTGGGGTACCGGACCTTATTCTAAAAAAACTGCCGGTGATTGGTCAGATCGATGGTATGGCTTATATTTTTAACGGTTTATTGATTATTATAATCATACTATTCTATCCCATGGGACTTGTACATTTATGGAGCGATATTAAGAGAAAAATTTTTGCAGGAAAGAGAAAGGGTGAGTGAATCCTATGGCATTAAACAGTAACGAGATTAATGGTAAAGCTACCATTGGTAAAAATACCATTCTAAAAATCGAAGACCTTTCTATAGCCTTTGGCGGGTTAAAAGCGGTAGATTCACTATCCTTTGATATTAAAGAAAAAGAGATATTCGGATTAATAGGACCAAATGGTGCCGGAAAAACCACGGTATTTAACTGTATTACACAGTTTTATAAACCGGATAGGGGAACTGTATTATTCAGAGACAATAAAAATCAGGTGGAAGATTTAGTAGGTAAGAAACCACATGAGATTATTAAAAAGGGTCTTGTAAGAACCTTTCAAAATGTGGAGCTGATTAAAGAATTGTCTTTGGTGGATAATGTTCTTGTAGGATCCCACATTGAGTTTCAGGCATCCCTTATCAGCCAGATACTTAAACTTCCAAAAGCAAGAAAGGAAGAAGCAAAGTACAGAGAGAAGGCAGAAGAAGTACTGAATCACATGGGGCTGTATCATATTAAAGATCAGCTTGCAGCAGGCCAGCCATATGGTGTACTGAAAAAAATTGAGCTGGCACGTACCCTTATGTGTGAGCCTAAATTAATCATTCTTGATGAACCTGCTGCCGGTTTAAATGACTCTGAAACATTGGCACTTATTGATATGGTAAGAGAAATCAAAGATAAATTTAATTGCTCCATACTTTTAGTTGAACATGATATGAGATTTGTTACTGACCTTTGTGACAGAATTTGTGCTATTTCCTTTGGAAAGCTGCTGGCTATAGGAACACCTGGAGAGATACAGGCAAATGAGGAAGTACAGGCAGCTTATTTGGGAAAGGGGGATGAATAATGTCAGGTATCGCATTAAGCATAAAAGGTCTGAAAGTAAATTATGGCAGTATCGAGGCTTTAAAAGGCATAGATATGAATGTTAAACAAGGGCAGATTGTTGCTATATTAGGCTCCAATGGTGCAGGTAAAACAACTACCTTAAGAAAAATATCCGGTGTATTGGAAGCTTCCGGCGGAACACTGGAGTTCCTTGGTCATGATATTACTAAAATGCAATCTAATAAAATTGCTAAACTTGGTATTATACAATCTCCGGAGGGAAGACAGGTATTTAGGGATCTTACTGTTGAAGAAAATTTAATGACAGGGGCCTATACCGTAAAAAGTAAAAAAACAATACAAACTAACTTTGAGAGAGTGTACCATTATTTCCCAGTATTAAAAGACCGTAAGAGTCAAATAGCTTCAACACTCTCAGGAGGCGAGCAGCAAATGCTTGCAATTGGAAGGGCACTAATGGGAAGTCCAAAGCTTTTATTATTAGATGAACCGTCTTTGGGACTTGCACCTTTAATAGTTAAAAGTATTTTTGAAATCATTAAAGAGATCAGAGAGGACGGAACCACAGTGTTAATTGTAGAGCAGAACGCTCTTCAAACTTTGAAAATCGCAGATTATGCTTATGTTCTTGAAGTTGGAAAAATCACAATGGAGGGCAGTGCAGAGGAATTAAGTAATAATCCTCAGCTCATCGAAGCATATCTGGGAGGTAAAAAATAAAAACGTAAAGGGGGATTTACAGTTTTATGAAAAAAGCTTTATCACTGGTTTTAGTACTTTCTATGTTCGTTCTAGCTCTGGCAGGATGCGATAAGAAAGGTAAAGCAGCACAAGGTGTTGCCGAAACAGTCATTAAGGTAGGTAACGCTGCAGCAACTTCAGGCAAATATGCTGCAATCGGTACACCATTTAATTCAGGAATTCAAGCTTATTTAGAGAAGGTAAATAGCGAAGGTGGAATCGATGGCAAAAAAATTGAATTTGTACATTATGATGATGAATTTGACCCGGTAAAGGGTAAAGCAATGACAGAAAGTTTAATTAACGATGATAAGGTATTTGCAATTCTCGGACATTTTGGTACTCCAACGGTAGGAGCTACACTTGATTTATTAAAAGAAACCGGCATACCTACTGTGCATTTTGCAACCGGAATCGGTGCTCTTTATAATGAAGAGGCAACTTCTGCGGAAAAAGGAAAAGGTTTATTCCCAATTCAGCCTATCTACATAACAGAAGGAAGACTAATGGTTGCAAGAGCAATTGAAATGCACCAGGCTAAGAAAATCGGCGTTATTTATACAAACGATGATGCTGGAAAAGATATTCTGGAAGGTGTGGAAAATCAGATTGCTAAACTTGGGGGCGAATACACCGTAGTAAAAGAACAAATCAATCCGGATGCTACGGATGTTAGTTCTGCGGCACTAAAGTTAAAAGAAGAGAATGTGGATGCAGTGGTTGCAGCAGCCATTCAGGCAACATATCCTACTATTATTAAAGGTCTGATCAGCCAGGGTGTAAGTAAGCCTGTATATACGTCCTATGTTAATGCGGATCCTGTTACAATCTCTAACTTTGCAGCTGACTATTCTAAATTAGCAGAAAAGTTCCCAGTTTATGCTTTAACTTGAGTAGACCGTAACAAAGAAGCGGAAGTAAAAGAATTCCAAGATGCGATTACGGCATTTGGTACTCCGGAGTATGTTGACAATGTACATGCAATGACCGGATGGATTGCAGCGAATATTTTTGTGGAAGGTCTTAGAAGATGTGAAGGCGAATATACTTGGGAGAAATTCATGGATACTATGGAAAAGGATAAATTCCAGAATCCTTTAGGAGGTATCTTAAGCTTTGCAGATGGTCAAAGACTTGGTACACAATCCATGTCTGTATCACAGGTTACAGAAGGCGCTCTTGGATGGGAAACTGTTAAACCTATTGAAGATTTAAATGTTATTATAGATAGAATTACGAAATAACAATGAATTTAAAAGGTTCTAAAATGCAGAGTTGAGGTTAGGCTGATAAAAATTTCAACCGGCAATTTGTGCGGTACAAAAATTGCCATTATTAAAAGGCGCTAAAGCGCCGGAATAGAGGTAAATATGAAAATTAAAAAATTAGTATCCATGTTATTAGTTCTTGTTATGATTCTTTCCGCTTTCACAGCTTGCGGAAAAAAAGCGGAAGAAACCAACAAAGATACTACAGGAAAAGTAGAAGAAAATAAAGAAACAGGAAAAACAGAAGAGCCAAAAGCACCGGAAAAATCAGAAAAGGTTTCCCAGGGTGTTACAGATACAACCATTAAAGTTGGTAATGCAGCAGCTACATCCGGTGCATTAGCAGCAGTAGGTGTTCCCTTTAATGCAGGTATTGAAGCTTATTTTAAAATGATAAACGATGCCGGTGGTGTTCAGGGCAGAAAATTAGAATTCGTTCATATTGATGACGAATTTGATCCGGTAAAAGGTAAGGCAGCAACAGAAACATTAATCAATGATGAAAAAGTATTCGCTATCGTTGGTCACTTCGGTACTCCAACAATCGGTGCTACACTTGAAATATTAAAAGAAACTGGTATTCCAACGGTTTATTTTGCAGCAGGTATTGCAGCACTTTATAATGAAGATGCAGCTACGGTAGAAAAAGGTCAAGGATTATTCCCGGTTCAACCGATATATGTAACAGAAGGCAGACTGATGGTTGCCAGAGCAATTGAAGAACATCAGGCTAAGAAAATCGGTGTTATCTATACTAACGATGATGCAGGTAAAGACCTTTTATCAGGAGTTGAAAATCAGGTTTCAAAACTTGGCGGCGATTATACTGTAGTGAAAGAACAAATCAATCCGGGTGCTACAGATGTATCTTCAGCAGTTCTTAAGATGAAAGATGAAAATGTAGATGTAATTGTTGCAGCTTCTATTCAGGCTACATTACCTACCATTATTAAAGGCCTTATTGCACAAGGTGTAAGTAAGCCGGTATTTACTACATATTCCAATGCAGATGCTACTACCATTGCTAACTTTGCTAATGATTATGCAGCATTAACTGAAAAGTTCCCTATTTACTCAAATGCATGGGTAGATTTAACCGACACAGAATCTGTTGATTTATTTGTAAAGGGTATGACAGATTACGGTCAGCCGGATTATGCAGGAAATGCATTCTCTATGGCAGGATGGATTGCAGGACACTTCTTTGTTGAAGGTCTTAAGAGAACAGAAGGTGCTCTTAACTGGGAAAACTATATTGCAGGTATGGAATCAGCAGAATTTAAGATTCCTATGGGCGGTACGCTAAATTATGCAGATGGCCAAAGACTTGGTACTCAATCTATGTCATTATTAAAAGTTTCAGATGACGGTTTAGCTTGGGAGAATGTAAAACCAGTAGAGGACTTAACGGTAATTCTGGACAGAGTAAAATAACAAATTAAATTAAGATAAAAAACATATTGATTAGGGGCTGGACTACGGTCCATTCCCTTTTTTAAAGGAACAGAAGTAAATTGAAGAATGTATAACAAAAGGAATATTATAATTTATATAACTCTTACAAGTTATGTTTTGAACAAATGACGATGATAATAGCATCACAGCATAAGATGCGAAATGAAGAAAAGGGGAAAGTTATGGATTATAAGAATAAAGTAATTTCACTTACCGAAGCGCTAAATCTTGTTAAATCCAATGATATAATCGTAACGGGATTAGGTGCTGCCGAGGCGCAGCTTTTTATGGACAATATTCATACAGTGGCAGACCGTGTTAAGAATGTTACCATTACCAATTGTTTATCTATGTGCTCAGGAAAATTTCTAAACGAAGAATACAAGGAATCCTTTAATATAGATGGATGGTTTTTCTCCCCGCTTATGAGAAAAGCATTTAAGAATGGAAATATCGCCTTTATACCAAACCATTTACATTTGGCAGGTAAAAAACGACTTGCCCATGTAAAACCCAATATTTATGTTGGCAGTGCAACACTGCCTGATAAACACGGATTTATCTCCTTGTCATGCAGTAATACTTATGAGAGGCGTATGATTGATGAGGCAGATATTGTAATTCTTGAAATTAATCCAAACTATCCAAGAACCTTTGGAGATGTGGAAATACATTATTCTGAAATTGACTATCTGATAGAGGCGGATTATCCGGTTCCAACGTTGCCGGATGTGGATTCCAGTGAAAAAGACTTTGTTATTGGTAAATACATAGCGGACATGATTAATGATGGAGACTGTATTCAATTAGGTATTGGAGGAATTCCCAATGCAGTAGCCGCATCTTTAAAAGATAAAAAAGACCTTGGTATTCACACGGAAATGATGACTTCTGGTATGGTGGATTTAGTTAATCTAGGTGTTATTAATGGAAGCAAAAAAACATTACATAAAGGTAAAATAGTATGTACATTTGCATTGGGCAATCAAAAATTATATGATTTTATGCATGATAATCCTTCTGTACTTGTTATGGACGGACATTATGTAAATGACCCGGATACCATTGCCAAGGTAGATAATATGGTTTCTATTAATACAACTATTGAGGTAGATTTAACAGGACAATGCTGTTCTGAATCCATTGGACCGGTTCAGTGGAGTGGTACCGGCGGACAGGCCGATACAGCAATTGGTGCTCAAAAGGCTAAAAACGGCCGCTCTTTCATTGCTTTATACTCCACCGCTATGGTAAGGAATCCGAAAACCGGTGAAAAAGAAGAAATATCGAAGATTGTGCCAATGTTAAAGCAAGGTGCCATTGTCAGCTTATCAAGGAATGATGTCGACTTTGTAGTTACGGAATACGGAATAGCTGCCTTAAGGGGAACCAATACCAGAGAAAGAGTTGAAAGATTAATTGCAATTGCTCATCCCAAATTTAGAGATGAATTAAGAAAGCAGGCTCTTGAAGTGGGTTTAATATATGAAAAGTAAGTTTAGGCCAATCTTACTTGATGTAAGCTTTGAACATTGAGGGGGAGCATTAACTAAAAAAGAAAAGGAGGAATACAATTGTCTTATATAGAGTATAAAGAGAAGAAAGTGTATTATGAGACTCATGGGCAAGGCAAACCTTTAGTTCTCCTTAATGGTATAATGATGTCCACATTAAGCTGGAAAGTCTTTATAGATGCATTTTCAAAAAGCAATCAGCTTATATTGGTTGATTTCCTTGATCAGGGAAGAACGGATAAAATGGAAGGCATATCATATACACAGGAGGAGCAAGGAGAGGTTTTAAAAACCTTGTTGGATGAATTAAATATTAATAAAATAAATATTGTGGGTATCTCTTATGGCGGAGAAGTGGCCCTGGAATTCGCAGTGAAATATCAGCAATATATTGAAAAACTAGTTCTTTTTAATACAACTGCTAAAACATCACCATGGCTTAGGGATATTGGAACTGGATGGAATAGAAGTGCATCTGATGCATTAGATTATTATTGCACAACCATTCCTGTAATTTATTCACCCCAATTTTATACCGAGAAGAGTGAATGGATGGATAAAAGAAAGAAATTCTTAACAGAGAATGTATTTAACCAAAAGCCATTTATGGATTCAATGATAAGACTTACCGAAAGTGCAGAGCATCATGATGTAGTTGATAAATTATCTTCTATTAAGATTCCAACCTTAATTGTTTGCTGTGAAAATGACTATATTACACCTATGTCAGAACAAAAACAACTTAATGAACTTATTCAAGGTTCCCAGTTGGTTATGCTTCCAAATACAGGTCATGCTTCCATGTACGAAAGACCTGTTGTTTTTGCCAGCCTTGTATTAGGCTTTATTAATTTAGAACAGACAGAATTTATAATATAGTAATAAATTCCATAAATGCTTAATATGCCTTTGACTATTTTCTATTCGTGTATTAGAATAATATAAGAAGCCTGTCATTATAACTATGAATCCATATATTTATCATAATAAATGAATGGCTTTAATTGTTACCTCCCCGTGGTAGGAAACGACATGAGGAAAAAAATAAAAATAATCTACCATTAAGAAAGGGAGATTTAATTTATGGCATCGTATCATAAAGAATTGAAGTATGGTTTAATAACAAGAATGTTACCACCTAATAATGAATCCATTTCCAGTATTTCCAAAGAAACAGGTATACCTAAAAGTACTTTATCAGAATGGAAGAAGAAGGCGATGGAAGATAGAAATACTGAGATGGATGAAATTGTAAAAATGCCCAAAACCAAGAGAGGGTTAGCTACCCTTGAAAAAATTTGTCTGGCAGCAGAAACGCTTTTTTATCAGAAAGGCTATAATAATACTTCAATAGTGGATATTACCAATCTATCAGGAATTGGATTAGGAACTTTTTATATATATTTTAAAGATAAATACCTTCTTTATAAATATCTATTGCTCAGATATAGTCATCTGATTCGTAAGGAAATCAGAGATGCCACTGCAGGGGTAGAAAATAGAATTGAAAAGGAAAGAGTAGGTCTTAGAACCTTCTTAAAATTTACCAGAGAAAATAAACATGCTTATAATATTATCTGGGAGTCACTGTATATTGATAAAAACCTGTTTATTGATTACTATGATAATTTTGCTGCTCGATATGCAAGCGGTATCATTGAGGCACAAGAAAATGGTGAAGTGGAAGACTATGATCCCATTGTAGTTAGCTATTTTCTGATGGGTGTATCAAACTTTATCGGTTTGAAGTATGTTATGTTTGACGAAGAGAACATGGATTTTGACGAAGTGGTAGATCAAGTTGTTGATATACTGGTCAATGGCATGTTTAAAAAGAAGTAGAATATGGAAGAGACTATCAATATGACTAGCCATGTATTAATAGTCTCTTTTATATAAAACAAATTTCACAAGTAAAATAACACAAAGTAAAACGACCGCGAGGGGGAGCCAAGCGGTCGTTTCGATGAGGGGAGTATAAATAATTAATAAGGGGTTATATAGTGCGTAACAAGAGTCTGAAGAGACAACTCGTTAACACAATTATATTATAATACAGAAATATAGAGAATGCAATAAAAATATAAGAAAACTTAAGAAAAAAATGCTGGTATTTTTGTGCAAAAACTAATTCAATTTGTTCAGTTTGATTTAAGAATTAATTTTTATCCCATATTTATATGGATTTCATATTAATTATATTTAAATACTTCTTTTTTCTTTTTGTTTTATGTCCAGTTTTAATAAATTATGGGATATACTAATATTGTAATATTTTATATCTTGTTTTTTCAAAAAAATTTATCTTTTCGCATAAATTACTACCGTATAAATGCATGTTTTACTCTGATTATGCCCATAATATATCTTGTAATATAAATTCATCGATACTTTAGGAGGTAAATTATTATGGCAAATGACAGAGCTAAAAATGTAAATACTCAAAATAACAACAGTCAAAATTCACGCAATTCTAACACACAAAACAGAACACAAAATACAACTTCAGATGCTAATAGCCGTTCAACTAGCTTAAACACACAAAATAGAACACAAAACAATACAAGAAATGCCCGCAATGAAATGGAATAATAATGCATTTCTATAATAAATAAGTCCTCATATGAGGGCTTATTTTTTCTTGCGGAGACGACTTTCTTTGACATATACTTGTTTGGCTATGCACCAATCGACTATTTCGGAATATTATATAATAGAAAAGAAGGTGAGAATATGATGTTTGAAACTATACGTCCATCAGACATTGAAAAATACATAGGACAAAATAATATAATTATTATAGACTTAAGAGATACTATGGAATACCAGGATGGTCATATACCAACAGCAATTAATATTCCTTATGAGGAATTTGAATATAAAAAAAATCTAATATCAAAAAATTACCTTATTATTCTATACTGTCACAGAGGCAGCATTAGTCTTGCTGTAGCAAGAGATTTATCAAAAGAAGGTTTTCAGGTTAAGAATATATATGGTGGTATAAATGCTTACAGAGGAAGAATAGAGAAATAATAAGGGTATTAATTTACAATGCAGATAATTTTTGATATACTATTTAAATATTGAAATTAAATATTAAAAATTACTGAAGGTCATGATAATTGTTGTTCCGGTATATGAAAGTATAAAGAATAGAAAGAATTGCATGTGTTGTCATGCAGATGGGAGTACCTTAGATGAGTCGATTTGAATTTATAGCACCATGTCATTTTGGGCTAGAAAGTGTGTTAAAGCGAGAGATTACGGATTTAGGATATGAAATTGTTCAGGCAGAAGACGGCAGAATCACCTTTGCTGGTGATGAAACCGCTTTTTGCCGGGGAAATATTTTTTTAAGAACAACAGAACGAATATTATTAAAGGTTGATAAGTTTAAAGCAGAAACTTTTGAAGAATTATTTGAAAATACAAAAGAAATACCATGGGAAAACTACATTCCGCCTAACGGTAAGTTCTGGGTGGCCAAAGCTACCTCAATCAAGAGTAAATTATTCAGCCCCTCTGATATTCAATCTATTATGAAAAAAGCTATTGTGGAACGCTTGAAGAAAGTGTATAAAATAGAGTGGTTTCCGGAGGATGGAAATGAATATCCAATCAGGGTAACATTCATGAAGGATGAGATTACAATCGGAATCGATACTTCCGGTGAGTCTCTTCATAGGCGTGGCTATCGAAAGTTAGCAAGTAAGGCACCTATTACGGAAACCCTTGCGGCAGCTTTAATTATGCTTACCCCATGGAAAAGAGACAGAATCTTGATTGACCCCTTTTGTGGAAGTGGTACCATACCAATTGAAGCTGCTATGATTGGGGCCAATATTGCACCGGGAATGAATCGTTCCTTCTTAGCGGAACACTGGACTGAACTAATTCCTAAGAAAGCCTGGTATCAGGCAATAGAAGAGGCAAATGACGTTATGCTCCATGATATAGACATGTCAATTCAAGGCTATGATATGGATGGAGAAATCATTAAAGCAGCCAGACAAAATGCAGCTTTAGCTGAAGTGGAGCAATATATTCATTTTCAGCAAAGGCCGGTAAAAGAATTAAGCCACAGTAAAAAATATGGTTTTATCATTACCAATCCGCCCTATGGAGAGAGGCTGGAAGAGAAGGCAGCATTACCGGCACTTTATAAAGAAATTGGACAAGCATTTAACGCATTGGATTCCTGGTCCTATTTTATCATAACCAGTTATGAAGATGCTCAAAAATACATTGGCAGAAAAGCAGATAAAAACCGCAAAATATACAATGGAATGCTAAAAACATATTTCTATCAATACATGGGGCCAAAGCCACCAAAAAGATTAGATATGGATTCTAAATAAAAATTTTTGCAGTAGGACGCTCAATGTCGTCAACTTAAGGACACTACCGTCATATTGTATATTTATTTATAGGTGTTTTGGTTAAAATGCGAATTGACAAACAAATGTTCCCTCCAAAATTTTATTAGATACATTTTATCTATTAAATTTTGGAGGGATTTTTATGTCTATTCGTAATAACTTAAAGGATTTTTTTCAAGAAATGAATACTCTTCTTACTTCTAATGAGTTTATTGAACAACACAGAGTAAACAACTCAGCATTTTCAAGAACGAGGAAGTTAGC
>NZ_FOWD01000053.1 GCF_900115365.1 Anaerocolumna aminovalerica
TTTTTCAAGCTGCCTTTATTGCTTCCTACTATGACCCTGTATTTTCTACCTACTATCAACAAAAACGAGCAGAGGGTAAGCATCACAAAGTAGCTGTCGGAGCAGTTGCCAGAAAACTATGCCATACCATTCATGCAGTCTTAAAAAACAATACACCATATGAAATCAGACAATAAAAACTAATCTCATATGATTTTAGGCTTGTGAAAACAGGTCTTTTTGTTATGCATAAATTTACATCTGATATTCAAAAACTTTTTCACTTACCTATTGACTTTTAATAGTTGGTCTTTCTATAAAATAGTATGGATATTCTTCTGATCTATTCAATATATTTCATATAAAATAAGATAGAGCGGAATATCATCTACTATATAGATATGTTATTAATTTAAATTTGTGCAATCATAATTCTCCAAAAACCCTAATTATTTTCCATAAAAATTACGCTTAAACCCTATAGGTTCAAGCGTAATTTTTAACTTTCAACAATATAACTTTTAAGTTCCAAAAAAGCATCATCCAGGTGAGGAGGGCTCCATGCTCCACTTCTACATAGATAGATACCGTCAAAATCGATCTTGTAAAGCTCTTCCAGGGAACTTTCATTATAATCTATCTTTCCCCAAAAATTGTATTCTTCAGAATCTTCCCGTTTAATCCAATTATAGTCAAAATTCTCCCCTAACTCTTCTTGTAACATTTCTGCCCAATTACCGCAATTTATCTTTTCATTTGGCTTACGATATTGATACATGTCATGATGATGATCAATATTAAATACTCTTACAAGCTTACTTTTTCTTACTTCAAGAAATTTGTATACCAGCTCATACATATATCTATGACTATCATTTACATATTTTACAGTATTCTTATTGTAGGATTTGATATATCGAATCAATTCCTTCAAATTTTCAAATTTATTATCTAATATACCAATATCTTTTATATCGTATGTTTCATAAAATGGTTCCCAGATTTCTTTTCTCATATCTTCTGTCAAGATGTCATCAGGGGTATCAGGAAAACAAGTATTACGGGTTTCGTTACTTGTATCAATAAAATAATCCCAATCTATGCTTAATAAATTTATCATGTTTACATAACCTTTCTTTCTTAATTGTTGTTTTAATTATTAACAAAATTATAAAAAATAAAAGTTATTTATCATGTTCTTACTACAAGAATAGATGATTAGTATCCATTTATACAATGAATTTTAATAGAAAAGATAAAAAAGTGTAAACATTTCTACAATAATCCTTGTTTTACAAAAAATTTATAGCTTTGAAACATCTGTTTCTCTGATTTTCTTTCTTAATGGGTATATATAGGAAGGAGAAACAGATAATTCATCAATTTTCATTTTTAAGAAAGTTTCGGTAAGGCTGCTGTCTGCTGCAAGTTCACCGCATATTCCAACCCAGATACCAGCTTGATGAGCATTATCTGCAATCATCTTAATAAAACGTAGAATTGCCGGGTGATGAGGGTCATAATGTTTTTCAAGCTTCGTATTCTGCCTGTCAATAGCGAGGGTATATTGGGTTAAATCATTTGTACCAATACTAAAGAAATCTACTTCCTGTGCGAGTATATCTGAAATTAGTGCTGCCCCAGGGGTTTCAATCATAATGCCCTGCTCAATATTTTTATATGGAAGCTTCTCTGCATCCAGTTCCCTCTTTACCTCTTCTACAATCTTTTTAACTTCCAGAACTTCCTCCAGAGAAATAATCATAGGATACATAACAGCAAGATTGCCATATGCACTTGCTCTTAATAAAGCACGTAACTGTGTTTTAAATATTTCTGTTCTATCCAGGCAAATTCGAATGGCACGATAACCCATGGCTGGATTTTCTTCTCTTTCTAGATTGAAATAATCAACCTGTTTATCCGCTCCAATATCCAATGTACGAATTATGACTTTTTTACCTGCCATGTTTTCTGCAACCATTTTATAAGCTTTAAATTGTTCCTCTTCCGTAGGATAATGATCTTTTTCCAAATATAAGAATTCACTTCGAAACAGCCCTATTCCCCCCGCATCATTCTGTATTACGGAGGCTAAATCACCAGTACTTCCAATATTGGCAAATAGATCAATTCTTTGGCCGTCTATTGTAATATTCTCTTTGTCTTTTAATTCTTTAAGCAGCTCTTTTTTCTTTCTGTCATCTTCCTGTTTTTCCTTCATGTTTTCATAGGTGGACTGATCCGGGTCTATATAGAGAGTACCGGTAAAACCATCCACAATAGCCAGCTTCCCATTCAATTCCTCATAATCTTCCATGAGTACATTAATAAGGGCCGGTATATTCATAGTACGTGCTAATATTGCGGTATGTGAATTAGTTGAACCATGTACTGTAACAAAGGCTAATACCTTTGATTTATCAAGTTGTACCGTTTCACTGGGAGCTAAGTCATCAGCTAATATGATGGAAGGTTCTTTCGTTAATACATTATCGGAAACTTCCCCACTTAATATAGTAAGTACACGTTCGGAAATATCTTTCACATCGGCAGCTCTCTCTTTCATATAAGCATCCTCCATGGAAGCAAATATGTGATAAAAATTGTCTGCAGTAACAGCTACGGCATATTCTGCATTAACTGACTGGGTATCTATAATATTCTTAACAGAATCCAGATAATCCATATCTTCCAACATCATTTGATGTACTTCAAATATAGCGGCCCCATCACTTCCTACTTCTGCTACAGCCTTGTCATAGAGATTTTTTAGCTGTTCTATAGCAGCATCCTTAGCTTTATTAAATCGCATCCATTCTTTATCTGTATCTTCTATATGATGACGTTTTACTTGTTTATCTTTTTTTTTAAATACAGCTATTTTACCGATAGCGATACCGTTAAAAACAGTCTTTCCTGTATACGTAATCATTGCTTACCTCCAGTTTCTCATTTTACAGGTTATTCTTAAAAAATTCTTTCAATTCTAAAGCAGCTTCATTTTCATCTTCACCTTCTACAGTTACGGTAATTTCATCATTTTGCTTTATACCAAGGCTCATAATTCCTAATATTCTTTTTCCATCTGCTGATTTATCATTTTTTGTAATTTGGATATTGCTTTTAAAACTTCCTGTTTTTTTCACCAGTAATCCAGCAGGTCTTGCATGTAGTCCCAGTTCATCTTTAATGGTATAATTAAATTGTTTCATAAAAAATCCTCCCGTTTTCATTTATGATTTATGTTTTTATTTTTTAATTCTTGTACTTTCTTATAGTATACTATTATGTTTGCATTTTTATATTGGAAATTCTATATATATATTCAGATTTTATCATTTTATAGATTATCTGTTTCGTTATCATATATTATCTCCATAATTTTATCCCCTTTACTGATTTTTTGATTTATGAAGAGATTCATCTCTTTATAATGATCTGAATTGGTAATTATAATTGGAATCACTGTATCATAACCTATTTCTTTTATTCTGTACAAATCAAATTCCAGCATTAACTCCCCTTTTTTCACTTTATCACTTGTTTTAACATAGGCTGTAAAATATTGACCGTTTAATCTTACCGTATTCAGTCCAATATGAATAAGCATTTCCATACCTTGATCAGATAAAAGACATATGGCATGAAGTGTTGAAAATATAGAAATAACTGTACCGTCAAATGGTGCATATACCTTTCCATCCTCTGGCAGAATTGCTATTCCTTTGCCTAGAACTTCTGAAGCAAAAGCCGGATCATTTACTACACCTAGAGGCTTTACTATTCCACTTATAGGAGAATCTACACGGATACTAATTTTAGATTTTTCTTCCTGTATACTTTCTTTTTCCTGTATGTTGTTCCATTCCAGGATACTTTCACTCACAGAATTATCTTCTCTTCCGGATTTGTTTCCACTTTCAGATATGTTATTCCTTTCCTGATAATAGTTGTCATTAATAACGTTTTTCTTAAGCAGATCATATACATTATTGACTTCAGGTCCTATTACTACCTGATATTGTGATCCTCTTCTTACAATACCATGTACGCCTGTAATACTTTTTATTTGTTCATCGTTAACTTTACTCTCGTCTATCAGCCGGAATCGTAACCTTGTAGAGCAATGGCTTATACTTAATATATTCTCAAATCCACCAATGAACGATAGGATTGCCTTTGCGGCAGCTACATAATCCATTCCTTAATCCTTTCTTTTCATTCAACTTTCCTTGTGAAACTTTTACAGACTAAGGCGTTGTTATTCTTTTTATATGAATGGTAAGATACATCATTTCATCTTCAGGAACCATTATGTCGTATTCCTTTTCCATAAATGACTTTACTTTTTCAGCACATTTATAAGCAGTTGCATATTGCTTTTTTACCATATCGTATAAATCTTCATCCTTATCTGGTTCTTTCATTCCTAATAGATTTCTCTGAGCAAAGAATTTTAGATGGGTAACAAATCTTTCATAATATAAGGAGTCCTCATTAATATTTATTTTATAAGAATATCTTACAATGCTAAGGATTCCTTGAATCATTTTAGTCATATCCATTGCATAACTCATATCCGTATTTAATTCCGCATTTAAAACATGCATGGCTATAGAAGCAGCTTCCTCCTCCGGTAATTTGACTCCTGTTTTTTCAAAAATAATCTCCAGAGCTCTTACCCCTACTGCAAATTCTTTTTGATAAAATCTTTTAATCTCCCATAACAGGGCATTATAAAATATTTGACCTTGACGGAACCTTTCAATGGCAAAACTAATATGGTCTGTTAAAGTGAGAATAATGGTTTTGTTTAATTCCTTATTCAGAATCTTATCTGCATATTGAATAATCTCATTGGAAGCTTGTATATGTTCTAAAGGCATATCTGTAAAAAGTTTTTTAAGTTGATCGGCCTCAGACTGATTATCCATGATAAATATTTTTTCAATTTTTTCATGGTCGATCTCCTGATCCGGTTTTTTCATAAACCCGATCCCTCTTCCCATTACAACAACTTCTCTGCCTTTTTCATCATAGGAACTTACAATATTATTATTAATTATCTTCTGGATTAACATGTTTATAACCTCATTTTATCTCTATATAAAAAAACAAACCATGCCTTATACAGATAGCAACTCTCTATCTTTTACAAAGCTGGTTTTGCCTACACTGGTAGTAACAATCCGTTCCTATTCAATTCATACAAAATAAAAAAGTAATGATTCTTTTCTATACATTAATACTATCATAAGTTTCTGCTCCAGTCAATTAATTTATTCATTTTGTATTATATAGAGGCGTTACTTCCATTTTTATGTACATTTTCCCATATTGGCTTATATAATAGTTTTATATGGGTTTTTGCACTGGTTTTTGGAAAGGATTTAATAAGAAATTGGCATTATTCTACATAATTTCCTATTATAAAACCTATTAATTTAAAAATTGTCAGCGCGCCAGTTTAATGTTGAATTTTCCCAATAAAAGAAACTATAACTTACAAATATATTGCATAAAGACAAGGAATGTTCTCATAAATTATTATGGAATAAAGAATGAAACTAGGCTCTTATGAAAAAGAAAGAAAAAGTTCAAATCATTGTTCAATGCAGTGAATATGAGAATAATTATGAGCAAGTAAAAAGTATGGGTAAAATTAAATATAAATTACCCATGATTGATTCTTATGTTATAGAAGTAAACGAAGAACGGCTGGATTATTTACAGTCCAAACATGAATTGTTAAGTTTCGAACTGGATACTCATATAACTGCACAGATGAACCGTGCTTCAGAGATCATTGAATTAAAATGGGCACACGAAAGAAATATAATGGGTGAAGGCATAGGGGTTGCTGTAGTTGATACCGGGCTATGCCTCCATAAAGACTTTACGGAAGGTACCAACCGTGTAAAAGGTTTTTACGATTTAATACACGGTAGAACAGAACCTTATGATGATAACGGCCACGGCAGCCATGTAGCCGGAATTATTGGCGGTAGCGGCTTTCTTTCCAACGGAAAATATGTGGGTGTAGCTCCCAAATGCGATCTGCTAGGGATAAAGGTATTAGATCAAAAAGGAGATGGCAATATTTCAGATGTTTTGGCAGGACTTCAATGGATTATTGATAACAGAGAAAAGTATAACATCCGAATCGTAAATATATCCGTAGGTACTACTACTAAAGATAATATTGATGAGAATTCTTTATTGGTAAAAGGCGTTAATGCAGTTTGGGATTCAGGTATCGTTGTGGTTGTGGCAGCGGGTAACAACGGACCTGGTCCCATGTCCATATCCACTCCGGGAATCAGCAGAAAAGTCATTACAGTGGGTTCCTCCGATGACAGAATATCCGTTGAATTATTCGGAAGTAAAACAATGGACTATTCCGGAAGAGGTCCTACTGCTGCCTGTATAAAGAAGCCGGATATTATAGCACCGGGTTCTAACATAATCTCCTGTGGTACTATGAAGAATTATCAGCGCTACCGTTATAATTTAAAGAACAACCCCAGAAGCGATGCTTACAATATTATGTATACGGTTAAAAGCGGCACTTCCATGGCCACCCCTATTGTTTCCGGTGCCATTGCCCTTTTATTGTCCAGATATCCCTATATGACAAATAAAGATATAAAACTAAAGCTGCGGGAAAGTGCTATAGATCTAGGCCAGCCATGGGCAAAACAAGGATGGGGATTATTAAATATACCAAGATTACTTTCTTAAATCTAATATGTCATTCTGATACCAAAAGGATGAAAAATCTTATTCTCTCAATAAGATTCCCCATCCCTGGGAATTTGACCTTGTTGAATTCCCACTCAGAATGACATTTTTTAATATTTCTATGATTTTTCTTAAGAAAAATTCTATTCTAAAAATTCTTTTACTTTATCAGCTTAGAAATCACCTTAAATTTGTCATTACCAGATTCCCTTGTTAATTCAAATAAAATTGATTCATAAGTTGTAACGATTGCTCCTTCCTGTATCATTCTCTGTATTGCAATCTTTTTATCATTTTCTTTTCTGGAACTTATGCAATCTTCAACTATAACAACCTGGTAACCCTCTGCCAAACAATCAATAACAGTTTGCTGTACACATATATGTGCTTCTATTCCACATATAATAATATTTTTTTTCTGATAGCTCTTTATTTTTTCTAAAATAATTCCATCATCACAGCAGCTAAATGTAGTTTTATTAAAATATTGAAAAGAAGCACCAAATACATTTTGAAGTGATTCCACTGTCATACCCAGTCCTATTGTATACTGTTGCGCAATTACCATAGGAACTTTTAATTCATTTAAGCCTTTTAATAATATTTCTGTATTATGAAGTAATATTTCTTTTTTATCTATTACCGGAATTAATTTTTCTTGAAAATCAATAACCATTGCCAGGCTGTCTTTTTTATCTATCCGCATATGTTTCTCCTCTAACTGTGCATAATGTAATTTATAATATTATATCACCCATTGTTTTACATTACAATGATTCCTTATGTCGATTTATGTATATGAAATACTATATTTTTTTACGGATTAATAGGAAAGCAGTCAAGCTTTGCTACATATTATACAATGTAAAAACAATTAGGAGGCTCATACATGAGTGATTTAGCAGCTACACATTGTGGCGACAGATGTGACAGAAGGGATAGTGGATTTTCATGCATTCTGATTATAATCATATTACTTTGCTGCTGTAATGGAAATAACGGTTTATTAGGCGGCGGATTTACCACTGATTGCGACAATGGTTGCAGTAGCATAATCGTTATCATCCTTATTTTATGCTTATGTGGTAATGGCAACGGCTTCTGTTTCTAATCTAGCCATAATTAAACCTATCTAAGTCAATTTGAAATGAGTAAAGAGAAAAGCCGCTGATACAGCGGCTTTTCTCTTTATCTTCTAGTTCTATCTGTTCTTTCATTCATTCGATTTCTTTTTGCCCTTTCAAAACAATCTAAATCTATTTCATATACGGTATTATCATCTATAATTAAGGAATCATTATCTTTTTCATTTATATTTAATCTTGACGGGAAAGGATCATTCTCCACACTTTTTTGATCTGTTTGCCTGGTAATTTTAACTTTTCTAAAATTATTATAGTCCATAATTATTGCCTCCTTGTATATATATTTTGTATTGATTAAATTATTAATCATTACAATATATGATTTTTTTTATCCATTGACCGTAAAACAGGTTGAATACATTTTAATTTTCTTATATACTTAAAATATTACATGAAAGAGGTGATTGTTATATCTGGTTCAATATATGGAAATTTATTTAGAATATCTACCTGGGGTGAATCTCACGGAAAAGGAATCGGCGTTGTTGTGGATGGCTGTCCTTCGGGATTACAACTAAATGAAGAAATGATTCAAGCTTATTTAAATCGGAGACGTCCCGGACAAAACAAATATGCTACTGAGAGACAAGAAAAAGATCTGGTTGAAATATTATCCGGTGTATTTGAAGGAAAAACCACTGGTACACCTATTTCCATGGTTGTAATGAATACCAATCAACGTTCTGTTGATTATAGTGATATTGCCAATTATTACCGTCCTGGTCACGCTGATTATACCTTTGACGAAAAATACGGGTTTCGTGATTATCGAGGAGGGGGTCGTTCCTCCGGTCGGGAAACCACGGCACGTGTTGCTGCAGGAGCCATAGCAAAATCAATTCTGAGCCAGTTAGGTATAGAAGTATGTGCATACACAAAATCTATTGGTGATATAACCATTGATTATAAAAATTGCAATAAAGAAAATATTTTAACAAGTCCTGTTGCAATGCCTGATTTGACAGCTTCTTTATTAGCAACGGAGTTACTTGAAAAAAGAATGGAAGAATCAGATTCCACAGGTGGTGTTATTGAATGTATTGTTACCGGAATGCCTGCCGGAATTGGAGAACCTGTTTTTGAAAAATTAGATGCCAATTTAGGGAAAGCTATACTATCTATAGGAGCCATTAAGGGAATTGAATTTGGTTCCGGATTTAATGCTGCCTTATCCTCTGGTTCTAAAAATAATGATAATTTTCAAATTAATGAGGATGGCAAAGTAATCAAATTATCTAATCATGCAGGTGGAATTCTTGGGGGAATCAGTGATGGCTCAGAAATCATATTCCGAGCAGCTGTAAAGCCAACTTCTTCTATAGCTAAAGCACAAAAAACAATCACCAAGACCGGTGAAAATATAGAAGTAAGTATACATGGACGTCACGATCCCATTATTGTACCACGTGCTGTTGTTGTAGTGGAATCCATGACTGCTATTACCTTAGTTGATATGTTATTTATGAACATGACAGCCCAAATGGATCATATTAAAAAAATATACAAAAAATAATGATTAAAGTGTCAAAAGCACCGAAGGTGATATTCTGGTACAAGATATTGCTTGGTAAGCGAGCTTACACATCAATATCCTGTACCAGAATAAGTGCTACGCACCTTTTGACACCTTAATCAATAATCCAAAACTTACACATTGGAGAACTTACTATGGAACAAGTGATCGTATTAGGAACAGGAAATGCTCAGGCACTGAATTGTTATAATACCTGTTTTGCACTAAAAGAAGGTAACGAATATTTATTAGTAGATACTGGTGGTGGCAATGGTATCTTAAAACAATTAAATAATCAAAACATACCGCTTAATCAGATTCACCATATATTCATAACCCACGAACATACGGATCACATCTTAGGTATTCCCTGGATGATTCGCTTTATAGGCGCTTTGATGAATCAAAATAAATATGACGGTAATTTATATGTATACTGCCATTCTGATTTAGTGAATACAATAAGAACTATTGTTGAATTGATTGTACAAAAAAAATTTTACAAATTCGATGACCGTATGTTCCTGGTTCCATTAGAAGATGGTGATACAAAAGAAATCTTAGGTAATCAAATAACATTTTTTGATATTAAGTCAACAAAAGTAAAGCAATATGGATTTAGTTTAATTCAGCCTAATGGTGATAAGATAACCTTCACCGGAGATGAACCTTATCGTGATGCTATACAGGAATATGTGAAAGAAAGCACCTGGCTATTCCACGAAGCTTTCTGTTTATATTCCCAGCGGAAAATTTTTAAGCCCTATGAAAAATATCACAGTACCGTAAAAGATGCCTGTCAGTTAGCAGAAGAACTTAAGATACCAAATCTACTGCTTTGGCATACAGAAGATAAAAACATATTGAGCAGAAAAACTCTCTATATGGAGGAAGGAAAACAATATTATAGTGGCAATCTATTTATTCCAAATGATGGTGAAATTATAAACTTAATAAACCAATAAAAACATTAAATGGAAGAACACTTATCCCTAGATACAATCGGGGTTAAGTGTTTTTCTTTTGCCCCGAAAATATTTCATTTTATACATTGACAGTAGAGAAAAAATGTGTATAATTATTATTGTTTCAGTTTAGCAAGACTAAACTTTAAGTTTAGTATTTTAAAATATTCTCAAGGAGGCATTTTGTGAAGATTGGCGAAAAAATCAAGGAATTACGTATTCAAAAGAGTTTAACCCAGGAAGAATTAGCGGATCGAGCAGAACTTTCTAAAGGATTTATCTCACAATTAGAAAGAGACTTAACCTCTCCTTCCATTGCTACCTTGGTTGATATACTCCAATGTCTCGGTACAAATTTAGAAGAATTTTTTACTGGTTCTTCCTCCGAGCAAGTGGTATTTAAAAAAACAGATTACTTTGAAAAATATGATAGCGAATTAAAGAACGAAATAAAGTGGATTATTCCAAATGCACAAAAAAATATGATGGAGCCTATTCTTTTAACCTTAGAACCAGGTGGTTCCACCTATCCGGATAATCCTCATGAAGGTGAAGAGTTTGGTTTTGTATTAAGTGGAAGTATAACACTCCATATTGGTAACAAAACCTTTAAAGCAAAAAAGGGCGAATCTTTTTATTTCACTGCAAGTATGAATCATTATATTACTGCATCCGATAAAAGCGGTGCTTCCCTTATATGGGTATCCACTCCACCAAGTTTTTAATATTATTTATGATACAAAGGAGGCATTATATGGCTGGTAATAAGCTTATTGATTTGATAGACATCACAAAAGTTTATGATGATAATACTGTACTGGATGGACTAAATCTATACATAAGAGAAAATGAGTTTCTGACCTTGCTGGGCCCTAGCGGCTGTGGCAAAACTACTACTCTTAGAATTATCGGTGGTTTTGAGAATCCAGACTCCGGAAAAGTGATCTTTGACGGTAAAGACATTACAAAACTTTCTCCTAATGAAAGACAATTAAATACAGTATTTCAAAAGTATGCCCTGTTTAGTCATATGACTATAGCTGAAAATATTGCATTTGGGCTTAAAATAAAGAAAAAAAGCAAAACTTATATAAATGATAAGATTAAATATGCCTTAAAGTTAGTGAATTTGGATGGCTTTGAAAATCGTACGCCAGATTCTCTTAGCGGTGGTCAACAACAACGTATTGCAATTGCCAGAGCTATTGTAAATGAGCCAAAAGTCCTCCTTTTAGATGAGCCTTTAGGTGCACTGGATTTAAAATTAAGACAGGATATGCAGTACGAATTAATTCGTCTGAAGAATGAGCTGGGAATTACTTTTGTCTATGTTACCCATGATCAGGAAGAAGCCTTGACCATGTCGGATACTATCGTTGTTATGAACCAGGGATATATCCAACAGGTAGGTACTCCTGAAGTCATATACAACGAACCGCAGAATGCCTTTGTTGCCGACTTTATCGGAGAAAGCAACATTATCCCTGCTACTATGATACAAGACAGATTAGTTAACATCCTTGGAACGAATTTCCCATGTGTGGATGAAGGCTTTGGAAAAAATACTCCTGTAGATGTAGTAATTCGTCCGGAAGACATTGATTTGGTTAAGCCGGAGGACGGTATTATTAAAGGTCGCGTTACTTCCTTAATCTTTAAAGGAGTTCATTATGAAATGGATGTATGGGCAAACGATCATGAATGGTTAGTGCACAGCACAGATCTATTCCCAGTAGGGAGTGAAGTTGGAATCTCTGTAAATCCTTTTGATATCCAGATTATGAACAAACCAGAATCTGAGGATGAAGAGGCGGTGATAATGGATGAAGAGTAGAAAATGGCTGTCATTTCCATATATTATATGGATGGCTATATTTATTATCATCCCATTGCTAATGGTTATCTATTATGGCATAACTACAAAGAGTGGTACCTTTACCTTTGATAATTTAGCCCTGATTGCAGATCCTATAAATCGTACTGCATTATGGCTGTCCATAAAATTATCCGTTGTCAGTACTCTTATTTGTTTAGTCCTTGCCTATCCACTGGCCCTGATTCTTAATAATATGAAATTAAAAAATAATAGCTTTATTGTTTTAATATTCATACTTCCCATGTGGATGAATTTTTTATTAAGAACCATTGCATGGCAGAATATATTAGAAAACACTGGTGTTTTGAATACGATCCTGAAGTTTCTTCATTTGCCAACTTTAGAATTGATCAATACACCTTCCGCTATCGTATTTGGTATGGTATATAACTTTTTACCATTTATGATATTACCAATATATAATGTACTGATTAAAATAAGCGATGATACCATCAATGCAGCCAGAGATTTAGGAGCGAATTATTTTCAAACCTTTCTAAAGATTATATTACCATTAAGTTTTCCTGGTATTATTAGCGGCATTACTATGGTATTCGTTCCTTCCCTAACAACCTTTGTTATTTCAACGATTTTAGGGGGAAGTAAGGTTGTATTAATCGGTAATGTCATTGAACAGCAATTTAAAATGATTAACAACTGGCATACCGGCTCTGGTCTTTCATTGGTATTAATGGTATTTATTCTGATCAGCATGGCAATACTGGCTAAATATGATAAAGAAGCGGAGGGCAAAAGTGTATGGTAAAAAAATTAGGACAAAAATTATATATAGCGCTCATATTACTATTCCTTTATGCCCCCATATTTATATTAATCGTATTATCCTTTAATAACTCCAAATCCAGATCCAAATGGGGCGGTTTTACTTTTAAGTGGTATGTGGAGTTATTCAAAAATGATAGTATTATGAATGCACTTTATACCACGTTAATTATCGCATTTTTATCAGCTCTGATTGCTACCATAATTGGTACTGCTGCTTCCGTTGGGATGAACAGCATGAGAAAAGTACCAAGAACAATTTTAATGGGAATCTCCAATATTCCTATGTTAAATGCTGATATTGTTACAGGTATCTCCTTAATGGTTTTATTTTTAGCTTTTAATTATACACTGGGATTTTCCAGTGTTTTAATGTCCCACATTACTTTTAATATACCTTATGTAATATTAAGTGTAATGCCTAAATTGAAACAGTTAAATAAAAGTACCTATGAAGCTGCTCTGGATTTAGGAGCAAGTCCTAGTTATGCTTTTTATAAAGTTGTATTACCTGAGATATTTCCAGGTGTATTATCCGGTTTTTTATTATCCTTTACTATGTCTTTAGATGACTTTGTAATAACCCACTTTACAAGGGGTAATTCCATAGACACACTATCCACTAAGATTTATGCGGAAGTACGTAAAGGTATCAAGCCGGAAATGTATGCTTTATCAACTCTTCTATTTACTTCTGTATTGATTTTATTAATTATAGTCAATCGACGAAATGATAGAATGAAACATCATGAAAAAAACAGGTCCGTTAAATAGGAGCTGTTTTATAATTTATTACCAATGGATTTTACAAGTGATAAAAGCAGGAAGTTTGAAAGAAAATATATGTTTAGAAAGGAAGCCACGAAATGCTTCTTTCAACTTAATTTAGTGGCAGTATCACATCTGTAAGCAGAGCATCATATCTGTAACAGATATGATATATAATGGGTGTAAAAATGAAAAGAATTGTAATAGCTTTACTACTGGTTCTTACTGCTGTTGTTGGTTTAGCCGGCTGTAAAAAGAGCAACACTCCAACTATATATGTATACAATTGGGGAGAATATATTGATCCGGAAGTAATTAAAATGTTTGAAAAAGAAACCGGAATTAAGGTTAAATATGATGATTTCGTACAAAACGAGGATATGTACCCTGTAATTCAAACCGGCTCTGCAAAATATGATGTGGTATGTCCTTCCGATTATATGATTCAGAAAATGATCAAAGAAGACTTATTACAAGAGATTAATTATGATAATGTACCAAATATATCTAATATTGATCCAACCTATTTAAAAAGTGCTGAAGAATTTGACCCAGGTAACAAATACAGCGTACCATACTGCTGGGGAACCGTAGGTATACTATATAACAAATCCATGATAAAGGCTGATATAGACAGCTGGGGAGCATTATTTGACAAAGATTTTATGAAAGCCAATGGTTATGATGGAAAAGTTCTTATGATTGACAGTGTAAGAGATGCGCTTGGTATCGCTCTTGTTTATTTGGGATATTCCTTAAATTCCACCAACCCGGCTGAATTAGAGGAAGCTAAAAATTTATTAAAAGATCAATTCCCAATGGTTGATGCTTATGTAGTTGATCAGGTTCGTGATAAGATGATCGGCGGAGAAAATCCTATCGGCGTTATCTATTCTGGTGAAGCAATCTACACCCAGAGAGAAAACCCAGACTTAGAATATGTTGTTCCTAAAGAAGGCTCAAACATATGGATTGATGGATGGGTTATTCCTAAGAATGCACCAAACAAAGAATACGCAGAAAAATGGATTGATTTTATGTGCAGACCTGACATTGCCTTAAAGAATTTTGAATATATTACTTATTCAACTCCAAATTCTGCTGCAAGAGAAATGATTGAAGACGTAGATATTAAGAATAGCACCATTGCTTTCCCTGATTCTTCTATATTGGAAAGATGTAAAACATTCCATTATCTAGGAGAAGAAGTGGAAACATTATACCTTAATAAATGGAATGAAGTAAAGTCAAATTAAACTCTTTAATTGAGAACTCTGAAAGTATCTGTAAGCCTTTCAGAGTTCTTTTATTTATAGTTATAAATACGGTTTAAAAAAAAGAATAATATCTCCTTCTCACTGAATAGGTAAATCCATAATCAATTATAACTGGACGCCCGTTAATGATACCCCAGCTGGTAATCCTTGCTAAATCTTTCGGTATTAAATTATACTTATATAAATTATACCTTATTGGTTCCAGATAAAAAAGTTCTCTATAATTTCTTACATTAAAATACATAAAAATATATGAGAAGTTCCTCATCCTTTCCGCTTTTTCCATAATAAGAAATCTATAGTCCATTGATGCATTTGGAATTTTCGCAAATAGATTAGTTTGATCTGCTAATGCAATTTCATATTCAACCTGATTTTGTGCAATTCCTTTTCTATTTTTCGCCACTTTAACAACATATCCATTTTCCAGATCAAATACTCGTCTTCCAGACCCTGAACCAATATAACGATACATTCCTTCTCTTAGATTATAATTAATCCCATCATAGTTAACATCTTTGATTACATTCATTCAATCGGCACCCACTTTGCTTATCTATTTATATTCAACGATTTGAATTCTAACATACATTATCATATATTATCATATTAATTCTGGGGCTATAGGTTCATATAATTCGACAATAATTTATATTTTTTGAATAATTTCTTTCACTGTAGAAGGTTGAGAAAAATCATCAGTAATTTAATATAAAAAATTAAAAAATTTTTATATTAAAATGGAAATTGGTCAAACATTCTTACATATTATATATCGTGATTATAATTAGGAGGCTCATTATGAGTGATTTTTCAATTACAGGTTGCGGTAGAGAAAGGGAATTTGAAAGAGACAGAGAATGTTTTGAAACGAGAGGACGTGGATTCGGAGGAAGTTCATGCATTTTAATAATAATTTTACTTCTTTGCTGTTCCGGTAATTCTGGAGGCTTCTTTGGTGGAAGTGAAAATAATTGCAGTTGTATAATTATTATTCTACTTTTACTCTGCTGCTGCGGTGATGGTTTTGGTTTCTAATTTTAATATTTAGCGTATTTTTAAAGTAATTTATTTCAGTATTAGAATCAAGGGAACACCAAAAATGGAGTTCCCTTGATTTATGTTTTGCCTTGGAGTTTATTGAGAATCTGGAAGTGCTTATTGAACTTTTATAGGACTCAATTTCTTACTACATTTCTTTCTTCCCCATGGAAGAATGCCTTTATATTCTCATATACTTCCTTTACGCATCTGGTTCTTGCTTCAACGGTTGCCCATGCTATATGCGGGGTAATGATTAATTTATTGCTGTCTTGTATTCTTAATAATGGATTATTTGGGAGCATTGGTTCGATACTGATTACATCCAAACCAGCACCAGCTATTTCTCCATTTTCCAGAGCATTGGCAAGTTCTTCTTCATTAATGATAGGACCTCTTCCAAGGTTTAACAAAACAGCCGAATCTTTCATTTTCACAAAGGCTTCTTTATTCATGAGATTTTGTGTTGTACTATTTAATGGTGCATGTATAGATATAATATCAGCAGTGGATAGCAAAGTATCAAAATCTACTCTGGTATATGTTTGATTTGAATTATTACCGGAGGTAGAATAATAGATTACATTACATCCGAAGGCTTTTGCAACCTCTGCTACTCCCCTACCAATTTCGCCTAATCCGATGATTCCCCATGTCTTTCCGTCTAGTTCATTGAATTTATAATCAAAGCAGCTAAATATATCTCTTCTTGAATATTCACCGGTTTTTACAAATTGATCATAAAAGTTCAGCTTTTCATAAATATAGAAGAGTAATGCAAAGGTATGCTGAATCACAGATTTGGTAGAATAACTTTTTACATTAGTAACGGTTATTTGATGACCATTGGTATACTGAAAGTCAACGTTATTCGTCCCAGTTGCTGTAAGGCAGACTAGTTTTACGTTTTTTGCCTTACTTAATAATGCTTCATTAACAGCAATCTTATTTACTATAATAATATCTGCATCCTTAATTCGACCTGCATTTTCTTCAGGATTGGATTTGTTATACTTTATTACTTCACCATATTCATCAAATATGGATAAATCCACATCACTTCCCAGTGTGTCTGTTTCCATAAATACTATTTTCATGCACTACCCTCCTATTAACGGATTCTTTCCGGAAAACCTACTTTCTTTTGTACCTTGCGAAGTGTTTTGGTAGCATAATAATTTGCTTTTTCTCCATTCGCTTTAATAATTCCGTCAATATAAGCTTTGTCTTTTGACAATTCTGCCACTTTATCCTGAATTGGCTTAAGAACAGATAATACAGATTCTCCAACAGCTAATTTAAAATCTCCATATCCCTTACCGTCGAATTCTTTTACAACTTCATCCACTGTTTTATTAGTTGCTGAACTATAGATATCAATTAAATTCTTAATTCCAGGTTTATCATCCGAATATATAATTTGATTATCGGAGTCTGTTACTGCTCTCTTAAACTTTCTGATAATGGAATCCGGATCGTCCATTAGATAGATGCTTGCATTTGGATTCTCGTCGGATTTGGACATTTTCTTAGCAGGGTCTTGTAAACTCATAATCTTAGCACCTACTTTTCCAATGTAGGGCTCCGGAATGGCAAATACGTCACCATAGATACCATTAAATCTTTCTGCAATATCTCTTGTAATTTCAAGATGTTGTTTTTGGTCAACCCCAACTGGAACCACATCTGTCTGGAATAATAAAATATCTGCTGCCATTAATACCGGATAAGTAAATAAACCGGCATTAATATTATCTGCATGTTTTGAGGCTTTATCTTTAAACTGTGTCATTCGATTTAGTTCACCCATATAGGTAAAACAATTTAATATCCAGCTAAGCTCTGCATGACCGGAGACATGGGATTGATAATAGATACAGTTTTTCTCAGGGTCCAGACCAGCTGCAATATATAAAGTCAATAAAGCTCTTGCTCTCCTTCTTAATTCAGCCGGATCTTGCCGGATTGTAATAGAATGTAAATCAACAACACTAAAAAAGCATTGATACTCATCATTCTCTAAGGATATCCAATTCTTTAATGCTCCTAAATAATTTCCTAAAGTTAAATTACCTGTAGCTTGCATTCCGCTAAAAAGTACTTTTTTTCCATCTAACATATTCTTACACTCCTTTAAATATTAGGTTAAATTAATTATGACTATTGATCCATAATAAAAATAAATAAAAAAAGACTTCTATCCTAGTATTATCTACTGGGACAAAAGTCATTATAAACTTCTGCGGTACCACCCGGCTTGGCATTATGGCGCAACTGCACCTGCCCTCTCTTATCATGTATGATTGCTGCATTTTAACTAAATGGAAAATCATATCCACTTGCTTTTGCTATCAAAACCTCAGCTTATACTCATACATATTCATTGATATCGGGTTGAATTCCCGTCGGGCATTACTAGGCTTAAACCGTTCCTCCCGATCCTATAAGTCCATTCCATATAGAATTTGTTACTGCATTCCACCCTGGCAGCTCTCTGTAAATAAATATCTATACTTACTATTCTTAATTATTGGATTTCTTATTCATTTTATAAAATTAGTATATCCATGTTCATGATAAAAGTCAATTCATTTTTATACTTACCACATATCACATTCATGCAGATATGTTACCTATGTGATTATAGATTTGTCACTTTGTTGTTAATGTGTATTTTAATTACAAATTTGCTGTTCTTGTTACAGATGTTCATTCTACTTGCAGATTTGTCCTTTGTTGCAGATGTTCAATCTATGCAGATTTGTCACCTTATAGCAGATGTTCACTCTATGCAGATTTGTCACCTTATAGCAGATGTTCACTCTGCCTGCAGATTTTTCTTCCCTTTCCTTCTTTATATAAATCAATCTCTAGGATTGCTTAAATACTTCTATTTTTCCACCCAGATTTTCAATTCTTTATGAGATATCTCACATTAATAATGTTGACATGTTATCTAACTGATGGTACAATTATACAAAATAGATTATTAATTTATATATTATTTATACAAATTATATAATCTTCGACAAAATAATGATTTTGAGAAGCTTTGCTAGAGATTGATGTGCATTAAATATAAAGATATTATGGAGGAATTCATAGGTTTTTAATAATGCAATACGAAATACTCTAAGTAAAGCTTTTTCATTTTCTGACCAAGTGGGAGGTGGCAGTTAATATTATTTATTTTTCTATAATATAAGAATAAAATTGAGGAGGTTTTTTCGTTATGAAAAAAGGGTTATTTTTATTAATTACTGCTATTATGGTATTGGGTTTAGCAGGATGTGGGAAAAAGAAAAAAACGGAAGTAATGATTTACACTTCTATGTATGAAGATATTATAGACGCGATGCGTACAACTTTGAATAATGAGTTTCCTGATATTGATATTGAATTCTTCTATGGCGGAACCGGTACCCTTCAGGCAAAAGTTGCCGCTGAAATCGATTCCGGAAAACTTGGCTGCGATATGCTTATGGTTGCTGAACCGGCATATTCCTTAGAACTAAAAGATGCCGGAGTTTTAGAGCCATATAAATCAAAACATGCCGAATCTCTGGCTTTTGATTATGACAAGGACGGATATTGGTATCCGGTTCGTATTTCAAACATGGTGCTTGCTTATAATCCTGATAAATATAGCAAAGATGAGATTCCTAATTCTTTCTATGATTTCGCATATGATTCCAGTGTAAAAGATATGGTTTCCATGTCCAATCCATTAACATCAGGAACTGCAATGGCTTCAATTACTGGCTTACTTGAAAAATATGGTGAAGAATATTTTCAGGCATTAGGTAATCAAAATGTTGCTATCGAATCCGGATCTGTTGCATTAACAAAACTGGAAACAGGGGAATGTAAAGTTATTATGGTTCTTGAAGAATCTGTTTTAAAGAAGAGAGAAGAAGAAGGCTCCAAACTGGAAGTTATCTATCCAACTGATGGTACTATTAATGTTCCATCTACTATTATGACCGTTAACGATAAATGGAACGCTAATCAGAACATTGAAGCAGCAAAGAAGATAACTGATTGGTTCTTATCTGAAGAGGGTCAAGATGCTATTGTAAAAGGCTGGATGCACTCTGTCCGTTCTGATTATCCAAATCCTCCTTATGATGCAATAGCAACTTCCGAAATCTTAAAGAATATTATACCTGTTGATTGGGAGAAATGTTATAAGGATCGTGAGGAAATCAGAACCTTATTCCAGGAACACGTAACCATTCCTGAATCAAAATAGTAAAAATTAAATTTATACATAAATACGAAACAGGGCAGCGCTTTGTTAAAAGCCTGCCCTTTACAAAGTAACTTACTAAAGCTATTCTACTTACTAAATAGAATTGGAGTGATTATTACGGCTAGATCTGTTAACTACAAAGTAAGAACAAAAGGCAAATTTAATTTTGATTTCAAATGGATAGTGATATTTGCAATTATAGCTTTTCTTCTTATCTTTCAGGTTTTTCCATTACTTTATTTAATCATTCGTTCCTTTTTCCCAAATGGAAGTTTTTCATTAGAAGGATTTAAGCGAATTTATTCTTATGCCCTGAACTGGACAGCCCTTAAGAATACCATTATCAGTGCCGGTCTTGCAATGATTTTTGGTGTCTTATTAGCTTTTCCATTGGCATGGCTGGTTGGAAGAACCAATTTATACGGTAAAAAATTCTTTCGGACACTATTTGTTATGACATATATGGTACCACCTTATGTAGGTGCAATGGCGTGGCTGCGTCTGTTAAATCCCAAGGTTGGTACATTAAATGTATTTTTGCAAAACTTATTGGGACTTTCCGAAACTCCCTTTAATATTTATTCTGTTGGCGGTTTGGTGTGGGTTTTAACAACCTTTTATTATCCTTACGCCTTTATTACCATATCCAGAGCCATGGAAAAAATGGATCCTTCCCTGGAAGAAGCTTCCCGTATATCCGGTGCTTCACCTTTAAAAACCTTATTCACCATTACTTTACCAATGATGCTGCCTAGTATTGTTGCGGCCGGTTTGCTGGTATTTGTAGCTGCTGCTTCCTGCTATGGAATTCCTTCTATTGTTGGTGCACCGGGGCAAATCCATACAGTAACAACCCGAATCATTGATTATGTATATATCGGTTCTCAGGAGGGACTAACGGATGCCACTGTTCTGGCTGTATTTTTAATGGCTTTGGCATTGATTATTCTATATGTTTCCACCGTGCCCATTGGTAAGAAACAATACATAACCGTATCCGGTAAATCAACAAGACCGAATATAGTGGATTTAGGTAAATGGAGATTACCCATTACCATATTGATCTCTATTTTTGCTATTATTGTTGTTGTAATTCCATTTGCAACCGTACTTACCACATCTTTCACCGTGAATATGGGTGAGTCTTTAACACTTAGTAATTTTACAACAAAATACTGGAAAACCATATTTACCAGAAAGTCCATAATCGGCTCTGCCCAAAATAGTATTTTATCAGCTATCCTGGCAGCTACCTTCGGAATGATTATTGCCTGTGTCATGGCTTATTTATTAAAGCGTACAAAGGTAAAGGGAAAAGGAATCCCGGACTTCTTAATCACCGTTGGTTCCGGTACCCCCAGTGTGGTTATTGCTCTATCCTTAATTATGACTATGAAAGGCAAATTCGTTATTAATATATATAACACTTTATCCATTATGGTTATTGCCTACATGATCAAATATATGTTAATGGGAATGCGTACGGTAGTCTCTGCATTCTCACAAATAAGTCCTTCCTTGGAGGAAGCAGCTCAAATCTCCGGTTCAGGCTGGGCAAGGCGTTTTAAAGATATTATTATTCCTCTCATATTGCCATCCATTGTTGCAGGTTGGTTTTTAATATTTATGCCTTGTTTTTATGAACTTACTATGTCCACCTTATTATATTCTACGGACACAAAAACTTTAGGCGTTGAATTATATACCTACCAAACTTATCACAGCCAGCAAACAGCCTCTGCCTTGGCATCTGCCATTTTAGCCGTTGTCATTGCTGCCAACTGGTTACTGAACAAATTAACCGGCGGTAAGTTTTCAATATAAAGAGGAGGAAATACATATGTCTGTCGTTACTATATCCAATGTTACAAAAGCCTTTGGAGATGTTGTTGTACTGGAACATTTCAATGATGAATTTAAGGACGGAGAATTCATCACCTTACTGGGACCATCCGGCTGCGGTAAAACAACCATGCTTCGCATGATTGCCGGATTTGAAAAACCAACTTCCGGAGAAATTAAAATAGATGGTACTGTGGTAAGTTCTAATAAAACTTTCCTGCCACCTGAGAAAAGGGAAATCGGTATGGTATTCCAATCCTATGCCGTATGGCCCCATATGAATGTTTTTGATAACATAGCCTATCCTTTGAAAATTAAAAAGATACCAAAAGATATTATTCATAAAAAAGTTATGGATATTCTTGAGGTTGTTCATCTCAGCCAATATGCAAAAAGAATCCCCGCCCAGCTATCTGGTGGTCAACAGCAGCGTGTTGCATTGGGACGAGCCTTAGTGGCAGAGCCAAAGCTATTATTACTGGATGAACCTTTGTCAAACTTAGATGCAAAGCTACGTGAAAGTATGCGATATGAAATCAAGGAAATTCAGAAGAAACTAGGAATAACCGTAGTCTTTGTTACCCATGATCAAGTAGAAGCCATGACTATGTCAGACCGGGTATTTGTAATAAACCGTGGCGTTGTTCAACAGGTAGGAACACCATACGAAATTTATTCCAAACCTTCCAACCAGTTTGTGGCTGACTTTGTAGGAAAGGTCAATTTTATGAAAGGTACTGCTTCAGGAGGTAAGGTTTCACTTACCGGCATAGGCAAAGATATTCCTTATCACGGCGGGCTAAAAGGCAACGTTATTGTTACAATTCGCCCGGAAAATATACAGTTGGTGGAAAAAGATACGGATACATTGGAAGGAACCTTAGAAAAAATTTATTTCTTAGGCAATGAAAATGATTGCTTTATTAATATAAATGGAGTTGCCCTTCGTACAAACGCTCCTTCCCACTTTCATGATACATTAAAGGTCGGACAGAAAGTATATTTAAAATTGAAGGATTATTTAGTCCATGAAGATGACGGTAATAATGAAGAAATTACCAGAATAGTGACTTAATAAAAATTTAGTTTACTAATGCACGTACGCTTTGCCCTGAAGTTTTGTAAAAAACTCAAAAAGTGTTAATTGGGCCTTCATAATGACTCAATTTATATTTTGTAAGATAACGTGGTGTATAGGATAAATTTTGCTACCTTACCCTCGTGCGGCATGGCCTTGGTAGAGTCTCAAAGCGCATGACAAGTATCGCAGAGGGTGATACTCGTCACTGAGTCTCTAGTCGGCCATAAGCAGCCTTCTCGGCCGGATGACGCAAAATTTATCCTATACACCACGTTATCTAATTTACTTTATTAAGAGTCATTACGAAGGCCCAATTAACACTTTTGAGTTCAATTACGTAGTGAGGCAAAGCTGTTTTTACTGAATTCGTTATAAACTAGTAAGCATTTAGATATATAAGTAAAATGTATGCTTAATTTGCTTTATTAAAGGCTTTATTAAGTAATTTTCTATAAATTAATTACTAGGAAAATTAGTGTGAAAGAAAGTAAATTAAGCCAAAATCGTGCTGTAGACATAAAAAGAAGGCTCACATAGTGAACCAAAAATAAAGCTTTTATAAAAAGAAGTACGTACATTTTTATTTATTGCTATAACTTCGTAGTACTAGTTTATATGATAAATTTGGTAATAACAGCTTTGCTTCACAACGTAAATTAAACTCAGAAAGTACTCATTGAGCTTTCGTAATGACTCACTTAAACTAAATTAGGATAACAGGGTGTATATTATAAATTTTGCGTAATCCGGCCGACAGGGTAAGGTAGCAAAATTTATAATATACACCCTGTTATCCTTGAACATATAAATTGAGTCATTGCGAAAGCTTTAATGAGCACTTTCTGATTTCCAACAAACTACAGAGCAAAGCGTCCTACCAATGTCGTCAACTTAAGGACACTACCGTCATATTGTATATTTATTTATAGGTGTTTTGGTTAAAATGCGAATTGACAAACAAATGTTCCCTCCAAAATGTTATTAGATACATTTTATCTATTAAATTTTGGAGGGATTTTTATGTCTATTCGTAATAACTTAAAGGATTTTTTTCAAGAAATGAATACTCTTCTTACTTCTAATGAGTTTATTGAACAACACAGAGTAAACAACTCAGCATTTTCAAGAACGAGGAAGTTAGCCTTTACAGATATTATTCACTTTCTTTTAACACTTCCTCAAAAAT
>NZ_FOWD01000051.1 GCF_900115365.1 Anaerocolumna aminovalerica
CGCTAATGATATTTGAAAGGCATTCCAATCTGAAATACAAATATGGAAACAGAAATTTTTGGTGCAGAGGATATTATGTAGATACAGTAGGAAAAAATGCAAAGAAAATACAAGAATATATACAAAATCAAATACAGGAAGATTTGCAATATGACCAGATATCATTGAAAGAGTATATAGACCCGTTTACGGGTGAGCCAGTACAAAAGGGCAAAAAATAAAGCCCTTTAGGGTTTGCCCGAGAAAATAGTGCGGCTGGCGAACTATTCAGTGCGTCTTTAGACGCAAGCAGGTAAAAGCCCCTTATAGGGGCAAATCAAGCCACCAGCTAAGCTGGTGGTCTTGACTTTTAGTGCTTCTAGCATGGACGTAATCTAACGGGTGCAAGTCGTGAATATGTCCTTCTTGATGCATGTCCATAATAAAACTATTTCAGTAAAAAACAGGTGTGAACTGATGAATTTAATGGTATACTGAATACTTATAATCAAGTTGGAAACAATATCCTTGGAGGTGTTTACATTATGATATCACGTAAATCAGTCATAACTTTCGGCATGGTAGCGATTCCGATTGGAATGTCCACAACCACTCAGGACAATGATATTCATTTCAACCAGCTTCATAAGGAAGATAATAGCCGAATCCGATATAAAAAGACCTGTGCCCATTGTGGTAAGGAGGTTAAAGCAGAGGACATTGTAAAGGGATACGAATATGATGAGGACAAGTATGTAGTTATCACAGAGGAGGAAATTGAAAAGATCAAAACCGAAAAGGAAAAATCGATTCAGATTCTGCATTTCGCCCAATTAAACCAGATTTCTCCCGTCTACTATGAAAAGACCTATCAGGCTGTACCTGAGGCAGGGGGCGAAAAAGCCTTCGAGCTGCTTCGTTCCGCATTGATGGCAGAACAGAAGATAGCCATAGGCAAGACTGTTATGGGTACAAAAGACACACTGATGGCGATTATTCCCCGGGAGGATGGTCTCCTTATTTCCACAATGTTTTATGCCGATGACATTAAGGCCCTTCAAAAACAGTACACAAAGCCCGAAGTATCCGAACAGGAACTGAATATGGCAAAAATACTGATCAATTCCATGGATACGCCCTTTGACCCATCAAAATATAAAGATGAATACCAGGAGAGACTACGGGCCCTTATTGAGACAAAAATCTCCGGTAAGGAAATTGTGGCCGCAGAACCTGAAAGTCCAGGTAAAGTAATCGACCTCATGGAGGCTCTTAAGGCCAGCGTAGAGAAAGCTAAGAAAGACAAGGAAACAGCGTGATCTTATGACTTCAAAACTAAACGAGTACAACCAAAAAAGGAACTTTGATAGAACCTTTGAGCCAGAAGGAAAAACAGAAGATTCTGAAGAAATTCTAAGATTTGTTGTCCAGCACCATCTAGCCCGCAAAGACCACTATGATTTGCGTCTGGAATGGAATGAAGTTCTTTTAAGTTGGGCGGTACCCAAGGGTCCCTCCTATGATACACATGATAAGAGACTTGCCGTACAGGTGGAAGACCATCCCTTGGAATACAGGAACTTTGAGGGAACTATTCCCAAAGGAGAATACGGCGGCGGAGTAGTCATGCTATGGGATGAAGGCTTCTGGGAGCCTTATGGGAATGTGGAAGAAGGGCTCCGTGAAGGTATGCTGAAATTTGTCCTGAAAGGAAAACGTCTTAAGGGAAAGTGGGCTTTGGTTCGGTTGAAAGCAAAAGCCGGAGAGACAAAGGATAACTGGCTTTTATTGAAAGAAAAAGATGATTATGTCAAAGATACGGATGGGATATCCGAATTTATCACCAGTATCAGAACCGGACGCACCATGAAGGAAATAGAAGAAGGGGAAGATGAAAAAATCATAAGGAACCCCTTCAGTAAGGTAGATGTACAGCTAGCCAAATTAGTTAATACGGTACCTGAAGGTGAGGATTGGCTCTATGAATTGAAATATGACGGTTATAGGATTATTGCCTTTGTGGAGGGAAACAGTGTACGTCTAATCACCAGAAACGGTAATGATTATATGAGACGGTTTCATGACGTTGCCACTTCGCTTATTGACCTTGCTGGCGGAAGGGCTGTGGTACTGGACGGAGAAATGGCAGTTACGGACCCATCGGGTAAGACAGACTTTCAGGCTCTCCAGAACTATATGAAAAATCCCAAGACCCAAAATCTAACCTATATTGTATTTGATCTTCTTGCATTGGATGGTGCGGATCTTCGAGGATACCCTTTGATTAAGAGGAAAGAAATGCTTGAAACTTTGATGAAGGATGCCCCTAAAAACCTCTACTACAGCCGCTATGTCAGAGGAATCGGAAAGGAAAGCTTTGCTGTGGCCTGCGATGCAGGTATGGAAGGGATTGTGGGCAAAAAAGCCGATTCTGTCTACAGCGGAACCAGAAATGGTGACTGGATTAAGCTCAAATGTGATAAAAGACAGGAATTTGTCATCGGAGGATATACGCTCTCCGACAAAAAAACATGGGGGATAAGTTCCCTTCTCCTTGGTATCTATGAAGGGGAGGAATTGGTCTATGCTGGGCGTGCCGGTACCGGACTAAGCGAGTCTGATATGAAAACACTTGAGAAAAAATTTGAGAACATAAAGAGGATGAATCCGGCTTTTAAAATTGCACCTAGTCCTAAGTCCAATGAAAAGATTACATGGCTTGAACCTGAGCTGGTAGCGGAAATCAAATTTGCCGAATGGACTAAAGAGAATCTATTAAGGCAAGCAAGCTTTAAAGGCATACGGACAGACAAGGATCCTATGGATATAAAAAAGGAAAAGGCGGAGGATGAAAAGTACCAATACTCTGTAAAAGAAGTGGAGAAACCAATGGAAGTAAACGCAAACAGCATTATTATTCAAGGAATAAAAATTTCTAACCCGGACAAGGTAATGTTTGATGATCCTGTAACAACTAAAATAGATGTGGTTCAGTATTATGAAAAGGTTTCGGAGCGTATGCTGCCCTATGTAAGTCATAGGATTCTCAGCATTGTACGCTGTCCTAAGGGTATATCCCAGACCTGCTTCTATAAGAAGCATCCGGGTGCAGGCAGTAAAGGAATCATCACCATTCCCATTACTACCAGCAGTGGGGAAATAGAAGATTATTTTTATATTGAGAATGCCCCTGGTCTTATATCTGAAGTACAGATGGGTACATTGGAATTTCATACTTGGGGAAGCCGTGTAGACGAGATTGAAAAGCCCGATGTGATGGTATTTGATTTGGATCCGGATAAAGGAATGGATTTAAGCCGTGTTCGTCAGGGAGTACTGGATATCAGAAGTATTCTTAACGAACTTTCACTGAACTCATATCTTAAGACCAGCGGAGGTAAAGGGTATCATGTGGTGGTCCCGTTAAAACCGGTTGTGACTTGGGATGCGTTTCACGATTTTGCAAGGCGGGTTGCCGAAGTAATGGAGCAGAAATGGCCTGACCGCTATACAAGTAATGTGAGAAAGGCTAAGCGTACAGATAAGATATTTATCGACTGGATTCGAAACGGCAGAGGAGCTACAAGTATTGCACCCTATTCTATAAGAGCAAGGAAAGGTGCCAGAGTTTCTATGCCTATTGCATGGGATGAACTTGACACAGTGGCTCCCGACGGCATCACCATGGCAGATGCGCTTTTGAGGATAAGCGACAGTGACCCTTGGAAAGGTTTTTTCCAGAATGATCAGATGCTTAAATAGCAAGCCAATTGATAAGCATTATGCCCAATGCTTAGATTGGAGAATTAAGAAATACGTATGTTTATGAGCATTCAGGGGCAAAAATCAGTGAAAGAACCGTTTTTTTGCCTCTGTTTTTTAAGGAGAAAAAAATAATGAAAGTTACAAGAAAAATTATTACATTTCTATTGATTATTTACATAGAAATAACAAATATACTAACATTAAATGCACTTGCAGCTTCTAACGATTCTAAATGGCCGAAAGGACCCAGTGTTACAGCAGAATCTGCAATTTTAATGGATGTTAACACCGGAACTATTCTTTTTGAAAAAAATCCCCATAAACAACTATATCCAGCCAGCATTACAAAGATTATGACTACTTTGCTAGCACTAGAAAATAGCAATTTATCAGACACGGTAACCTATTCTAAAAGTGCAATTTATAATCTTCGCTATGATAGCAGTAAAATCTATGCTAATGTTGGAGAAAAACTTACGGTAGAACAGAGTTTATATGGTATTATGTTAGCCTCAGCAGGTGATTGTTCCAATGGTATAGCAGAACATATTAGTGGAAGTATAGAAGCTTTTGCAGATTTAATGAACAAAAAGGCAGAAGATTTGGGTTGTCAGAATACACATTTTGTTAATCCCCATGGAATGCCGGATGATAATCACTATACATCAGCATATGATATGGCTCTCATTACGAAGGCTGCTTTACAATATGAACAATTCCGTAAAATTGCCGGAGCCAAAAAATATACCATACCTCCAACTAACTTACAGAAAGAATCAAGATATTTAACCAACCATCATAAAATGTTAATTAAATCAAATTATACATATGAAGGTTGTGAAGGAGGGAAAACCGGATATACAGTTGCTTCTGGATATACCTTGGTCACTTATGCAAAACGTGGAGATATGGAACTTTTGTGTGTTATACTAAAAGATGCTGCTACGGAACATTATACGGATACTGCCAAGTTGTTTGACTGGGGATTTAAGAATTTTAAAAGCTTAAACATTTCTTCTTATTTATCAGAAAATCAGTTAAGCAATTACACATTATTTGATAAGGCTGCTTTGAAAGCGGATGATGGTGCTGATTATGTAATAGAAATAGATAAAAATAGCAGCATATTAATTCCCAAAACAGCATCATTTGATGATCTAAAACCCACTTTTATAAAGAATTACAACAAAGATACCAGTATTCCTACAATAAGAACTATTTCTTATACATTTTCAGGTAAAGAAGTTGGTTCAGTAGCGGTGAATTTTATAAAGATATCTAACTCTGTGGAAGATAATTACAATAATTTGGATAATGCAGAAATTTCTATAAAAAACTCGGCTTCAGATGTTAATTACAATAAGAAGCGGTCTATATCATTTATTAAAATTGGACTTACAATTTTTGTAGTAATAATATTCGTATCTGTAACTTATTTAATTATTAAAAAAAGAAAATAATATAGATTTACTAAGTAAGTAATAATTGTATCAAATCCTATTTCTTAGTTTATATCTGATTGGGGAAAACAATGGATAGGTATATGAAAGATTAAATAAAAAAGGTATGATTTGTATGCAGGCTTTCAGAAAAAATTCTGAGAGCCTGCAACATTTTAACTTCTCAATAAATATAATGTCTTTTATAAACTCAATAAATTTAAGGAATATTATTCAATAATATATGCACTAAGGATCTCTCCGTAATAAGCAGTATGAAAATCCTTATTTGCCCCGTGGAATGTACTATCAACATTCTGTGGGTAAAATGCTTTTTTGTCTTCTTCTGTAATTTCACGTTCATCTTGTTTTTGCTTGTATATAACCCTGCACTCTAGAGTTAAAGGAAGCTCCTTAATAGCAGGAACAGAAACACGATCAGGTGTTTCAAGGGCCAAGTTAAGCTCTTTGACTTTATCAATTTCACGTCCGGATTTTGTCCCGCAAATCCCTAATATCTTTTTATCAAAATCGCCATATGGTATATTTATTGTAAATTCAGAATTTTTTTCAAGTTGTAGTTTTGTAAAACGATTCTCTCTAACAAAAACAGTAAAGATAGGTTTTGACCATTCAATACCTAATGTACCCCATGAAATAGTCATAGAGTTTACCTTGTCATCTGTCTTTGTTGTCAACAAAACCCCTGTTTTAACTGCTTTCATTATATCGTTGGCATAATCAAATACTTCAATTTCTTTTTTCATATGTTATCTCCTTGTATAATTTATGTATATATATTATGATAGAATAATTATATTAACAAGTATGCACTTTTTTGATAGATACTATAAAAAAGGAGAGTTAGAGTGGAAGAGAAACATTATAGTATTTTTTATTGTGGTTAAGTGTACTAGGGTTAGAATGCGTATTAACAGACATGTAGAGGCCTGTTATTTACTGGAACATTAGAAAGGATGATCAATGTTGATAGAGAATAAAAAAATAGGGCAATCGGAATATGATATCCGTCGATTGTCAGGTGATGATGGGATTGATGTACAAGACCTGTGCGAAAGATGTTCCGATTTTTCGATGCTGATTGAAGGCAGACCTCCTGAAAAAGATGCGGGTAACAGCATTTTATCTGATTTGCCACCAGGCAAAGAGTTAAAAGACAAGTATGTTTTCGGAGTTTATAATGAAAATAATACTTTAATTGCAGTCATTGATATGATTAAAGATTATAAAGAACCTGGAGAATGGATAATAGGATTACTGATGATAGACCCAAGTGACAGAGGAAATGGTTTGGGAAGAAAATTACACGAACTTATAAAAACCTGGGTTTTGGAAGAGCATGGTAAGGCATTAAGAATTGGAGTAGTAGAAGAAAATTATAGAGGACATAAGTTTTGGAGAGAAATGGGGTATGTTGAAGCGGGCAGAGCAAAAGCAACCTATGGAAAAAAAGAACATACAGTAATAATTATGAATTTAATCTTTAGTAAAGAAAACTTATCATAGGAATTATAATGATTTGAGAAGAATTAAACAATGAAGAAAGGAAAATAATCCGGTTATTTTTTATAATACACAAAGGATTATTAAAAGAATATGAATATTGTAAAGGAATTTTTAAAAGGTATATTAATAGGTGTTGCCAATATTATCCCTGGTGTCAGCGGCGGCACAATGGCTGTATCCATGGGCGTGTATGACAAAATTATCAAGTCTATTACAGGAATGAGTAAAAATTTCAAGAAAAGTATTCTGACACTGCTTCCTTATGTAATCGGTGCGGCTACCGGTATTGGGATTTTATCATTTGTTGTCAGATATGTTTTAAGTAATTACCCAATGCAAACCAGTGGATTATTTATCGGGCTGATTATGGGAGGATTACCAATTTTAGTGAAACAAGTAAAAGGAGCTAGATTTACCGCTGCAAATATCATTGCATTTGCAGTGTTTTTCTGTATTGTTACCGGTATGGCATTTCTTAGCGGAAATGAAAGTTCTACTACGGACATTGCAGTGAATCTCGGTACGGTTGTTCAACTATTTTTTATAGGAGTAATTGCATCCGCTACTATGATTATACCCGGCGTAAGCGGCTCCCTGGTAATGATGATATGCGGATTTTATGGTATAATAATTAGTAACATCAGTAATTTTATTTCATTATTACTTCATTTTGATAAATTTGCCCTTATCCACGGATTTGGAGTATTATTTCCATTTGGTCTTGGTGTCCTGGTAGGGATTGGCTTAGTTGCAAAGTTAATCGAGATTTTATTTGCGAAGGTTCCGGTATTAACTTATTGTGCTATTTTAGGATTAATAGTTGGTTCACCCATTGCTATTATATATAAGGCAGGTATCTCATCCATATCAATTTTAGGTGCTTCGGTTACTGTGGTTACTTTTTGTGTTGGTTTTGCCATTTCATTCTTTCTTGGTAAGGATGAAAATACGGAGCCTGAAAATGTTAAATTAGAGTCCTAAAGAATAAAATTATCCTAAAAATACAAAGTAAGATTCTTCAAAGAATATGAAATCCATAGCCTTGTAGAAGGAAAAAGTTAATTTGTTGGTATAAATATGAAGATATTAGAAATGATAGCTGTATCCAGAGTATTGAAGGAGGATTTTACAATGGAAGAACAGTCTACAAAAGGCACAAAATCCCCGTCTCAATTAATTGATGAGAGAATTGAGGAACTGGGGGATTGGCGAGGGCAGATGCTCTCAAAGGTAAGAAACCTGATTAAGGAGGCTGACCCTGAGGTAGTGGAGGAGTTGAAGTGGAGGGGTACTCCTGTGTGGTCTCACGATGGGATAATATGTACCGGGGAGACTTACAAGAATGTGGTAAAGATGACTTTCGCTAAAGGTGCGTCACTTGAGGATCCCGCACATATCTTTAACTCAAGCCTGGATGGGAACACCAGGAGGGCTATTGATTTCCACCAGGGTGACCAGGTGGATGAGGAAGCCCTTAAGGAGTTAATCCGCTCAGCCATTGCCTTAAATAAGTCCAGTCCCAAAACTTCCCGCAAGGGGTAAGTTTCTCCCACTATAAGTATTTCTGAACAACTATAAGGCAGGATAAAAACCACCTGCTGTTCTAATAGTGTATAGCTGGACATACCAAAATTAGGAGGGTACAACATGGAAGTTTTTGCAGAATATTTAGCTCGTATTGACAACCCGCAGCATAAGAGCCGAATGGAAGAAGTTTTGGGTTGGATAATTAAGACGTTTCCAAATTTGATGCCTAGAATTGCGTGGAATCAGCCTATGTTTACCGATCATGGAACATTTATTATCGGCTTTAGCATATCCAAATATCATATGGCTGTTGCCCCTGAAAGAGCAGGGATTAATCATTTTACTGGTGAAATTCTACAGGCAGGCTATAACCATAGCAAGGAATTGGTACGTATCCCATGGGACAGTCCGGTAGATTTTTTATTACTGGAGAAAATGATCCGGTTTAATATTTTGGATAAGGCAGAATGCTCAACTTTTTGGCGGAAATAGATAAAAGCGGGAGCCATGAACTGTATTCATGGTTCCCGCTTTTGCTCATAATATCATTGGGAAATTGAACTTGATAAGGATCTATATTCTTATAAGAGGCTGTGTACTGCATCTGAAGGAGCCTCCAAAACTTCGGGAAATTCTAAAATCAACATATTCTACAGTTATTCCTCTAGCTTTTAACTGTTCTGCAATATATTCAAATTGAGGATCTAAAACATAAGTAGACTCATTTATTGGAAGTCCATTTATCGCCAAATAGGCAATATCTTTATAAGGAACAGATATTTTATCCCATTTTTTCAATGGTTCTGGAATTCCCTCTAAAAAGGCTTCTTCACAAATAATCATCAAACCCTCCCTTACAAGACTTAATGCACAATCTAAATGGAGTACCTCTTTTTTTAACGGAACTTCAATTACATCATACCCCCAGTGGGATAAATATGACTTAAGCCAGAGATAACCATTATGATTTGAAGCTTGCCCGGAATTTCCCACAAATATAGTCTTGTCCAAAACTAAGATATCGCCCCCCTCCAAAAACGGACCTGCCTCAGCATGTAGGCCTTCTGAAATATCTGGTTTTGGTACAGACAAATAAAAGGCATCACTTTTATAAGCCTCTGCTGCAAGAGTATCCCGAATTGGTAAGATTTCATTTCTTCTATGAAGGAAGCGTAAAGAGCCTTCTATAATTGAAGAACCAATGGTAAAAAAGGGATCACGGACAAAGAAATTACAGCAGCCATATTCCTTACCGATTTCTCTTTCATGTTCGGTCAGCAATCGAGGAAGAAGAACTTCTACCCCATATTTTTCAAGTACTTTTTTAAATTCTTCACGCTCTTCTTCCCATTGTTCCTGACGGTCAGGAAAAACATCTTTATAATCTTTTCCAGCAGTATCAACACTGGCATATAAATCTAAACTTTCCTCTGCAAGAAAAGTACTATCATTATTACTGTCTTCTCGTTCCGGAAAGATAAACTCCGATTGGGCTAATACAACTTTTCTCAATGGTGCAAATTCACTTTTAACTGCAATCATGTTCTTTTTCATCACAAATCAAATCCTTTCAAAATATTCTTTACCTTTATTTATAAAAGTATTTAGAACGTACCTGTAATATAATAGGCACGTTATCAATCAAATTTTATGTATTATATCATTATATATCACAAAAGTGAATTGTTATCTCAAAGCTTTACAGAATATAACAGCTTTTAATTTATACTAAAATTAATTTATCGAAATATTTCTTTAATAGATTGGTAAATAATGTACTAGGGAATAACTTCTTTGAATTTACAACAATAGGAATTATGTTTTGGAATGTAATGACAAGTAGAAAATCATATATGGAGATTTCATATAAAATATAGAAATAGTAGCATAATGTGGAATAAGTATAATTGAAATAATTCTATATAAAGATATAATATACTCATGGGATATAGCGGATTTCCTATAATTTTATTGGATATTTAAGAAAGTAGGATTACTTTATGAAAAAGCGCTTCAATTGTCTTAATCGGTTTGATACGATTTTTAATCGTCTGATCTTATCCTTTGTGGTATTGGTTGTAGCTGTAGCTCTTTTTATCGGAATTATTCTTACGGTACAATTTTCCGTTAACTATAATAAAAAAATAGAAGAATTAGAAAATTATCGGCTAAGATATCTGAAAAACAATGTGGAAGCTCTTTTTAAAGATTCCAATCAAATTATTTTAGACATTATAAATTTAGGTAATCAAAACGAGGATATTCAAAAGTATTTATATTATCCTATGGAAAAAGACATGTTAAAGGCGGTTAATATATTAGATTTTATAAAAGTTATACGTACACAAAAGGATTCTTTTATTTCAAGCATAGAACTTTATACAGAAAAGAATAACGTACATATCTCCACCTTTACCGGAATTAATTTTAGCTCTTATAGGGAAGATTTTCTAAAAGAGCAGGGTGTTTTTCATACAGAGACTAATTATCAAAATAGTAAACGGTGGATTTCTCACCGGGTTTTAACATTTGGTAATCGGGAACATAGGGTATATACCTTTGCTGCTAAATATCCCTTATATACTGAAAATCCTTCTATGGTAAAGGGGTATGTGGCGGTGAATATTAAAGAAGATGTGTTTTATAGGCTTCTAAAGGATTTTATTACAAGGGAATTGGATGCTGTTGCAATTATGAACCGCCAAGGGGAAATAATTGCTATAGAGGGAAATACAGAGGGATTTCATACTTTACTAAAGAATAAAAAAGAGCTGATAGATGACATAATAGCAGATGGGGGAAGAAAGGGAAACTATAGGATTGGTGATAGGGTTGTTACCAGCCAATCTGCCGGTATAGAAGATTGGGTTATTATTAATATGGTTTCCACGAAAGAGTATTTTGATGAAACACGAAAAATTCAAATGAATATTTTATATTTTTCCTGTACTGTAATTGTTGTGGGAATTCTTATCTCCTACCTTTTTGCAAGGAACCTGTACAGACCTTTTTACTTAATTATAAATAGGCTGGATAGAATGAAGTTTAGTAAGAAGGCAAGAGAAAGTGAATATTATTATATTGATAGGGCCATAGAAGAATTATATGATCGGGCAATAGAAAAAGAAGCAGTACTATATGAAAACAGAAATATTATTAAGCGTGATTTTGTTTTAAATCTACTATCGGCAAAGATTACAAATGAAAAGGAAGTGGATGATAAATTAACCCTTTTAGGTTGCAATTTATCTTTCAACTCCCATTACGTTCTGATTATTAAACTACATCAGAAAATATACAACAGTTTAGATGAATTAACAAGAAATCTGCTTATTTACAATATGACTTATTTTTTTGACAACTATTCAAACAGTGAAGGACGTTGTTTGTCCGCTGACTTATTTGATGGAACGGTTTGTGTTGTCTTCTCTATAAGAGAAGATGATAAGAGAGAATTGGCTGTCTTAAGGAATAAGTTCACAGATTATATGAAAATTAACTTTTCTGTAGATCCAATCATACTTCAAAGTATTGGATTTACAAAGCTTATAGAGGTACATAGAAATTACCAGCGATTAGAAAAGCTAATAGATTATTTATATTTTATACCCCATGTTTACTTCTTAAATGAAGAAGAATTAAAGTCTAAAGTATCTAATCTAAAAGAGACCATGAATATTGATTTTGAAGTATTTAGTGAAGCATTGGTTTCCAGAAATATAGGACAGATTGATATTATACTAAAGAACTTTATTACAGAAGCCGCAGAACTTACTGTTTCAGCAGAATATTTAAATGGAGCTGTACTGAAATTTGTATTTTTATATAATCACTTTATGAGAGATATTATGAAAGAAAGCAAAAATAAGAACGACACCCAGCTATTTAAAGACATTAATGATTTATATAACGTAGAGGATTTTTACTTCTGGTTTATGAAATTAATAGAAACTACCTTTGAGGAATTATCCAGCTTAGAAGAAAATCCAACAAAGACGGTAGTACAATTAATTGAAAAAGTGATTATGGAGAACTTAGAGGAAAACCTATCTTTAGAATTTATAGCAGAGAAGGTATTTCTAAGTCCAAAATATATCAGCCGGATTTTTAAAGAAGAAAGAGGAATGAATATAACCCAGTTTATGACGGAATGTAAGTTGAAAAAAGCCGCTAAATTGTTGGTAGAAAGTAATCTACCATTGGAAGAACTTATTAAACAAGTAGGATTTAGCAGCTCCAACTACTTCATTAAAAAGTTCAAAGAAAAATATTCCATAACACCAGTTCAGTATAGGCGTAATTCCATCACATAAAATCGTTTCAAGCAGATATAAAAGCCATATAAAAAATTGGTTGTAGTAGCTTTGCTCTGTAGGTTGTTGGAAACTCAGAAAGTGCTCATTAAAGCTTTCATAATGACTCAATTTATATGTTCAAGGATAACAGGGTGTATATGATTAATTTTGCTACCTTACCCTGTCGGCCGGATTACGCAAAATTAATCATATACACCCTGTTATCCAAATTTAGTTTAAGAGTTATTACGAAAGCTTAGTAAACACTTTCTACTCCAATCCACTTACTTTTGCTTACCATAGGGTAAGGTAACCAAATAAAAATTTAGTTTACTAATGCACGTACGCTTTGCCCTGAAGTTATGTAAAAAACTCAAAAAGTGTTAATTGGACCTTCATAATGACTCAATTTATATTTTGTAAGATAACGTGGTGTATAGGATAAATTTTGCTACCTTACCCTCGTGAGGCATGGCCTTGGTAGAGCCTCAAAGCGCATGACAAATATCGCAGAGGGCGATACTTGTCACTGAGTCTCTAGTCGGCCATAAACAGCCTTCTCGGCCGGATGACGCAAAATTTATCCTATACACCACGTTATCTAATTTACTTTATTGAGAGTCATTACGAAGACCCAATTAGCACTTTTGAGTTCAATTTACGTAGTGAGGCAAAGCTGTTTATGAAATTATTTTTTATCAAACAAGTTTTAATCAATTTAAGAAAATAATTTCTTTATTAGACAATAACTATTGGTATTTCCAAATTAAATATAACAAATAGGTTCTTCCTTCATCTCATACTATCTGTTTTAGCACCTTCAAAAACTTCTATATCCATCTAATTAAGTATGAACTTTAAACTAAAAAAGTTCAATTTATATGGACTTGTGTCAATAACGTAGACACAAAAAGTTTAACTTTTGATGCCGCTAATGCTGCTTCATGAGCAGCCTGCGGAGTCAAATAATAATGGCACCATGAATCCTTTTTCTGTTGTACCAGGATTCAATATATTCAAATACAGCCTTGCGGGCAGCATTGAAATCATTGTATTTATGATGATTGATCTCTTCCTTCTTTAGCACGGAATGGAAGGATTCAATACATGCATTATCATAAGGATTTCCTTTTCGGCTAAAAGAATGAATAATACCTTTGAAAGACAGGTAATCCTCAAATATCCTACTGGTATACTGTGTGCCCAAATCGCTGTGCAGAATGATGCCTTCAATAACCTTTACATTTAAACATGCATTTTTAACTGCCGGCATAGCCAATTCGGCTGTCATGGAAGTATCATAGGCATAACCAATGATCTTCTTGCTATGAAGGTCCATGACGGAAGCTAGATAGGTCCATCCTTCCCGTACTGTATGGATATAGGTAATGTCTGTACACCATTTTTGATTGATTCCAGCTGTATTGAAATCACGGCTTAGGATGTTTTTCTTTTGTTCAGTCGTGATTCTTTCTGAGTGGTATCTGAACTTCTTTATAACAATAGAACGAAGTCCCATATCAATCATATATCGTTGTACTCGTTTTAAGCTAATTGATTTACCTTGGCTGATTAGTACCATATGAATTTTAGGTGCACCATATCTGGCTTTGCTATCAGTCCAGATTTTCTTGATTTCTGCCTTAAATTTATCGGCTTCTAGCTGTCGTTTTGAAGGTACACTAACGAGAGCCTTATAATAGATACTTCGAGGAAATTTCAAGGCTTTGCATATAAGTTTTACAGTATATTTTGTTTTGTATTTTTCGATGAAGGTAACGATTTCTTCTATCGTTTTCTTGCGAATATGGCAGTAGCTTTTTTTAAGATTTCATTCTCCATTTCAAGTTCAGCGATACGTTTTTTCATTTTCTCGTAGTCCTTAGAGTTGATTTCTTCTTTTTCTGATACTTTAACTGGAGATAGCTGCTTAATCCAACTATAAATCGTTACTTTGTGACACCATATTCACTGCTTAAGAAGGAAACTGAACTACCTGAATTATACAGATCAACAATCTGTTGTTTGAATTCTTCCGAATAACGGGTACCGTTCTTGGACATTGTTTAACACACACCTTTCTATGAAACATTTTATCGTGTTAAACTTTCCGTGTCCATACTTATATACTAACACCAATATATTTAGGTAACGATGTGTAATGAAATTTTGTATATAATTATTTTCCCTTATAAATAATAATAATTCATTAGTGTTACCATTATCTAAAACAACATAAAAATAAATGGTTATAAAATAAGTTCGATAAACAGCTTTACTTCACAACATAAATTAAACTCAGAAAGTACTCATTGAGCTTTCGTAATGACTCTCATAAACTAAATTAGGATAACAGGGTGTATATGATTGATTTTGCGTAATCCGGCCGACAGGGTAAGGTAGCAAAATCAATCATATACACCCTGTTATCCTTGAACAATGTAAATTGAGTCATTAGGCTTAATAAGCACTTTCTGAGTTCTCAACAAACTACAGAGCAAAGCGTCCTACTAAATTTTTATTTAACAGAGAAAATACCATAAAAGAAGAAATGGTAATAGAATGTGGAAATAATACCATTGCTTTTTCTCAGTATAAATGCCAAGTAGAAGAATTTATACTCTAATATGGAATATTTGTGATTGTAATCTAATAGAGATGCCTTTATTCTATAACCGTAACGTTACAGGAAATACGGACAGAGGAGGCAAAATGTTAGAAAAGAAAAAGAAGAAGAAAAAAAGATTAGAAATATTAACGAATAAATGGTTATATCTTATGTTCTTGCCGGTATTTATATGGTATTTGTTATTTGCTTATTTGCCAATGGGCGGGATGGTGATCGCCTTTCAAAAATATGATATCGTAAAGGGAATTTTTAAAAGTACATGGGTTGGTTTAACAAACTTTAAAATCCTTTTTACAGATCCATATTTTCCAAGGTTGTTTAGTAACACACTATTGCTTAATATATTTGGATTGATTTTTGGATTTCCATTACCTATTATACTTGCAATTGCATTTAATGAAATCAGAAGAAAGAAGTTTAAGAAGATAACCCAGACAATCAGCTATTTGCCTTACTTTATTTCCTCAGTGGTGGTAATGTCCATGGTAATACAATTTGTTTCAAATTCAGGCTTGATTAATATGGTACTAAATAAATTGGGCCATGAAAGCATAAATTTTTTGCAAATTCCTAAATATTTTAGAACTATATTTATTACTACAGGAATATGGCAGGGAACAGGATTCGGAGCAATTATATATATGGCTGCACTTGCAGGAATTTCTACTGAGCAATACGAAGCAGCTACTGTAGATGGGGCGGGTAAGTTTCAAAAAATGCTTTATATTACATTGCCGGGGTTAGCTCCCACCATTGTAATTATGTTATTGATTAATCTAGGTTCCATTCTTAATGTGGGTCATGAACGTATTATCCTTTTATACAATCCTGCAATTTATGAAACAGCAGATGTGTTTAATACTTATGTATATCGGGAAGGGCTTGCAAATAGGCGTTATAGCTATGCACAGGCAATGTCCATCTTTCAGAATACGGTAGGATTTGTATTAGTGTATCTGGCAAATAAAATTACCAGAAAGTTAGATGGTACAACTTTATGGTAAAAGGATATAAAGGAGATAGTGAGAAAAAAGCAAAGAATTTTCACACTATGGCAGCAGAATGGGGGATTTTTCATGAAACAAAAAATGGGATTTAGTGAAGTTGTATTTGTAAGCATTTGTTACATAATAATTATATTTGTTTGTGTTGTAACCTTATATCCTTTTATTTACTTAATATCAGCATCTTTTAGCTCAGCTACCAGTGTTATGAAAAACGAGGTGGTACTGTTTCCGAAAGAATTTACTACAAAGGCCTATAGAGTAGTTATGGAATACAAAGGGATTTGGTTATCTTATTTAAACACATTATTTTATACTTTTTTTGGCACCTTGTTAAGTTTGGCTTTGACTATTTTAGCTGCTTACCCTCTGTCAAAAGAGAGATGGGCACCAAGAAAAGCTATGAGCTTGTTTATTGTTTTTACCATGTGGTTCGGCGGAGGAATGATTCCTTTTTACTTAGTTATGAGGGGACTTAATTTATTGGATTCCCGTCTTGGAATTCTTCTATACCCTGCCATCAGTGCTTTTTATGTTATTATTTTTAGAACTCATTTTCAAAGTTTGCCGGCTTCTTTGGAAGAATCAGCAAAGCTTGAAGGAGCAAATGATGCTCAGATACTTATGAGAATCATCATTCCTCTTTCAAAACCGATTATGGCAGCAGTAGCCCTTTATTATGCAGTAGGACGTTGGAATTCTTACTTCTGGGAGATGTTACTCCTTAGCAGCAATAAAAAATTCCCTGTTCAGGTATTATTGCAGAGAATCATCATATCCAGCCAGCTAGGCCAGGATATTGCAAAAGCATTGACCAGGGGAGAAGCAAGTATACCTACTACAATTAAGTTTGCGGCTATTGTAATCACAACAGTGCCAATTATATTAATCTATCCTTTCTTACAAAAATATTTTGTAAATGGGGCGTTAGTTGGCAGCGTAAAAGAATAATGGGCACTACACTTTCATCTGGCTATGGAAGTGTTAAAAAATAGAACTTTATTAGAGGAGGATTATGAAAATGTTTCAGTCTAAAAAAAGATGGATCAGTATGTTATTAGTATTGGTATTATGTATCAGTATGCTTGGAGGATGCGGTAAGGGAAATAACGATGATGGCGGCAAGAAAAATGAATCAGTGGAAACCAATCAAGATGGGGGAACAAGCACAGAACCGGTAGAAATCTCCATGTTTGTACCTAGCCGGTTACCGGAAGCAATTTATGATGAGAACACTTTAACTTTTAAGACTTTGGCAGAAAAGCTAAATATCAAGTTAAATATTGAATCCGTTGTTCACAGTGAAGCAAAGGAAAAATTCAGTGTTATTATATCCGGCGGCAAGTATCCGGATGTTATGGCAGGTTCTGTAAGAGATATTAATACCTTTGGTATGTCAGGTGCTTTTATTCCTCTGGATGATTTAATTGAGGAACATGCTCCAAATATTAAAAAATATTTGTTAGAGAACAAAGAAGCTATGGCTCAAGCAGCTGCAAGTGATGGTAAGATTTATGGTATTCCTATGTTATCAGCAGTTCGTACTGCCATGGGATATAATATTCGTCAGGACTGGTTAGATGAATTAGGTTTAGAGGTTCCGGTCACTATTGATGATTGGTACAATGTATTAAAAGCATTTAAAAACAATGATCTGAATGGAAATGGAGTTGGGGACGTTACACCGTTGGTTTTAGACCGTGTCTGGGAAAATTATTATATGAACTTTGCAGATGCCTGGGGAATTGAATTAAATCCTAATAACGACTACTGGATGATAAAAGACGGAACGGCTGTATTTGCTCCAATTTTACCTGAAACAAAAGAATATCTGGCAACTATGACAAAATGGTATCAGGAAGGGTTGATTGATAATGAATTTATTACCCGGGAAGATACTAATAATTACCATATTTTAAATAATAAAGCAGGAGCAACCTGCTATTGGACCGGTTATGTTGCGGCTCAAAACTATAACAATGAAGTATTAGCTAACGATCCTGATACTAATTGGCAAGTTATTCAGCCACCGGTATTAACTGCGGGGCAGGAACCAAAAACTTTTAGTCAACAGGCAGCTATAGTAAGCTATTCTTGGGGAATTTCAAGTTCAGCAAAAAATGTAGTTGATATTATTAAGATGTTTGATTATGTATACAGTGAAGAAGGTTCCTTATTATTCAACTTTGGTATTGAAGGCGAAAGTTATGAAATGGTTGATGGAGAACCACAATACCTGGAATCCATCCTTAATAGCGAAGGGGGAACTATACTTTATAATAGAAAAAATGGTATTCAGGCCTTAATCGGTATGAGACAAATGCCGGAATATGAAGCAGCTTCTTGTATCAATGATGATGTAAGACAACAGTTATTTAATTATGTTGACAATAATTACTTTTATCCATTTAATCCTAGTTTAACATTAACAGAAGCGGAAGAAGAAATTTATTCTGTTAAAATGAGTGCAATCAATACTTATGTAGAAGAAGAATTGATAAAGTTCTTTATTGGAACCAGACCAATTGATGAATTTGACAGCTTTGTCCAAAGAGTGAAAGAATTAGGAATTGATGAAATGACTACTTTAAAGAATCAAGCTTATGAAAGATATGAGTCTATCGCAAAATAAAACATTGAAAAAGCAGCTGCTTTAGCTGCTGCAAATATAGGGGATATTGCATATTTGTTTATTTTGCAACATCCCCTAATTGGTGATGGGAGGAAATAGTATAAGAATTGTAGTACAAAAGGAAGGAAAACTTAATGATAAAATTTGGAACAGGTGGCTGGAGAGCCATTATTGGAGAGGAATTTACCAAGGATAATGTTAGCTTATTAGCTCAAGGGATTGCATTATATGTAAAGAATCGGGCTGAAGAAGAAAAAGAGAAGGAGGAAGTAGGATTTATAGTGGGATATGACAGACGGTTTTTATCAAAAAGGGCTGCTATGTGGATTAGTGAAGTTATGGCAGCCAATGAAATTACTGTATATCTCATTCAGGATATTGCACCAACTCCTTTAATTATGTATACAGTGGATGATTTGAAACTAAAATACGGAATTGCCGTAACGGCAAGTCATAATTCTTATGACTACAATGGAATAAAGTTGTTTGCAGGAGGAGGCAGGGATGCTTCATTAGAGATAACCGAAGAAATTGAAAGTATTGTGAATGAGCTGACTTTAAAAGATATTAAAGAGATAGAGTTTGAAGAGGGTATTCACCTGGGAAAAATCAAGGAAATAGATCCTTTTAATGATTATATTGATAATATTTTACAGGATATTAATGTAAGTAAGATAAAGGAAAGACGTTTAAAGGTTTTACTGGATCCTATGTATGGTGTGGCAAAAACCTGTCTTCAAACTGTATTAATTTCTGCAAGATGTTCCATAGATGTTATAAATGACAGACATGATCCTTTATTTGGAGGAAAGCTTCCTTCTCCTTCTGCTGAAACCTTAAATAAGCTAAGGGATATGGTAGTAGATAGAAAATATGATTTAGGAATCGCAACAGATGGGGATGCAGACAGACTGGGAATCATTGATGAAAAGGGTAATTTTATACATCCCAATGATATTTTAGTTCTTTTGTATTATTACCTTTTAGAATACAAAGGTATAAAAGGTGGTGTGGTGCGAAATATAGCCACTACACATTTGCTAGACAGGATTGCTAAAGATTATGGGGAAGTATGCTATGAAGTTCCCGTTGGTTTTAAACATATTAGCAAAGGAATGGAAGAGCAGGGAGCTATTATAGGGGGAGAAAGCAGTGGAGGTCTTACTATTAATGGACGTATTCGAGGAAAAGACGGAATTTACTCTGCCAGTTTAATTGTAGAGTTAATCTGTGTTACAAATAAAAGATTATCTGAGTTGTTGGAGGAAATCCATAATAAGTATGGAAAAATGTATATGGAAGAAAGAAATTATGCCTTTTCTCAGAAGAAAAAAGAAGAATTGTATTATCTTTTATTTGTGGAGAAGAAACTCCCCAATTATGAACAGCCAATTAAGAAGATAAGTTATGAGGATGGAATGAAAATCTATTTTGAAAACGATGGCTGGATAATTGCACGTTTCTCAGGGACAGAGCCAGTGCTACGGATTTATGCAGAGATGGAAAGCAGATCAGAGGTTTCTAAAATAGCAGATGAAATGGAGCAGTTTCTAAATTTAGAGTAGCCTCAATAAATTCTTTCAAAACTCATAAATTCAGATTTTACAAGGATTTAGAGGTTTTATAATCCAGATATGCAAAGAAGAAAGGACGGAAGTTGTGAAGGACTATAGAAATCAAATTGAAAGTTATTCTAAGGAATATAGACAGGTTATTACACAAGAACATATAGGAGAGCATACAAAAAATAAACTTCCTGGAAATACATACTTTTTAAGGGATGGAAGTATTTTATGTATTCCTCGTATGGATGGTGATAATCGATTTCCATACGGAGAGAATGGGTTTAATTTTTGGGCATATGGGTCCGGATATATGCATGCCAATGAAGGTCTTTTTTCTCCTTTTTTAAGAGCGAAGGAAGGGCAGGAGCCGGGAATTGGTTTTTTTGCAGGACTAAAAGAAAATGCTGACTATAATGTGCTTTCTCTTTTAGCAGTTCCTATGTTAGACGAGAGTAAATTTCGAAGTATAGACAGATATACTGTGTTTACTAAGACCTGTGCCTACTATATAACAGAGGCAGATAATATGCGTTTTTCCATTCGGGTATTTGTAGATAAGGCTAATCATATGTATTTTTCTATATTAACGGAGAATCTTAGCAAAGAGGCCAGGGAGCTTTATCTATCGGCCTATTTAAATCCTTTTTTATGTAACAGTGTATATGAAACATCAGAAAACAGATGGTTTAGAAAAGGAGAATACATAAAAGAAGGTAGGGATTTATTAGGTAGATTTATATTTAGTATTAATGAAGATTTATCCAGAACCTTATCTGTTACCAATTATGGAGTGGTTAACCAGTCTTTTACCTTTGAAGGAGAGACCTGTCTTTTAAAAGTAGAAGCTACAACTTCAAGATATGAATATGTGGGAGGCTCCTATAGCGGTCTATATTCTTCCAAGCCCTTAAAACAAGGTTGCTTTCAGAATGAAAAGCATACTACTGCTTTTAATGATACAGCAATAGCAGGTGAGATGCTACATTTTAAGGTGGCTCCCCTTTCATCATTTCGTGTGGATTTAGAGCTTAGTTACCTTATTCATTCCCATAATACTGAGGATTATAAAGGCTTAATCAGAAAATTACAGCCAGAACATATTGACACTATGGTAAATGAAAATAAAGCGAAAGAAGAAGGAGATAAGAAACTTTTAAATGCTGCCTTTGGAAAAGGAATAGGAAAGGATTATAATGAGTCGCTTTTTACTTGTTTTTTTGATTATCTAAAGAAACAGGTAGAGTTCTGTTCTTTGATTAAGGGTTATGTTCAGTTATCAGAAGGTTCCTTAATTGGAATTCGGGATGTATTTCAGGCATTGGAAGGCATGCTTTTCTTTAAGCCGGAGCAAGCTAAGAATAAGATATTAGAAGCCTTAAGTTTTATTGACCCCAGTGGTCGTTGTCCAAGACAGTATGCTTTGCCTGTTAATGAAAATGCAATGCCTGTAATGGATTTAAGACAATTTATTGATCAGGGTGTTTGGGTGATTAATACGATTATTAATTATATAAAGTTCACAGGTGATTTTAGCATATTAGAGGAAACCTGCGGATATTACGAAATTGTGGATGATAAGAGAAGAACTGTTAAGAAAAGTGAGATTAATGACAGTGTCCTGTCCCATATGCTTCGTATCATGGGATATTTGATGCATAATCAGGATATGGTAACTGGTTGTATAAAAGCCCTTTTCGGAGATTGGAATGATGCTCTGGATGGATTAGGGGTAAGTATGGATGGTAAGGAAGAATTCGGAAACGGTGTTTCTGTAATGGCAACCCTTCAATTCTATCAAAATCTAAAAGAGATGATTGAGCTTTTAAGTTTGTTATCTTATGATAAAAGCCTTATAGAAGAATATGAAAAAGTAATGGATACCATTGAAAAAGGTCTTAAAGAGCATGCAGTTATAAAGAATAAGGAAGGTGAGCTCCGCATTGTTCACGGATGGGGGGATAAGAAATCTTACTATGTAGGCAGTTTTTGCGATCCTGATAATGTTTCCAGACATGGTTTAACCTCCAATGCTTTTTGGGTTATCAGTGGTATGTATGATAAGAACAGAAAGATGAAAGAAACTATACTAAATGCTTTTGCTGCCTTAGATTCACGCTTTGGCCTTAAAACCTTTGAGCCTTACTTCTTACCGGGAACACCAGGGGAAACCCAAGGAAAATCACTTGGGGAAACCCAAGGAAAGTCACTTGGGAAAACCCAAGAAAAAGCACTTGGGAAAACCCAAGAAAAATCACTTGGGAAAACCCAAGAAAAATCACTTGGGAAAACCCAAGGAAAATCACTTGGGTTTGGACGTATTTATAAATTACCACCGGGGACGGCTGAGAATGGAGCGGCATATATCCATGCAAGTGCATTTGGAATTATGGCATTATTTATGATGGGAGAGGCAAAAGAAGCATGGGAACAGTTAATGAAAATACTTCCGTTTACCCATGAGAAGGTATCCTGTTCTCCTTATGTTATGCCGAATTCCTACGGAGATAATGTAGAACTACATATTGACGGAGAATCTATGCAGGATTGGCAGACAGGAAGTTCTAATGTTGTGTTTAAGATAATTCTTAGATTCGTATTTGGATTTCAACCGGAGTATGAGGGATTCTTTATTCAGCCGGCTAACTGGATTCCTTTTAAAAGCTACCAAGTAGATATGATTTACCAAGGAAAGCCATTACACATCAGCTATGAGAATAAAGGCGGGGGAAAACGCAGTTTTTTAGTTAATGGTAAGCCTGGAACAACTATGTTTGATGAAAATATGAACATAGAAAAATTATGGGTTGATAAAGGAAATCTAGAGGATCATATTAATATTTTTATTGTAGATTAAATAAAAAGACTGTTACATCTTAAGTATTTGGATTATGATTACGGGCAAATGGTTGAAGCCGCAAGAAGAATGGAAGAGTAAAATATCTATTAAGGAAAGGCAGGAGTGTAAGAATGAAAATTCGTTTTGAAGGCATAAGTAAAAAGCAGACAGATGCAATTAAAGAAATAAAAGAACTTCTTGGGATTGAATTAGATACAAAAGGGATTTTGGTTACTGTCTTAAAAGGTAACAAGGATATAAGAATAAAAGAAGAATCATCAGGTTTTATTTTAGAGTATGGAAGAGAACATCAATTTATCCGGGCAGTGGGACTTTTAGTGGAGAACTTAAAAAACAACAAGGATCCTCAGCTATTAGAAGTACCTATTTATGAACATCTTGGTGTCATGATTGATTGTTCACGAAATGCAGTTCCTAAAAGGGAAGCTTTTTGCAGTATGGTAAAATATCTTGCATTAATGGGATATTCTACAATTCAACTTTACATGGAGGATACCTTTGAACTGGATAAATATCCTTATGCCGGCTACCTTAGGGGCAGATATTCGAGGAAAGAGTTAAAAGAAATGGATAGTTATGCTGCCATCTTTGGAATAGAGGTCATTCCGGCAATCCAGACCCTTGCACATATGGATCAGGTTCTAAAATGGGGTGCAATGGAAGAATTAAGAGATGTTGGGGATATTTTTCTTATCGACAGTGAAAAGACCTATGAATATATTGAAGAGATAATTAAGACCATGTCAGAATGCTTTATGTCAAAACGAATTAATATTGGAATGGATGAAGCAGATATGGTGGGTCTGGGAAAATATTTAGACAATCATGGATATGTAGACCGGATGGAGCTTATGATAAGGCATATGAACAGGGTTGTGGGAATTACCGAAAAATACGGTCTGGAACCCATGATGTGGAGTGACATGATATTTAGACTGCTGAATAAAGGTGAATATTATGCAGCTGACAGTGTTTTTGAACCGGACATGGTAAAGAAGATTCCAGATAATCTGACTTTTGTGTATTGGGATTATTATTCAGAAGAAAAAGAAACCTATGATGCTATGATAGAGAAGCATCTTGAATTTAGCCCCAATATTATATTTGCCGGAGGAGCCTGGAGATGGAGTGGATATTCTCCTAACAGCCATTTTAGTGAAAAAGTTGGAAGATGCGCCCATGATAGCTGTAAAGAAAAAGGAATTAAAGAAGTGCTAATTACCTTATGGGGAGATAATGGATCGGAATGTTCTTTATTCTCTGTCTTACCTGCTTTAGCCATGTGGGCAGAACTTTGCTACAGGGATAAGAGTGATAATATCCATATGGAGGAAAGATTTAGGACCTGTATTGGCATGGGATATGAGGATTTTATGAATCTGGATCTTTTAATGCTTACTCCGGATAATGAGGGATCCGGCAGAATTGTTCTAAATCCTCCTAAATATATTTTTTATCAGGACATACTGCTTGGCCTTTTTGATAAGCATATTGATGGGGAAGCTTACAGAGAACATTTTCATTTCTGTGGAGAGAATTTTAATGTTATGAGGAAAAGGAATGGGTGCTTTAACTATATTTTTGAAACCCAATATCAAATGGCAAAAATATTAGAACTAAAGTGTGTGGCAGGAATCCAGCTAAGAGAAGCTTATAAAAAGGACGATAGAAATATATTAGAGGTTTATGCATCAAAATTACTTCCTAAGCTTATAGAGGATATAAAGGAATTTCTGGAAGCCTTTCATGTGCAGTGGCTAAAGGAGAATAAAGTGTTTGGCCTTGATAATATTGATTTGCGTATTGGTGGATTAATACAACGTGTTTCTACTGCAAAGTCAAGGATTGAACAATATCTGAATCATGACATTGAAAGAATTGACGAATTAGAGGAAGAATTACTTACCTTTGCAGGAGAAGAAAAGGGCGGCCCCACCCGTGTTTCTTATTGGCATTATATGGTTACCCCATCAATACTTAGTCATATATAAATCTTGTGAATGAGCTATGAAAAAGGAATAAAGGAAATCTAAAAAGCCGAAAGAAGGAGAAGGATATTATGGGCTTAAATTATTTAAGAAAAGGAGAGCAAAGATGAAAAAATTGAATGTAAAGGTTTACAAAAGTATTTTAGTAATATTAGCAGCTATTATGCTGGCAGCTTCTGGTTCAACACCAGTAGCAGCTGCTGCTACGAATCTTGTGGTAAACGGAGATTTTGAAGGACCCTTTGATAATAAGGATGGGGCTTCGTCTGCCTTTATCACCGGTTGGGACAGTGATCTTGATGGGGATAGTGACGGTATAGGACAAACAAAAGTGAATGTGTCAACCGGAGTAGACGGTACCAATTCAATTAGAATCGGTAAAGGTGAAGGTGGCAGGGGACAAATTATCAATAATATACCTGAAGGTGTAGAATTTTCTCTATCTGGTTGGGGAAAAGTAAGCAAAAATGGGGAGATTGGTTATCTGGGAGTGGACTGTCTTAACAGTGAAGGGAAGAAGCTTCCGGGAGGAAAATTCGGAGTAGAATTTTCCACTACAAAATACATAGAAAAGATACGAACCTTTAAGACCGTACCGGGAACAACTGCGGTTCAAGTGTATGTTTACAAGAATCCTTCTGCTAAGGGGAAAGAAACTTATGCATATTTTGATAATATAAGCCTGATACAAAAAGGTGTGCCCCTCCCGGAAGAAATACTATTAAAAAACGGTAGCTTTGAACAAGATAAGGAAAATTGGGATGACTGGGGAAATGCATTTGTTGTAACAGATGTAGTAGCTAAAGGCTCCAAAGCAATAAAGCTTCTTGATGATGGAGGTATGGGCCAGATTATTGAAGAAACAGGTTCAGGCAAAACTTTTGAAATAACGGGGTTTGGTAAGGTGGATGTAGCAGGAGAAGCTGCCATACTTGGAGTGGACTGCTTTGACGGTGCCAATCCAAAACCTTTTAAAAAATTTGGTATTGAATTTACTACTACTGAGTATGAGCAGAAATCACTAAAATTTACAATACCGGAAAGGACAGTAATGCTGCAAGTTTTTATATATAAAAATCCTGGGGAAGGTGCCGCATATCTTGATGGTATAGAACTGAAAAGAGCCGGTGGAGAGATAAAGGGTCCCGGTGTTATAACGGCTGTAAAACCAGCTGACTACGGTGTATTCTTTGATGATTTTACCAATGGTATAGATCCGGCAAAATGGCTGATAGGAAAGGCTCAATGGGGCGGAGCAGATGTAAATGGCGGTGTTATACCTGAAAATGTCACTGTAAATAATGGAGTTGTAGAAATTACCGGACGTGGGGACTTGTATGAAGGAGAGATTAGAGGTATTACCAGGGAACCATCCGGTACCCTGGTACAAAGAAATGATGGAAAGAGAACAGGCGGTGTAATCACTACTAAGGATTTCTATGGCTCAGGCAGATATGAAGTCAGAGCAAAGGTTCTTCCACAACTTGGAGCCTGCTCAGCATTCTGGACCTATTTCAATGACGGTGAGAAAAATCATGAAATAGACATAGAAATGCCTGGAGAGCAAAGCGGAAAAAAAGCGGTGAATAAAGTTATGACTACAACCTGGGTAGTAGAAGATTATAATACAACTTCTGTAGTTGACACACCAACTCTTTTTGGAACTGAAAATGGAATAACAGATGGAGAATGGCACACATACCGTTTTGACTGGCATACTGATCCAGCGGATCCAAGAGTAGAGTTTTTTATTGATGATGTGAAAGTATATACAAGCAGGGAAAACATTCCTTATGCGGCAGGAAGATTCTGGTTAGGAGTATGGTTCCCTAATAATTGGGCAGGGGTTCCTAATTTTGATACCGATACAATGCTTATTGACTGGGTTAAAATAACACCTTTTAATGAAGCAGGGGATCAGTGGCTTAAAAATTATGACAGCACATGGGCGGATTTGTCAGAATATCCTCCTATGTATGGAATTCCTGATGTAGAAGCTGTTAATAAACACAATTTTGCCTATATGCACATAGCTGAAATGAACGATAAAAGAGCCTTCACCGATAAATCAATAAGAGATTTTGTTCAGCAGTTAGATGATTATGCCATTGAATACCAATTCTGCGATGTTGGATTTTTTGATGCTAATGGGAAGATGCCGCAAACAGAGGCGGATATTGCGCTGACGCACCAATGGATTACAGGTTCAAGAAAGTTTAAGCCTGACCAGAAAATTATAGCTACTATTAATGGTTCATTATGGGAACATGTTATAAAGTCAGAAGATATCAGACAGAATATAGCCAATGAGTGTGCCAGATTGATCACCGAATTCAAATTTGACGGAATACAGGTTGATATGGAACCCTTTAGAAAAGAACATAATAAGGACCTGATTGATTTACTTCAAAAGATCCGTGTGGCAATTGGAAAGGATAAGCATTTATCCATAGCCACAACAGCTTTAGAAATGTATTTGCCTCACGAAGCAATTGTTGAAATAGCCAATATCGTGGATATGATAAATCCTATGCTCTATGACTCCAATGGTCCCGGTGCAGGGGAGGTAGATACAGATGAAGAATTTATAGAGTTCTGGAGATATAATATTTTAAGATATAGCAAAGCTATTGAAGCAAGTAATAACAAGGATTGCCAGCTTAGTCCTACCATGCCGGTATACGATACAAAAGGTTATGAATCATCACCGGGATGGCCGGATCCTAATAGCGGAATTATAGTATACCATCTTCCGGAAATAGAGAATATAAAAAATGCTGTGATAGGCCTGAGACAGGCAATTGCTGAAGGTGCCAATGTGTATGGTTCCGGCATCTTCTGGTGGGGCTGCTTTACCAGTGTTCAGTATGACCAAAGAGATGGACAGGATTACGCAAAAGATAGAAAATGGTGGATGGAAGAGTGGGTAAATTACGATTTAAGTAATATTAGAAAATAATTAATTAAGTATTTTTAAGAGGAAGGAAAATGTATGGACTGTGCATTTTCCTTTTTCTTGTTGAATAGGAAAGTTCTCCTTTGGAGAACCCTTGAATTAGAATAGCCCGCTGAAAGCGGGCATAACGAATAGACGATATTGCTAGAAGATATAAAAACCTTCTTCCAATTCATCTTCATCAAGGTCATCATCCTCGATCAGAAAGTAATGCATGTCGAGCAGATCAGAATCAGTCATGTTCCGAACAAGCTTAGCAGTCATTCCTTCCGGAGGATTTTTGATATATTTTTGTCTGAGTTCCTCTAGTTGTTTTGGATCCATTTGCGGTGCCTCCCATCTTAGAATGATTTTAGTATGGACCAGATGGGATAGAAAATCAAGTAGCTTTACCGCTGGAACGGCAGTGGAGTTTTG
>NZ_FOWD01000050.1 GCF_900115365.1 Anaerocolumna aminovalerica
AGCTTAAAAGACATCATGGTAGAGCGGTCGTTGGAGTACTTGTTGCCACAGGTAGGGCAAAACTTGGAGTGACAGCGAAACGGAACGAATTTAAGTTCACCACAATGGGAACAGCCGTACATGGCACCGCCAAAGGAAGGATCGCCGCAGTTAATCATCTTTTCAATGTTTTCCATAACAACATGGCGAGGATGAAGAGAATATTTAATTATTTCATAATTGTCATTGAAAATCTTCTGTAATATATTCATATGACTATTATGAAACAGAATGACAAAAAAAGAAACCCCCAGATTCCCCTCATGAATGAGGGGCTAGGGGAGCTGATGTGCCGAAGACACTTTTTTATGTTCGTTTGTATTGTTATTAAAGACACTATTCAATTTTTTTAACATTTTTTCGTAATTACATCCTACTATTTACATCCTACGTAGTGAAGTGTCATTTCTAGTGTTCATTTCTCCATAGTGCCAATTTCTTTCAGAAATGAATGGTGAGAGTTCATCTCTTTTAATAACAAAATCAGCATCCTAAAATACCAAAGGGTTAGGGTGCTGATTTTGTTTACTTATTTAGAATAACCTTATAAAAGCCAGAGATATTAATATTATACCACTTAGCCAGGATAGGCGAAAAGGTACTTTGTCACTTAGCTTATTCCCTAAATATTCTCCTAATTTTACAGCCAGAACACTAAATAGCAAAGATGATATTAAGACTGCTAATATACTAACACTTGCCAATGCCGCACCAACACCAGCCACCAAACTGTCAATGGACAAAGCGATAGCAAGGGATAAAGCCTCTTTGGGTGAAAGTATTTTCGAATCATCGATATCGGCTTCTTTCGGATTAGCATAGATATTTAAAATGAAGTTTAGATTTAGCAGACTGAATTTGATTTGCTTATCTATTACGGTATGTTTATCAATTATAGATTTTATTATATTATCCAGTAGCTTGATGATGCCTAAAACAAATAAGATACCAAAGGAAACCAGATGTAATACCACACCAGGTATATATGGTTTGAGAAAAGTACCAAGTAAAAGTGAAATTCCTAGTACAACAGTACATAAGAACGAGATTACGTAGGCTGAAATCATGGGAATTTTAATTTTGTTACTACCATAGGCTAAACTTGCAATAAATGCATCGGTAGATAATGCGGTTACAAAAATTACTGATTCAATAATTTTAAATATTGTATAATTCATTATGCATACCCCAGATGTGTCATTGAAATTATTTTATGTGAAATGTCTGTACTTAGTTACCGTTTTATCAATAAATAACTATCCAATTATATTTTTAAGAATTTACAAGCTGCATTTACAATACAATACTGTCTTATAACGAAGTTAATATTCTTAATTATTTTTTTGTTCTCTTATAACTGCTTTTGAAAGAGAGTAAGAGTCCGGAAAGCAGAATCATTTAGAATCTTATTAAAGCAGTTTGAGGATGTTATTTATACTATTTCAAATATAAAGTTGCCTTTCTGGATACTATTTTATATGTTATAATTATAAGTTAGTACAAGTGATTCTGCTAATGATAGGAGGTAAATGCCATGAATAAAGAAACCTTAAATAAAGTTAAAGAAATTTTAAAAGAAAGTAATCATATTGTATTCTTTGGAGGTGCAGGGGTATCCACAGCCTCTAATATTCCGGATTTTCGATCTGCCACCGGTTTGTATAACAGAGCAACCGGTACTGATTATTCACCAGAATATATGCTAAGTCATACTTTCTTTACAAAGCATACCAAGGAATTCTATGATTACTTTAGAAATAATCTGTATTATCCGGATGCACAACCCAACAATGCCCATAAGGCGCTGGTTAAGTTGGAGGAAAAAGGGAAACTGAAAGCCATTGTTACGCAAAATATTGACGGACTTCATCAGCTTGCCGGCTCTAAAAATGTTATTGAATTTCATGGAAATGCTACCAGATTCTATTGTATGAAATGCGGGAAGAGGTATTCATCAGAATATGCCTTTCATAGGGTTGGTGTACCAAAGTGCGAAGATTGTGGAGGCACTATAAGGTTTGATGTTGTTTTATATGAAGAATCCATTGATGATAATATCTATAGATATGCAATTCATGCTATTAAGAATGCTGATGTTTTGATTGTAGGAGGTACTTCTTTAGTGGTATATCCTGCGGCAGGGCTGTTACAGTATTATAAGGGGGATAAATTAATCCTTATAAATAAGGACTGTACTCCAAATGACCATATGGCCGACTATATATTAAGTGGAGATATATCAGAAATCTTGTGGGAATTGGTGGAGGAGATTATTTAAGGAGCTTATAAAAAAGCAGGGATTGATATAATTATTTTTTATATTTTTTATTGGATTAGATTGTGAGAAATGTATCTCGAAACTGTTATCGAATTTTATAGAAATTATACTCTAATAAAATTATGGAAAAATATATGGCAAGATACTTTAACAAAAAGTATTGGTATGATACATTGAACAGAAAGTATATGTTTTTTTAACAAAAACATTTCAATTCAACTGCACACATAATAAGGATAAGTTAAAGATAACATAATTGTCAGAATAAATTAGAAAAATTATACACATATTATTACTGTTAGTATGTGTATGGTAAACGGATGATACATGTAAACATACCGGAAATGGACAAATATTTCCGGTAGTTCAGACAGGAGGTGCAGTTGTGGAAAATAGTATTAAGAATGAAAAAGATAAAGTCTTAGGTAAAGTAAAGGAATCATTGGGTAAGGTTTTTGATGATAATGAAATGGAGTTTGAAGGGAAAATGCAGACCATTAAAGGGGATATTGGAAATAAACTAGAGGATATCAAAGAAGATGTTTTAGATAAGACCAATGACATTTTAGACAATATGAAGAAAAGAAAGGAGCTCAAATAGAGCTCCTATTTTTATGTGAATGTATGGATAAGAAGAAATCGTATGATTTCTTTATTAAGGGTGAGAAGTCTAGTCTATTGATGGTTACATAATCTGGAACTTAGTGTAGTAAACGCCTTGCTGCAGAAGATGCTCTTCAGCATTATAACAGCAATAGTTTATTATTTATATGCTTCCCCTTTTTAACTATAAAAAAATTCTTAAATAAAATAATTATATAGTAAATTTACAAAATGGCAACTGCTATTAGGAAATTTCTTCATTATTTGCCTACAATATTTACAATTATACATTGATAATTTTATAACTAATTGAGGCATGCAGACCTTTACAAACTTTTAAATAAATGATAGAATTATGTCGATTAACAGGGAAATTTGACGACTGTGAATCAAAAAGGAGGAAATTTTAAATGACTAGAGCTAAACAATCAATGGATGGTAATACGGCTGCAGCTCATGTAGCATATGCGTTTACAGATGTTGCCGCTATTTATCCAATTACACCATCAAGTCCAATGGCCGATGTTGTTGACCAGTGGTCTGCTGCAGGATTAGAGAATATTTTCGGTAACCAGGTAAAGGTTGTTGAAATGCAATCCGAAGCAGGTGCGGCAGGAACAGTTCATGGTTCTCTTGCTGCAGGTGCAATTACTACTACATTTACAGCTTCTCAGGGACTTCTTCTAATGATCCCTAATATGTACAAGATTGCTGGTGAGCAACTTCCGTGTGTATTCGATGTATCTGCACGTACTGTAGCTACACATTCTCTTAACATCTTTGGAGACCATAGTGATGTATACGCTTGTCGTCAGACAGGTTTCGCTATGTTAGCTGAATCAAACCCACAAGAAGTAATGGACTTAAGCCCAGTTGCACATCTTGCAACAATTGAAGGAAAAGTTCCATTTATCAATTTCTTTGATGGATTCCGTACTTCTCATGAAATTCAAAAAATAGAAAAATGGGATTTTGAAGATTTAAAGGAAATGTGCAATATGGATGCTGTTAAAGCTTTCCGTGAACATGCACTAAATCCGGAGCGCCCTGCTATGCGTGGTTCTCATGAAAATGGAGACGTTTTCTTCCAACATCGTGAGGCATGTAACACAGCTTATGATGCTTTACCTGCTGTTGTTGAAAAATACATGGCAAAGATTAATGAAAAGCTTGGTACAGATTATGATTTATTCAACTATTATGGAGCTCCGGATGCTGACCGTGTCATCATTGCTATGGGATCTGTTTGTGATGTAGCTGAGGAAGTTATCGATTATTTAACAGCGAAAGGTGAAAAAGTCGGACTTGTTAAGGTTCGTTTATATCGCCCTTGGGTATCTAACAGCCTTATGAAAGTATTACCTAAGACAGTTAAAAAGATCGCTGTTCTTGACCGTACAAAAGAACCGGGTGCATTAGGGGATCCTCTTTATCTTGATGTTGCTGTAACTCTTCGTGAAGCAGGGATGAATGATGTTATCCTTACAGCCGGTCGCTATGGACTTGGTTCCAAGGACACACCGCCTTCATCTATCTTTGCTGTATACACAGAATTGCAGAAAGATGCTCCGAAAGCACGTTTTACAGTCGGTATCATAGATGATGTTACAAACTTAAGTTTACCGGAAGTAAAACCAGCTCCTATTACTTCCGCAGCAGGTACTGTAGAGTGTAAGTTCTGGGGTCTTGGCGGTGATGGTACAGTAGGTGCTAATAAGAATTCAACTAAGATTCTTGGTGACCATACAGATAAGTATATTCAGGCATATTTTCAATATGACTCTAAGAAAACCGGCGGTGTTACAATTTCACACCTTCGTTTTGGTGACAAACCAATTAAGAGCCCATATTATATAAATCAGGCTGACTTTGTGGCATGTCATAACCCATCCTATGTTGTTAAAGGATATAAGATGGTTCAGGATGTGAAACCGGGCGGAATCTTTATGATCAACTGTCAATGGTCCGATGAAGAATTAAGCACTAAGTTGAATGCCGAAGCTAAGAAATATATAGCTGATAACAACATTCAATTATATACAATCAACGCTATTGATAAAGCAATTGAGATTGGTATGGGTAAACGTACTAATACTATTCTTCAGTCAGCATTCTTTAAATTAGCAAATGTTCTGCCAATTGAAAAGGCTATTGAGTATATGAAAGCTGCTGCTAAGAAATCTTATGGTAAAAAAGGTGATGCAGTAGTAGAAATGAACTACAAAGCAATTGATGCCGGTGTAGATGCTCTTCATAAAGTAGAAGTTCCAGCTTCCTGGTCTAATCCAGAAGCAGATGCTCCGGAAACAGAAATAACAGGTCTTCCAAAGACAGTTAAGATGGTTAAGAATATTATGAATCCTATTAACTTAATGGATGGTGATAATCTACCTGTATCTGCATTTGTAGAGCATATAGATGGACAGTTTGAAATAGGTGCTTCCGCATATGAAAAACGTGGTATTGCTGTATCTGTACCAGAATGGAATCCGGAAACATGTATTCAATGTAACCAATGTGCATTTGTATGTTCCCATGCTACTATTCGTCCATTTATGTTAAGTGATGAGGAAGTAAAAGCGGCACCTTCTAACATTAAGATTTCTGATACAAAGCCTAAGGCTAGTGAATACAAGTACACAATGAGCGTATCTCCTTTAGATTGTATGGGATGTGGCGAATGTGTTACAGTATGTCCTTCCAATGCTATAACCATGGTTCCTCAGGAATCTCAGGCAGAAGAGCAACCAGTATTTAACTACTTAGTGGCTAATGTAGGTAAGAAACCAGGAATGCCAGCTGATACTACAGTTAAGGGATCTCAGTTTAATCAACCACTTCTTGAGTTCTCAGGTAGCTGTGCAGGATGTGCTGAAACATCTTATGCTCGTTTAATTACACAGCTTTTTGGTGAAAAAATGTATATTTCTAATGCTACAGGATGTTCATCTATCTGGGGCGGTCCTGCTGCAACTTGTCCATATACAGTTAATAAAGATTCCAAAAAGGGTCCTGCATGGGCTAATTCCTTATTTGAAGACAATGCAGAGCACGGATTCGGTATGTATTTAGGACAGAAGACTCTTCGTGATCAAGTTATCGCTAAACTTGAGAAGGTTGCTGCTTCTGAACAAGCATCCACAGAATTAAAAGCTGCTATTGCTAAGTTTATGGAAACAAAAGATAATACAACAGAAAACACTCCTGCCACTGACGTATTAGTTGCTGAACTTGAAAAAGCAGCTGCTGCAGGATGTGAATTATCTAAGGAAATTCTTGAAAAGAAACAATACCTTGCTAAAAAATCCGTATGGATTCTTGGTGGTGATGGATGGGCATATGACATCGGATTCGGTGGACTTGACCATGTACTTGCTTCAGGAGAGAATGTAAATGTTATGGTATTCGATACAGAAATGTACTCCAATACAGGAGGACAGGCTTCTAAAGCTTCTAATATCGGTGAAGTTTGTCAGTTTGCGGCTGCCGGTAAAGAGATTGGAAAGAAGAGCCTTGCTGAAATCGCTATGAGCTATGGTTATGTATATGTAGCACAAGTTGCTCTTGGTGCTAACCCAGCTCAGACTGTTAAAGTTATTGCTGAAGCAGAAGCTTATAACGGACCATCCTTAATCATCGGATATGCACCTTGTGAACTTCACGGAATCAAGGGAGGCATGAACCACTGTCAGGATGAAATGAAAGCTGCTGTTAAAGCTGGATATTGGAATCTATTCTCCTTCAATCCTGCTCTTAAAGCAGAAGGAAAGAATCCATTTACATTGACTTCTAAACCGGGAGATGGTTCTTATAAAGAATTCTTAAATAATGAAACACGTTACAGCCGTTTACATCGTTCCTTCCCTGAGCGTGCAGAAAAACTATATAGTGATTCTGAAAAGGCTGCACAGGAACGATATGAACATCTGTTAAAATTAGTGGAACTTTATAAATAATATGTATCAGGGAATTGATATATAAATAAGTATATTTATATATTTTTATATGGATATTAGAAAAACGAGTAGCCTCTCAATGGGTGGCTACTCGTTTTTTAAAATATAAATATGTAATGTATAGGGATATAGTGGAGCTGCCACAGGGAAGTACTTATTTGGTACTTAAGGTGTAAAATGTAATTACCAGATCAGATATTAACTCTTATTACTTGTGGGATCGTCGATTAATGTTGCAAACTTGAATCTGTGGGAATGACCATCATCAACAGTAGTTACAGATTCCAGATAATGAACATGAGTATTCCCCACAGGTATAGAAGTAGTGGTATTGCCATGAAATTCGTGATAATGTTCCCTGAAAAAATCTGTTTTAAATAGTACTTCATGATAATGATCCGTACCATATGGAATAGCATCACCAGAAATAGTAGCAAATCGATGGCTATGAGGATCTTGCAACTCAGCTATCTGAACGCTTCCCAGGATTTCGTGAACATGTGTCTGACGGTGTTGAGGATTATCCATAAATTTACCTATTATTTAAAATCTTAATTAATAATATGATAAATAATCAAAAAAATGCAGGTAAAATTAAAAGAAGGAAGCCATGAATTAGAAATCTATTTATAATTAGAGTATAGGCCAGAAGTCGAAGGACAAGAACACCCAACTGATATCAATGTGATATTGGACTATTTTCAATAAAAAACTGTTATATGATATCTATATAATAAATATTAGCTATTAAAACAGCATGAAACCTTCAGTTTTATTTATTTTATTTAACGGCTAGAAAAATGAAAATGAAATAGAATGAATCGAAGGAACATGCTAAAAAGGATTATATCACAAAATTGCTGGTATGTTAATAAAAAAATGTCGAAATATAAGACTTCTTGTCATTCATCCAGGCATAAACGACACTTCCAGACGTTGGGTTGCCTGGAAGATAACTACATCTGCAAAACAACATGGGTTTATGGAAACAGGTAAACAGGGAGAGTTATAATAACATGATAATTTTCATTCTCAATAAAGGTTCTCATTTCCCCTAAGTGTAGTTTAATGATTTCCTGACAATTAATGATTCCTACACCATGACTGTCAAGAGGGTTATTCTCCAGTATATAATTATTACCGGTAATATATAGGTTGTTATTAACGAGAGAAGCGGTATAAATGATAGGCTCACTCTTTCTGGCATATTTAATAAGATTCCCTTCCAGATTATTAAATACTCTCTCAATCTGCATTATGTCAACCTTTAAGAAGAACTCGTCTTGTAAATCCAATTCAATAACTACCTGGTATCCCTTATCTTTTAAGCTTTCTTCCATACTGCTGAGTAAATGTATTATAAATTCATTTCCGATAATGGTTTCAAAATTATAGGAATAATCTTTATTCTGATTTAGAAAATGAGAAAAAAGGTTATCTGTCAAGTCATTAATCAGAATGGATTTTTCCTTTATTTTTGTTAGAAACCGATTGAGTTCAACAGCATCTGAATACTTTCCTTCCAGTATTAAATCAATATAACTATTAACGGTAGTCAGTGGTGTGCGGATATCATGGGAGATGGATGTAACTAAATCATAATTTTTTTGCTTTAATATTTCCTCTTCTTTTCTCTGTAAGTCTAATTCCTTGCTCATGCGATTGATTGAATTAACCAGATCCGTAATTTCATCTTTTCTTTTTGACTGGATTTCAAAGGTTAAATTACCGCCTTCCAGAATCTGAATCCCTTTTTTAATTTCTAATATATCTCTTACAAGCTTCTTAAATTCACTAAATATTGAAATAAAGAACAAAAGAACGCAAAATATTCCTATAATATAATCCAGTCTTTGCTCAATCCGCTGCTTAAATAAAATAGTTACATATAAGCTGGCTTCTCCATCACGGAAGGTTATTACCTGAAATGGATTTTTGGCTGGCGCATAATAAATGTAGGATACTTTTGGAGTAATTCGAACAATATAGTCTAAGGAATCATAAATAACCTTGTTGTTATCAACTAGTTTAATATGAGTTAAGTTTTGTTTTTTGTCCCAGGCTTTAATAGCACTAATGTCTTTAATTGAAACTTCGTTTTCCGTTATATAATTCTGAAAATCCTGGCTTGTATTCAGGATTTTTTCATGATATACTTCCGAATTCACATTCATATGATCTATATAATAGACTGCAAGATTAATCAATAATAAATAAATAAGAATGCATATAAAGCCTGAGGAGGCAACCTTAAGCATCAGCTTTAATTCCAGTTTAGAAGACTTTATTCGATTCACCCACATAATACCCTCTTCCCCACATACTTTTCAAATGTTGTGGATTTTTTGGATCTTTCTCAATTTTCTTTCTAAGATTACTTATATGGACAACAATTGTATTATTATCTAAATAAGAATAATCCTGGCTCCATATGGATTCGTAAAGATTCTGCACAGAAAAAACCTTATTAGGATATCTCATCATTAAACATAATATGTCGTATTCAATGGGAGTTAATGTAATTGGAATATTATCTACCGTAACACTTTTCGTATTATCATCCATAATAATATTATCTATTTTGTAAATATTTTTCTTTTCTTTGTTAAAGGGTTGATAATGATAACAACGCCTCAGCAAGGCTTTTACACGAAATATCAATTCAGCATTGGAAAATGGTTTCACCATATAGTCATCCCCACCTGCGGAAAATCCAATTGCTTTATCAGATTCCATACCTTTTGCAGTTAAGAATAAAATAGGTGCAATGGATACATTACGGATTTCTTTACATACCTGAAAACCATTTTTCTCCGGCATGGCCACATCAAGAATGATTAAATCAATATTTTCGTCAACTAATTCAATAGCCTTTTTTCCGTCGGAAGCCATAATAACATCAAAACCTTCTGCTTTTAAAAGGATTTCAAGGATTTCACGAATATCGGCATCATCATCTGCAACTAAGATATTAATTTTGTTTTCCTTCAAGAAAATCACCTCGGATAGACTGTTTTGTAGTTCTGATATGTGTAAAAATATAAAAAATAAAACTTAATAGCAAGGGTAAATAGAAGCTTATAACTCGATTAATCAGCATGGCATAGGTTAACATATCCGATGGGAAAAATGCATTAAATACCTGTAAAAAACCACCTTGGGTAACCCCTTCTGCACCAGGCAGAGGGACTGCCGAAACTGAAATTGTCAATATTGACTGGCAGGTAATCATATCAAGAATACCCTTTGTCCTATATCCCATACTACAGTATACCAGATAGGGTATTGAATTTAAAGCCAGCATCTGTATTATTGAGAATAACAATATTTTTAAAAACAATAAAGGATGTGTCTTTAATATCATAGCCTTTTCATGATAGGATACAAGGCTTTTATCAAATCTGTTTTTAGTCTCATCTATGTTCTTAACCAGCCTTAATTTATTTCCGGCCTTTAAGATAAATGCTACAATAGAGGGGGCTAATTTCTTAGAGTACATAAGTGAGAAGAAAATAAAGATTGCCCCTGTATTCATAATCATACCATATATAAATAAATAACGCAGTTTACTTATAAAATATAATGCCTCAGAAAAACGAAGCAAAGTCATAATAAAGCCAATGAGGATCATGGCTATTTGATAAACATATACAATAAAAAAAATTGTAATGGAAGATGCAGCCATAGGGATTTTATCCTGTTTCATATAGTATATTTGAGCCGGCTGTCCTCCGCTGGCAGAAGGCGTAATAGAACTGAAGTAAAAACCAATGCTTGAGTATTCAAAACATCTGAAAAAAGGTATTTTGTGGTTCAGGGTTTTTAGTATTAGATAGATATTTATCGCTTCACAAATAACAAAGATAATTATCATACAAAATCCGCCAAAAAGATAAGCAAAATTAGCATTTGCTAATGCATTCTGTAAATCTTGTAAAGTATATCCTTTAAGGTAATATAAAATGGTAATAACAATAAGTACCAATAGAATCAGGATGCTGATTATTTGCTTTCTGGCTTTTATACTTTGATCATGCATGATTAAGAAACTCCTCGACAGTTACAAAATTGTAACCTTCTTCTTTTAATTTTGGTATTGCTATCTTAAGGGCATCTATGGTGTTAAAAGGAGAGCCCTTAACTCCCCCATACTTCTCACAGCCATCGTGAAGACAAATTATGGCACCATCAAAAATCTTTTTCTCAATTTTATTTGCCAATATCTCAGGAGTATTACCGGCTTTCCAATCTCCAACCATAACATCCCATAATACCATTTGTAAATTATGCTTCTTAACAAATATTTTGGTAAAAATATTTCTTACACCCCATGGGGGACGATAATATCTTATATTACAATCCATATTATGCAATAATTCTAAGCTTTTTGAAAAATCGTATTTCGTATACCCATAACCGCATAAAAAGGCATGCCTGTGCTCCAGAGAATGGAGGGCAATACAATGTCCTTCATTTTTCATCCGTTCAATTAATTCAGGATATTGAAGGGCATTTTTGGCCACTACAAAAAAAGAAGCTTTTATGTTTTCGTCTTTTAAAATGTCCAATATCTTTCGGGTATAAATCGGGTCCGGTCCGTCATCGAATGTTAAAACTAATCTTTTCATTTATATTGTAATCCTCCCTTATTGGCTGGTATATATTCTTAAAACCATTATTTGCCAAAGTATTTCCTTCACATATGGTCATTTCAAGAACCTTAGTTAATTTATATTTACTTAACTGGCCTTTAAGCTTTTGAATATTACTTTTGTAGTAATCTAAATGGCAATAATCCAGCATTTTTTCAATTTCCTCCAGACATTGTTTGCTATTACCATGAATAATGGTACCAATGCCCATTTTCTGAATGTATTGTGCATTATATATCTCTTGTTGCAGTGATGGATTTAAAGCCAATATAGGAACCTCTGCATAAATTGCTTCAAAAGTCGTAATTCCCCCTGGTTTTGTAATAATAATATCTGCTTGTTTCATGTAATCATAGACATTATCAACATATCCTAACACGGTAATGTTTTGATATCTGTCTTTCAGACGTTCATATAAACCATTATTTTTGCCGGTTATTATTGTAACCTTTGTGTTGGGTAATAGCTCTAAGCTTTCGTAAAAGTTGAAAGTCTTAGGGAGCATTCCAAGTCCACCGCCCATAATAAGAATATGTCTTAAATCCTTACTATTGGTGCTTTTAAAAAAATCGTTATTAAGAAACTCTAATCGAACCGGCAACCCGGTTTCAAATATTTTATCCGGTAATACGCCTTTTGATATAAATTTATCTGTTACAGACGGTGAGCCTACGAAATAAAAATCAGTATTCTTATTAATCCATTCAGAATGGCCGGTAATATCTGTGACACAGGTAATTAAAGGAATACAAGAACCGGTTTTCTCCTTATACATAGACATGAACTGAGAACAAACAGGAAGCGTGGAAATTATTATATCCGGTTTCTTTTCATCCATAAGCTTTGTAAAGCACTTTTTAAAAATTGCATTAAGATCTGGTTTCTGGTCTGTTTTCTTGTTTTCTAAAAGCCGATACCTGATATTATATATCTTACGGCCTTTGTTCACGAGAAAATGAAAAAATGAATAATATTTATTAGCTAATCTTGGTGATATATAATCCAGCCAATCGATTACTTCTACATCAGCATTAAAATGACTATTATCAATTTGCTGCTTGACTGCTAAAGCAGCTGTCATATGACCCATACCAAATTTTCCTGTCAATATGATTATTTTCATCTTCCATACTCCTCTATCTAAATTGCTTAATTAGAGTATAGTAGCTTAATATTTAGTTTCCATAAAGCAATTATTAAGAATTATTAAGATGAGAAAGGGATAGTAGAATTGATATTTGAAAGAGTATAAATGTTGAGCTGTAAAAAGACTTGTATATGGTTATAGATGCCTGTGCAGGAAGCAGTTGTGAAGAACACAAAAGACATTTATAGAAAGATATATACTGAGATAATAAAAAGCTGCATTTTTAGTTTCATTTTAACCAAAATGCAGCTTTTAATTTGTGCCGTAGATCAAACAGTGTTAAAGAAATTCCGCTTAATACCTTTATTTGCTTCTAATTTTGTTTATGGAATGAACAGGTAACGCAGGTTCAGCCAGCAATAATATATGATTTCAAATCGGTTTCCTTTATGGAGCAGGTTGAATAATCTTTGCTTCAAACAAAGCTTCAAATGTATTCGCTGCTCCTCCGTGTTCTACGATTTTTCCATCTACTACTTTGTCTATGTCAACGCCGGTAATGTATAATTTTTTACCAGTGGGCTTCATCCCTAACCATTCACCTTTATGTGTGCCTTCCATAACAAATTCAGAAATAACATACTCACCGTCACAATATTGACGTATAATTGTCATCTTTAAATCTGGATATGTTTTTTTAACTTCAATAATGTGTTGCTTCATTCCATCTATACCAACCGGAATAATTTTTTCCCCTATCCTGATTGTACAGTCATTTGATACATACTCTGGAACTTCCTCAATAAGGTTATTGGAAGTAACATGTTGGTAGAAATATTTGAATTTTTCTTTATTATCCATAATAGCCTCCTTTAACATGACACCACTTATATATTTCCAGGTTTAATCTGCCTATCCTTGCTTTAATATTAATAGCAATAGCTGATTTGATTCCTACTCATCTATTTAAAGTATACCATAAAATACAAGCTAAAAAGATGAAAACAGGTATCTTTTTAACTTGATTTTTATTTCATAGTAAAAAAGGTGAAAACTATAAAATCAAAGATTTTTTGTTTTACATCCCTGTTTAATAATACAATTGGCTCTCCTATGCTTTGTGGTACAGGTTTTGCTGTTGAACACAGATATTTCAGCCATGTTTATTCTCCTGAAAGGATTCAATCAAGGTAACAACATCCTCAATACATTTTGCAAATTCCAATAATTTAGCTGCGATTTGCCCTGGCGTCTCCTTATTCTGCAAGGCATTCAGTGTAACATTAAATCCGCCGCCCAAAGCCTCCAGATCCGTACCGTTGTCATTGTTCCAATAGCAGCCAGTTTGAGCATAAAGTTCAACAATCTGCGGAATAAACGTCAAATCCGGATTTAGCTGAAATGCCTTTTCCAAAAAGTCTTTACAACCGCCGCTGTTCGTGGCTAGGGCACAGATATAAACCGTATACATTCCCCAAGGATCAAATTCTTCTGCCTTGATACCGTTATAATATCCGTTTTCGATTTTGCTTGCCCATGCACGAAAAGCCTTTGCCCCAAAGCAATAGCTTGGATTTTCAAAGGATAAAACCTCAGGCAAGGTCAAAATACAATTTCGGAATATTTCTTTTAAGGAAATATCTTCTTTCTTTTCACCGATAAACAGCCATCCGTGGGAATGATTGTTTTCAGGTTCGTACCCATGGGGCAATAGGTCTTCCACAGCAATTCGGTCAGGTTCCTGGCCGTCTCCGCCTATATACAGCAGAGTCTTTCCATAATCTTCATAGCCTACAAGTACACCCCAGCTAAACCGGTTATGGGGATTTTTACCGTAATCGCTTAAAATCACGGGAATCCCCTTATCGATATAGGATATCAGGGTTTGGATATACATTCCCCGATTGGCAAGTAATTGTTTTATCGGCACATTTGTGCTTGCATAGCCGATTTTTGCGAAAATATTCTCAAGATAAGATTGATTATTTTCAAGACTGAGGTTATAATCCACAATCCCGTTTCCCCTAAAATAATCTTTTGAATAAAACTGGGTAAAATTTTCACCTGTCAGACCTGCAAAAAACCAATAATCAAAGTCTTTTTCACCAAGACATTCCATCAAAAAAGCCGCACAGCCGTTGAACCAGTAATTTTCCCCATATTCAGGGTGAACGATTTGTCTTAAATTAGGCAGAATATTATTGCTTTGTTTAACATTCATGATTAATTCTCCTTGTTTTGTATTTGCTTTCGGCTTGGTTTTAAGCTGAGAGATTTTGATGGAGCGAAACAGCTTTTTCCCCTGACCGTTTGTACCGATTATAATTGTCTGTGGTGTTTGTAAGTGTAAATTCATATCCATATAAGGAAACTTTACTCCGCAAAAACGAACTTCGTTATTTAAAATAACAGCAAAATGTTCTTTACCTACAATCCATGTCAGCTTATTATACTGATCATGGGGAATGTCCCCCATATGGGAATACGAAAATTCATTGCCCAGCACAGGCTGCTGAAAAGAAATAGCATGACTTTTCAGATCTTTGTCGGCATAGTTTTCCCCATTTATAGTGTAGGTGCAGTTTCCGTGGGAAAACCACAGGCTGCCTTCGGTGGTTCCCCAAAGATATTCCTCGCTTTTCTTTTCAGCTAAAAACTCGATATCAATACGGAAAGGTAACCTTACCGAAACGTTGGTGTTAAGCTTCCTTTCGGAAATCCATGCGATAAATTCTGCCTCACCGTTCTCCAAGACCTCATAATGAGGGTAGTAAATCGGCATGATTTTATGAAAATCCACGTCATATTCACGTAAAATGGGATTGGCCTCTTCAATTTGTTCAAAGGTTATACTTTGGAGTTGCTCAAAGTCGTTATAATCAGAAAAATCAGGCTTGCGCTGCTTAACAGGCAGAAAAATATTTACCCGCTCGCGTTTGCTATCTGGGGAAAACACGGATTCAATAAGGGTTGCCTCCCGTAAATCTCCATTGTGTTGAAAATCCACTTCATAGTTTGGGTTATCGTCAAAGCACTGTAACATCCTGTACTGCAAAGCCCCTAAATCCTCATCGGTAAAAGCAGAAGAAACTGCAAATAAACCACCGGAAAATTCTCTGTACACAAAGGGGCAATCCCCAGGAGGTTTATCCAGCTTTTGCATTAAGATAATGTCATTCCCATGTTGATACTCGAATAAGGTTCGGCTTCCCGGCCTGCCAAAAGGAATTTGATTTGAAGAAAGCCAGTCCCAAAAGCCATCCATGTCTGAAAGTCCGCTGCCCATTCTCACAGAAGTCACCACAAGCATGGACGGCAATGTTACAATATCCATATTCAACGGTTTTGCCAGTTTATCTGAAAGGGTGTTCAATCTTTCCATGGATAAATCCCGTTTTTCAATGGTTAGAAGTTCAGATTCCACCATTTCATAGAGCAGGGGCAAAGCAGATATTTGCGTAATTCCATGTGCGGTCATAGCGTTTAAAAAATCGTTGACATAAGTTTTAAGCTGGGAGAGGGTATTGATTTCATCATCGATTTCCTCAATTCGCTTGACAAAGCTCTGCACCAGTATTGCCATGTCCTGACTTTCATATATTTTCAGAATATCCTTGATGGGAATCTGCATTTTCCGCAGCACCAGAATCTGCTGTAATCGATTGATGTTTTTGCTATCATAAAAGCGGTATTTTTCAAAGGCCGGACGTTGGCTTTGCAGCAGACCTACCTGTTCATAATATCTTAATGATCTTGAGGATATCCCGAATTTTTCAGTAACCTTGGTAATTTTCATTAAGTCCATAACAATGCCCTCCATGTTATTCTATTGCTATTATATCAGTTGACCTAACGTCAAAGTCAATACTGGGGACAAAAATATTACTTTGTGTTAAAACACATAAACCGCCTTCAGAAAAGAGGCGGTTGTATGGTAAAGTTATGGAATATTCATGCTGCTGCCATCATGGAACCATACAGGTACAAAGCAGCACAGTTAAGATTTGCATAATGTTCCATTCTCTATACAGTATAAGAAGTTCATCAACCTTCTTACGCTACGATTCCGGCCATCCTCAATCCGTAGGATCCGGTGGGATTTCATTGTTGTGGGTGATCATAACGTGGCTCAAACCTCTCCAGTATGTCAAATAAGTCCAATTGTCACCCTATTGAAAGGAGAAAAATTAGGGCTGAGATGCCTGGAAAAGGTTTATGCCATGGAGTTTAACCCCATGGCATCTTTTACTACCTAAAATTTTACAGCGGATAACGGGAATCGAACCCGCAACACCAGCTTGGGAAGCTAACGTTTTACCATTAAACTATATCCGCATATATTAGTATGTATTATTAATTCAAATACATATAAAAACTTAAGTTAATTATATACCTAACAATTCAGATATACAATAATTTTATAAGTAAATATGAAAATTTATCTATAAATTTAATCCTGAGGGATATATTTTACAAGATATAACATTATACAACTCTCTTATTTTTCTTGACAATTTAAAAAAATTAGTATAAGATATACATGACATTACAGCTGACAAGACAGTAAATTAGTAAGTAGAAATCAAAATAAAAGGAAAAAAATTTGCATCTATTAAAGCAGAAAAGAGGAGAGATATGAGAAGACAAAACAAAGTACAAATCATAGCAATAGCAGCACTTCTTTGTGCACTTGGAATATTAATTCCAATGATTGCACCTAAGATAGTTATAGAGCCGGCATCCTTTACACTGGCAAGCCATGTACCCGTATTCATAGCCATGTTTATATCACCGGCAGTAGCTATATCCGTTGCATTCATAACAGGCTTAGGGTTCTTAATATCGGGATTTCCCCTTGTTATTGTATTACGTGCTTTATCCCATGCAATTTTTGCAGTCATCGGTGCCTATGCTTTAAAGAAAAATTCTAATCTAATAGCAACAGGTAAATCTAACTTCCTTTTTAATTTGGCAATTGCCATAATTCATGCAATAAGTGAAGTGGCAATTGTTACCTTCTTCTACTGGGGAAGCAGTATGACAAGTGCTTACTATGATAAAGGATACCTATTATCTGTTGTAGTTCTTGTAGGATTGGGGACTGTGATTCACAGTATGTTAGACTTTACAATTGCATTGTACGTGTGGAAACCTGTCCAAAAAGTCGTTACCGTTCCGATTAGTATAAAGTTATCTTCTAAATAAAAATTTCGTACCATATAAGAGTAGGGGAATTACTCCCTATTCTTATTTTTTAAATGGGTACGATGTACTATATTAACAAAACACTTTTTGAGTTCTCCATATGACATCAGGCAAAGGACACGAAATGCGATAACTTTTATCTTACGTCTTTCTTTGCATCTTCCGTAGATAAGCAAACTATGATAAATCCAATTCCCGTAACGATTGTACCAACTAATAACATGGCAGAAACACCTTTGGTATCCAGGATTCTTCCACCGGTAAAACTTCCGATTGCCCCTACAAGACTAAAGGTAGCCACTCCAACCATGGATTGACCTTTTACGCCATTTTTGGCATCGATTATTTCGTTAACATAATAGACGGAAGCCGGTGTAAATAATGCATAAGCAAATAACTGAAGTAATTGTGATAAATTTATGGTAAGCATATTTGGCGCTAGCCATACGATACCTGATTTTATAAAAAAGAAAAACGCGGAAATTTTTAAAAGAGTACTGCACTTAATTTTTTTTACAATAAGAATGAAAACGGCCATGGTAGGTAGTTCTAAACCTGCAGCAATGGCTAGAGATAATCCCATATCGGTATTATCGCCGCCAACATTTTCAACGATATTAATTAAATATGTATTAATAAGATTATGAGAATACATAACCATCGTCATTCCAACTAACAGAATAGTGAACTTTTTATAATTTTTTAGAAATTTAAAAATACCATCTGATTGCTTTTGCTCCGTTTCTATAACTTCCTTTTCCGGCAAAGGTAAAGAGCTGGTATCTATTCGAAATAGGATAAGGGCTGCTATGAATAATACATAACTTACAAGAAAAATCGGTAACAGAATATTACCGCTATGATAATTTAATACAATACCAAATCCAAATGAGGTTAAGGAAAATGCAATGGAACTAATTCCTCTTGCTAGTCCATAATTCATATGGATTCCCAGGTTCATATATTCTAATGCCAGTGAATTTAATAAAGATACCAAAGTTATCTGAATGGCCATTATGAACATAAAACAAATGGTTATAAATATGTAGGAATCAGGTATGATCACTAATATAATTCCAAGTGATAATACGATAAGCATAAGAACCATAGTAATAGTTCTTAATGAGACTTTAGTTGTTCTGTCTGCAAAGCCTGCCACTAAAGGCTGTATAATAATAGATAGTACAGAAGCCAGGGAAAGTGTTATACCGACCTGTGTATTATCAAAACCTCTGGACTTGAGATATACATTTGCAAATCCTAAGACGAAACATTGACAGATCCAGAATACACTTTGCAAAAGTGCATATTTTAAGGTTAATTCTCTTGATATTTTTCCCATATTACTCACGAAGATGCTTCATAATAAGGATTTTAAAAGTTTTTATATCTAAGAATATAAACTTTTAAAAGTTATCGTATTATGCATTAGCATACTTATTTTCCTCCATTTCCAGTAATTTTTCTTTAATATAAAGTCCAGCGGCATATCCTACTAATTTTCCGTTGGAGCCAATGACTCTATGACAAGGGATTATAATGGGGATTTGGTTTCTATTATTAGCCATTCCAACAGCCCGGCATGCTTTTGGATTGCCAATTGCCTCAGCAACCTGTCTGTAAGTCATGGTCTTACCATATGGAAGGGCATTAATACCTGCCAGACTTTTTGCTGGAAAGGAGCACCTTTTGTACACCTTTTAAAACATAGAAACTTTATAAACCTTATACAAGTTAAGTATACGTCATAGGGGGCTATTCCGTCAATGAAATTCATGACGTTCCTTCTTTAAGAGTGGAAATGATACCTTGCATTTTACGCTATAAGAGGATAAAATAAAGTAAATTTATACTTTATTATTTAATTTAGAAAGGAAAGAAGGATGATTCAATACATATTCATTGATTTGGACGGAACTATCACGGATTCCCAGGAAGGTATTACAAAAAGCATTCAATTTGGTCTGAAGAAAATGGGGATAGATATAGAGGATTTAAATTCTTTAAGGAGGCATATTGGCCCTCCATTACGAGACAGCTTTAAGGAGTATTATAATTTTGACGAGGATAAGCTGGAAGAAGTAGTAAAACATTATAGAGAATACTACAGGGAAAAAGGTATATTTGAAAATGAAGTTTATACAGGAATGAATGAAATGTTCGAAAGATTATCTTCTGCCGGCAAGAAGTTGGTAGTAGCTACTTCCAAGCCGGAAGTATTTGCAATAAAGATAATGGAGCATTTTGATCTGGCAAAATATTTTACCGATATATGCGGTAGTACCTTGGATGGCTCCAGAGAGAAAAAAGGTGATGTTATCCGTTATGCCCTTGAGAAAAATCATATTACTGAACTTAATCAGGTGGTTATGGTAGGGGACCGTTTTCATGATATTGCAGGTGCGAAAGAGAATGGACTTACTTCTGTTGGTGTGCTCTATGGATTTGGAAACCGTAAAGAGCTTGAAGAGGCAGGAGCAGGGCAAATTGCAGAAACGGTAAAAGATTTGGAAGAAATATTAATGAACATGTAGAAGGGAGGAAATTATGAAGTTAGTATCATGGAATGTAAATGGATTAAGAGCTTGTTTAAATAAAGGCTTCGAAGATTTTTTTAAGGAAGTGGATGCGGATATATTCTGTATACAAGAGACAAAAATGCAGCCGGAGCAAGCAGAGATCTCATTTGAAGGATATACCCCTTATTGGAATAGCGCAGTGAAGAAAGGGTATTCCGGAACCGCTGTTTTTACAAAGAAGGAGCCTTTATCTGTTTCCTATGACTTTGGAATGGATAAACATAATGACGAAGGAAGAGTAATCACTTTGGAATTTGATGATTTTTATTTGGTAACGGCCTATACTCCAAATGCTCAAAGGGGGCTTACTAGAATTGATTACCGAATGGAATGGGAAGATGACTTTAGAAACTACCTAGTGGAATTGGACAAGAAGAAACCAATTATTCTTTGTGGTGATTTAAATGTAGCTCATAATGAAATCGATATAAAGAACGCCAAATCCAATGTTGGAAATGCTGGTTTTTCCAATGAAGAACGGGGAAAGATGACAGAATTGTTAGAAGCAGGCTTTGTAGATTCTTTTCGGTATCTTTATCCGGATGTAACCGGAGCGTATTCCTGGTGGTCATATATGTTTCATGCAAGAGAGAAAAATGTAGGGTGGCGTATTGACTATTTCATTGTATCGGAAAAGATAAAAGAAAAGATACAGGATAGTATTATTCATAAAGATGTTTTTGGAAGCGATCATTGTCCTGTAGAATTAGATATTCAATTGTAAAAGAAGAAACTTGGTAAAAGTAGAAAAAGTGTAAGAAATATGGTATTCTTAGCCGAATCACCCCGATGCTTAACGAACTGCGTAGTTCGGGAACTCCATGTAGTTCAATGAAAGGCCATGCATTCTATTGGGAAGAACTCCAAAAGAATCCCCAGATTATAAAAGAAACTCTTTTGGATTTCATCTTTAGAACTTGGTTTTTTTAAAAGTTCCGTTAAGGGGCATAGTATTTGAAAGGTTGAAGAAAATTAATTAAGAAAGGTTGCCACTAAGTAATTCTTTCAACCTATTTAGTTGTGGCAGTATCACATCTGTAAAACAGAGTATTACATCTGCAAACGAGTATCCATCTGTAAACAGAGTAACTCATCTGTAAGCATATGTGATTCAATGGGTGAAAACATGCAAATCATAGAATATATTATTAAGACCTTAGAAACTATAGTGAATATTCCAAGTCCTTCCGGTTTTACAAAGGATGTAATACAGTTTGTAAGATCAGAAGCGGAAAGATACGGCTATTCCTGTGAATTAAGTAATAAAGGCGGTTTAATTGTATCTGTTCCCGGAGATAGGGAAGAAACGGTAGGGCTATCCGCTCATGTTGATACTTTAGGTGCTATGGTCCGCTCCATATCCGGCAATGGTATGTTAAAGTTTACATTAGTAGGTGGTTACACTATGCAGAGTGTAGAAGGCTGCTATTGTAAGATACACACTAGAGATGGAAGAGTTTATACCGGCACCATATTGGCCAAAAGTCCATCTGTTCATACTTACGATGATGCCAGAACCCTGGAACGCAGCGAAAAGAACATGGAAGTCCGCATAGATGCAATTGTAAATTCCAAAGAAGATGTTTTAAAACTTGGTATTAACAGCGGTGATTACATTAGTTTGGAACCTTATTTCATATACACAAAAGAAGGATTTATTAAATCCAGACATTTAGACGATAAAGCATCGGTTGCAATTTTACTTGGCCTACTAAAATATATGAAAGAGGAAAATATAATTCCTAAAAAGAATATAAAACTTCTAATCAGCAATTATGAAGAAGTTGGCTTTGGTGCAAGCTGGATTCCAGATGATATTACAGAATTTATTGCCGTTGATATGGGAGCCATGGGAGAAGACTTAAATGGAAGCGAATATGCAGTTTCCATCTGTGCAAAAGATTCTTCCGGACCTTATGATTATGAACTGACTAATAGATTAATTGCATTGGCGAAAGAAAATAATATTTCTTACGTAGTGGATATATTCCCACATTACGGTTCCGATGTATCAGCTGCTTTAAGAGGCGGTAATAATATTAGAGGTGCTTTAATCGGACAGGGAATACATGCATCTCATGGAATGGAAAGAACCCATAAAGACGCCTTAGAAAATACATTTAATTTATTAAAAGCTTATGTAATTGAATAAAGAAGTTTTTGATGCAGCATATAATTTAAAAATTGTTTAGAAATCAAACTGTCATTCTGAATGAGTACTGGGAAATAGAATTCGCTAAGAATTCAGCTGTCTACCCTTTCTGGGGTTCTCCCTCTTTAGGATCAGAATGACAGTTTACTGCCACTTTCATTATATAAATTATTATATTATTATTATCTCTCATAGAATTCATTTATTAATGCAACATAGGTTTTGAAGATGTCCAAGATACCAAAGCCCCATTGCTCATTTGGATAAGTTGTATCAGGGGATCGTTTTGCGCCTTTGATTAATAAATTTCCCACTTCCGTGGTATGCATGGTAGGATAATTACCTCTTACAACACCCCATTCCAATATCATAGCTGCAACACCGGCAGCATGTGCGGCTGCCAGACTTGTTCCGTTTAATCGTGCAAACTCATTATTTAATACGGGGCTTAAAATGTGCATACCTGGAGCTGCAACATCCGGCTTGAAGTAGCCATTGGAGGTAAATCCATTACTTGCATGATAGAATAAGGTATTATTAATATGATTATAAGCAGTGATTACAATTGCAAATTCCGAATTACCCGGAGTAGTTAATGTAGTTTCATTAACCGGATTTAAGAAAAAGGTCCCTCCGGAAATAAAGTTTTGCATAGGCAGCCACACATGATATTTTGTGGGAATAGTTCCCCTACCCTCTACACGAAATTCCCAGGTTCCCGGAGCGGGGCGATCAAATCGAAATATTATTAATTGATCTCCTGAGACAGTTCCCTTTGTAATGGAATCAATCAGAATCTCGGTATTCTTATAATTTACCTGTATTGTATCCCGTTGAGGGGGTATAGAGGGAATATGGACAATATCTTCACCGTTAGGAGTAAGTATGGTCACTGACACAGTATTAGGAGCTGTACACCACAATTCCATTGAGAGCCCGCTTTCATTACCTCCTACATTTAATTGAAAAAAGCTCAGGTTATCACCGGATGGACTTTCCTTAAAAAAGTGATGTCCCAAGTTTCCTTCATTTCCTGCAGCTATTACGACAACCACACCAGGTATCCTGCTGGTTCTGGTTAAATAAGAGCTTAATACTCCTACTTCTGCATGGGAACCTTGACTTGTTCCTACTCCTATACAAATAACCATAGGGCGTTTTAATCTTTTGGCGGTTTGTAATAAATATTCTATACCGAAAATAATATCATTTTCCTGATAGCATATGGAGTCTTCAGGAATTTTAAAAAATTCCTTCAGGTATGGCTTAGCAGTTTTTAATTTCACAGCAACAATCTCAGCTTTTGGTGCTACTCCTGTAAATAAATAATCAGAGTGAGGAAAGCCGGCAGCAACACCTGCTAATGCAGTTCCATGACCGATCTCATCAGTACTGGGTACAATATCAAGAGGGTTTGGGCTGCTTAGTGCATTATTAATTTGTTCTCTGGAGAATTCTGTTCCATAGTATAAGTCTTGTGGGAACTGATCTTCGCTAAAAATAGTTTGATCCCAGATGGAGACTATTTTAGTGGTCTTATCATCATATTGGAAGACGGGATTCATATAATCAATTCCGGTATCCACAAGCCCTATTAGCACCCCCTCTCCTTGTAAATCAAAGTTTGGTATTCCTCGAAGCGTTAAAACATTGGAAGCATTTAAACAAGAAGTGGAGAGTATGCGGCAGCTTGGAGGGGCAGATAATAACCCAAAACATTTTGGCATGGCTTCATAACCAAATTTGTATAAACTATTATATGTTATATTACATACAGGTATATATGCAACACTTAAAGTACTATCGACCATATTAGTGGTGATATTTTCACTACACTGAATAACAGCAGACAATCTGTTTGAGTCGCTGATAAATAAGTCTGCATAATCATAGCTAGTGATTTTATATCTTTCTTCACGATTCATATATTCACCATAGTCACCTCATAATTCCTATTATATTCATATGTATAAATTGGAAAATAGTGCGAAAAATAAATAATTTTTCTCTAAATTTGTTGCAATAAATAGATTGGAATTAGTAAGAGAACAAAGAAGTGGAAAAGAAGTAGTATAAAAGAAAACCGCAAACTTTCTGATTTTGTTGATTTAGTCTGCGGTTTTGCATTATATTTATTTAAAATTTCCGGAAACAAAGTTACCTTTAAAGAGAACCACCCTTTCAGGGCAAACCCGGCCTATTAAATGAGCGGAGGATTCCGCTTTTACAAATAATATATTGGCTTTATCATCAACTTTTGGCCAGCTTAAGTTTCCCTCTTCATCAAGTGGAGTGATTCCATTAGTTACTAATCCCAAGGCATTTGATAATGCTGCTTCATCTGTCATGGAGAACACTTCTGCGGCACGGCTTGCACGTTGGATTAAGTCACCTGTACCAAAGGGGCTCCAGTGATCATTGATGTTGTCATTCACTACATGCACGTTGACTCCATGTCTTTTTAACACCGGTATAGACAATGCCTGAATATCAATAGGTACCGTTGTGTTAATGGCTACATTGGCTTCTTTCAGCCGTTCTGCGATTCTTTCTAATTCCTCACCGCAAATATCAGCTAATGCAAATCCATGGCTTATCTGCACTTTTCCTTGGAGATTATATTTTAGGGTATAATCAAGAATTCGGTTGATTTCATAAATGCCCAAACTGCCTCTGTCATGTAAATGGATATCAACTTCTTTTTTATACTCGGCAGCTAAATCGAAGGTGGTCTTTAAAGATTTCTCAATATCACCGTCAATAGTTGCAGGATCCAATCCACCTATAATTTTTACTTTATCATCTTCTAAGGCTTTTGATAATAGACCTTTTTCTTCTGTTTTCAAGGTACCGTGCTGAGGGAACACAGCTATTTCATAATCTAATTTGTGTTTATTCTTTTCCAGAATCCTTTTAATGATAGACAAATTCTCTAATTCGATTGTAGGATCTACATTGACGTGTACACGTAAGAAAGCAGCACCATTTCCAGTGATTAAATCAATTAAAGCCTGTGCTTTTTCAGGTGTATCTGCCAAGAAGTCACGTAAAAAGCCTTGTTCCTCTTTGATTCTTTCAGCTACCGTGTCCATAGGAACAACAGCATGCCATTTGCCGCCGTAATGGCCTTTATCTAAATGTATATGGTTATCTGCTAAAGCTGGTAAAGCCAAATACCCTTTTGCGTCTACAATATCTTTACTAGCTTCTGGAACAGATTCCGCTATTTCTTTAATAATTCCATCTTCGATGAGTAAAGCAACCGGTTTGGTTTTTGTAACAACAGTATTTTTTGCAATTTCTTCTCTGCCGTATTCTATTAATACATTCTTAATCCAACTCATAACATTACCTTTCTCTTGATTACATTTATTAAACTTGCTGTTTCTTATACCATCCCTATAGCATTCAACTATATATGAATTTTTATTGTTATAAAATAGGAAGGAAAGCAGCAAATTTGTTTTATTATATCTTTATAATAAGTTTTTATCAATGGTTTATACCATAATATTGTGGAAGATGAATGTTTTATATGAGAGCTAACTTATTATGATAAAATCAATTTTAAGCTGGGTCCTTCATCTCCCGATAAATAAAAAAGTTACTGACCATAAAAGACAATGAAACGTCTATCTGTTAATAGGTAAGAGTTAAAATAAATTTGGATTATGTTATATTATACATAAGAAATATAGGATCATAAATAGTGTCATATTCATAAAACTTTACGAAAAGTGATAGAAGTTTACTTTAGTATATCGATTTTTGTTAGACTGTTATTTAATATGGTAGTCAGTAATACATTAAAAGTTTATATAAATCTTTTAAAATTGCACGCTTTTTGAAATGTGAATCGTGTTATTGGTGAAAGTGATATCACTACATTACAGTAATATTAGACAGCTTAAATTTGGCTGTTTACTAATTACTGTTATGAAAAAGATACAGGAAGGAGAAATAGTATTTGAAATCTTCACAAGATAATGAATTTATTATAGCTCAGTTTTCTCGGTATGGAAGAATGGTCTTACGGATTGCTTATCAAAATACTTCTAACATGTCTGAAGCAGAAGATATAACGCAAGAGGTATTCTTAAAATTGATTAGGGAAGACAAGATATTTACTGACGATGAACATATCAAAGCATGGCTTATTCGAGTTACTATTAAGATTATTTTAAATCTTCGAGATTTCGTAGTAATGTTGCCTTTACGGAAGAAGAACAATGATAGAATTATCCGATTAAGGATAATCAGTATAGCAAAAAAGGCTGTGCTATTTGTCTTTAGAGATTCATTACTTCGTATCCAGTTTTTCTAAGACATGGAGCTCCTCTCTTAGATATCCACATAATAACAAAATGTGGGGAATAATAAATTGCTTTATTGACAAAAAATGCTATATCATTTATGCTGAAATAGGAGTATTTTTTATTATTAGAAGGGGAGAAGAGTAAAAATGATCTAAAATTAAAATATGGTAATATAATCTTTGCTATTTTAATATATGTTCAAATTATATTATTAAAATATCATATTATTTGTGATATATCTTCAATTGAGGAAGTATATTTAATAGTTGTCATTGCATCACTTTTTCTCTTAAAACTTTTGAATGAAATTAATAAGTTATATATCAACTAAAAGCAGAAATATTCCAGCAGGAATTTTAATTGAAGAAGTTAGATATAATGATTATTATGTGATAATAGGTATACAAAATAGTGAAGAAAATATTAAATTGTATTGTGATAAATTTAAATTTGATTTAATATCCAAATTTGATAACTATGCAAATATTTCCTTCACAACAAGTCCTTTTACTAAAAAGAATTATCTTAAAAGTTTTCAAGTGATTAAATAATGCTAACTAAGAGCTTTTTGTTTCTAGGTGCTTCCTTTTTTATTTCCTTTGCTTCGCTAGTATTTTCATCGTCTAAAAGTGAAAGGTAGGATTTTCCTGCAAGTTCCAAACCGGATTTTATGCAGCTATATCAAGATAGTGTATACGTATACAATGTTTAAGTAAAAAACAGAGACAATACAGTCTCTGTTTTTTATAGTTGCCCGCCATTGGCGGGCTCTTGTGGGTGCAAGTCCCTAACACACCCAGGTAGTGGGAAGTGTATAGCTGAACGGCAAGGGTGTCAGCCGTGAGGTGGTATTGTAATTATGGTCGGAAGTGAAATGGCGGCAAGACGTGTCATGAGAAATATCTCAGCATTTATTGAGGAGAAGCTAGGTCTTAAAGTGAACATGACAAAAGTAAGATTGACAAGCCAAAGGGATTAAAATATCTTGGATTTGGATTCTACTTTGACACTTATGCCAAACAATACAAATCAAAACCGCATGCAAAATCGGTAGAAAAGTTCAAGATGAAAATGAAGAATCTGACATCTCGGAGTTGGGGAGTCAGCATCAAAGTAAAAGTAGAAAAGCTTAACCAATTGATAAGAGGATGGATAAACTATTTTCGGATTGGAAGCATGAAGACCCTCTGTAAATAGATGGATTTAAAGATAAGATTCAGACTCCGCATGTACATTTGGAAGTACTGGAAGCTACCTAATACAAGAATGCCCAGACTTATTCAACTTGGTATTAACAGAAACTGGGCTAAATGTACTACTTATAGTCTCAAAGGCTATGCTAGATTATGTAGTGGTGGCGCAGTAGCTGTAGCAATAAACAATAAGAGACTAACCCAGTATGGATTAGTCTCAATGCTTGACTACTATTCAAAACAACCATGTTAAGTTGATTGAACCGCCGCGTACCGAACGGTCAATGTCGTCAACTTAAGGACACTACCGTCATATTGTATATTTATTTATAGGTGTTTTGGTTAAAATGCGAATTGACAAACAAATGTTCCCTTCAAAATTTTATTAGATACATTTTATCTATTAAATTTTGGAGGGATTTTTATGTCTATTCGTAATAACTTAAAGGATTTTTTTCAAGAAATGAATACTCTTCTTACTTCTAATGAGTTTATTGAACAACACAGAGCAAACAATTCAGCATTTTCAAGAACGAGGAAGTTATCCTTTACAGATATTATTCACTTTCTTTTAACACTTCCTCAAAAATCATTGTCCGTATCTTTGGGAGAGTTTTTTG
>NZ_FOWD01000054.1 GCF_900115365.1 Anaerocolumna aminovalerica
AGAATCATCAAAAGACTGGATTTACATATATAACGATTTAATTTACGAAATTCAAAAATGTCGTTCACAAATCCGCCGCAACCGGAAATATGAACGACAAATGACACGTAACAGAAGAAAATATCACAAAAATTCAAAACCAACTTTATAAGTATATTAAGTGAATATTTGCAAAAAAAGCCTATTCTGTTAGGTGTATTTAGTATACTCTTTTTCTTTAAAAATGAAAATATAAAATATAAATAATATAATATTTTTCATGTAGAGATTTGCTATCATCTAAAGTTGACGACATTGAGCGTCCTACTACGCTAAATTTTTATTTATTTTCTTTAGTGAATCGGAAATATATGATATAATATTTTTACTTAAATGATTGGCTCAATTCATTTCATAAATTAAATTATAGAAAAGAGGATTATCATGAAACAAATCGCTAGTTTTACCATTGATCATATGAAATTATTAAGAGGGGTTTACGTATCAAGAAAGGATAAAGTAGGTACAGAAGTTTTAACGACCTTTGATATCCGCATGACAAGACCGAATTTTGAGCCTGTAATGAATACTGCTGAAATTCATACTATAGAACATCTGGCTGCTACTTATTTAAGAAATCATCCTGATTATGCAGACAAAACTATATATTTTGGGCCAATGGGATGTCGAACCGGATTTTATTTAATCTTGGCAGGGGATTATCAGTCTAAAGATATTATATCACTGCTAATAGGTATGTTTGAATTTATAAAAGATTTTGAAGGGGAAGTTCCCGGTGCTTCTGCAGAAGGCTGCGGTAATTATTTAGATATGAATTTGAATATGGCAAAATACCTTGCCAACCGCTTTTTAGAAGAAGTACTCTACTCTGTTACGGAGGCAAATTTGATATATCCTAATTAGAAATCTTATTATGATTATAAAAATTTCTGTTTTTATTTATCATTTAACTAATGGGTTCTTCTAAGGAGAAAATTCTATCACCTAAAACGAGTTGTAATAAATTCTTACCAGATGAATATAGTATAATGATAAAGAAGAAATGGAGAAGCCATGGATACCACCTATAAATTAGTGGATCAAGAGGAAGAATCATCAGGAAAAAGCCAGATTGTTCATATAATGGACATATTAAAAGCAGCATTTCCTTATCTTGACAGTGACTCCCAACAAACTGTTGATATTTTTGTGAGGGCAGGTGAATTAATGACAACGATTAAAGATTTAAGTAATAATCATTCCGTTGCTTCATTAAGTGTGCGTAAACAGTCTATTGATTTGGAAGCACTGTTGACTAGCGTCAGAGCGGTTTGTTATCCCCGTGAAAGGGAAATTATAGATTTCTTTCTTAATATTTTTAAGGCTAAAAACTTATATCAAACATATATGAATTTAAGTCAGGTAATGGCTTCTCAATCACAGGGAACGGAAGGTTTTGAGGGCACCGGATTTGATCCTGGTACCGATTCCTCTGGGAATTCGGGCGGCATGTTTGGCATGAATATAGATCCCAGTATGATGGAAATGCTATCCTCCATGCTGCCACCTGAGCAAAAGAGTACCTTTGAAAATCTTAGCATGATTTTAAATACTATGCAGACATCATAAATAACTATTTACTTATAACAATTGTAAGTGATTATCTTATAATCTTATGCATATAATGTAAAGAAATAATATGAAAAAGAGGTAGTTATGAAAGATTTATCTTGGATGAACCATCCTGCCATAAAAGATATTGACCCCAGAAAGTTGGCATTTATCACAGAATTTGTGAATGAAACAGAAGGGAAATCCGTTGAGAAAGCCGTACCTATTCTTGTTGCAACCAATGCCAAAATGAAAGCTATGGGACTAACTTTTACCCCCCAGGAATCTGATTTAATGACCGACATTTTAACAAGAGACTTACCAGAGGCAGATAAAAAGAAAATAGAAATGGTTAAAAGAATGATGGCAAATAGAAAATAAAAAGAAAAGAAGCCTGGTACCACAAAAGTCGTGGTGCCAGCTTCTTTTTCAGAAAGTTTTTTATCATATATTAATAAATAATCCTGGTAGTCTTCTCACTACTTCATTACTATATTAACAATCTTTCCGGGAACATAGATTTCCTTTATAACATTTCCAGTTAGTTTATCTGCAATGGCTTCTTTTGCTTTGGCAATTGCTGTATCTTTTGCTTCGTCCGCATTAATCATAACTACTGTCTTTGTCTTTCCATTAATCTGAACGGCTATTTCAATTTCAGATTCTTTCATCTTTTCTTCGTCATATTCTGGCCATGTTTCTTGGAATACGCTTTCAGTATGACCTAATTGCATCCATAATTCCTCTGCCACATGAGGAATAAAAGGAGCTAATAATATAACTGCTGTTTCCAAAGTTTCTTTATCAAGTCCACCCTGGGATTTTATAATATCATGGAATTTATTGTTGTATTCCATAAATCCACTTACTACGGTATTTAAGCTAAAGGATTCTAAGCGGGAAGTAATATCATAAATCATCTTATGTCTTGTCTTGATCATTTCATCCGTTGCTTTGATACCTTTATCCTTATTATCATATACCAGATTCCAGAAACGGTTGATAAAACGGTATACACCATCAATTCCTCTGTCATCCCACTCTGAATCTAATTCCGGCGGTCCTACGAATAATTCGTAAAGCCTTAAAGAGTCACAGCCATAATCTCTTACCAAATCATCCGGTGAAACTACATTTCCTTTCGATTTACTCATTTTGGCACCATTTTTACCAATCATACCTTGGTTAAATAATTTAGTAAATGGTTCATCAAAGTCTACAATACCAATGTCATTTAAGAATTTAGTATAAAATCTGGAATAAAGTAAATGCAGTACCGCATGTTCTACGCCGCCAATATACATATCAACCGGAAGATATTTTTCTGCCTTTTCTTTTGATACTAATTCTTCTTTATTCTTACTGTCCACATATCTTAAGAAATACCAGGAAGATCCGGCCCATTGAGGCATGGTATTGGTTTCCCTCTTAGCTGGAGCACCGCATACAGGGCAGGTTGTATTTACCCATTCATGGATATCCGCAAGGGGTGATTCACCGGTTCCCGTTGGCTGATAATGGTCTACTTCCGGTAATAATAATGGTAATTCTTCTTCCGGTACCGGAACTGCACCACAATGATCACAATGCACAATAGGAATTGGTTCTCCCCAGTAACGTTGTCTTGAGAATACCCAGTCACGTAATTTATAGTTAGTGGTCTTTTTACCAATACCTCTTGATTCTAAGATTCCCGGAATATCCCGCTTTGCATCATCGGACTTCATTCCGTTAAACTCTCCGGAATTAATCATAACTCCCGGTTCTGTATAAGCTTCCCTTAAGTCCCGATTTTCTACTCCATCTTTTGCAATTACCTGAATAATAGGGATATTAAACTTAGTTGCAAAATCAAAATCTCTGTCATCATGAGCCGGTACACACATAATTGCTCCGGTACCATAATCCGCTAATACATAATCAGAGATCCAGATAGGTACTTTTGCCTGATTTAAAGGATTGATTGCATATCTTCCAGTAAATACACCTGTTTTTTCTTTATCCTGCAAACGGTCTACGGAAGACTTCATGGAGGATTTAGTGATATACTCTTCTACTTCAGCTTTTTGCTCCGGTGCAGCTAATTTTGCAGCTAATGCATGTTCCGGTGCCAATACCATAAAAGTAGCTCCATATAAAGTATCCGGTCTAGTTGTATAAACCTTCACTTTCTCATCAGTACCATCTACTTCAAAATCAATCTCTGCACCATAGCTCTTGCCAATCCAGTCAGATTGCATCTTCTTTACCTTTTCCGGCCAGTCTAATTTATCCAAATCATTTAATAAACGATCGGCATAAGCAGTTATTTTTAACATCCATTGCTTTAAGTTTTTCTTTGTAACTGTTTCACCACAGCGTTCACAGCTGCCATTTACAACTTCTTCATTTGCTAAGCCTGTTTTACAGGAAGGACACCAGTTAATGGGCATTTCCTTTTCATAGGCAAGGCCTGCTTTAAACATCTTAACAAAAATCCATTGTGTCCATTTATAAAATTCAGGATCCGTTGTATTTACTTCCATATCCCAGTCATAGATTGCTGAGATTTCATTAATCTGTTTCTTAATATTTGCAACGTTTTCTGCTGTTGATTTCTTAGGGTGAACACCCATCTTGATTGCATAATTTTCCGCCGGTAAGCCAAATGCATCCCAGCCCATTGGATGGATGATGTAAAAGCCTTTTAGTATCTTATATCTGCTCCAAACATCACTGATTACATAACCTCTCCAATGTCCTACATGAAGACCGCTTCCGGACGGATAAGGGAACATATCCAGACAGTAATATTTTGGTTTCTTTCCATCGTTTACATTAACCGGGTTAGCTTCCCAGTTCTTACGCCACTTCTTCTCAATCTCTTTGTGATTATATGGTGTAGCCATAATCTATTCCTCCTAATTCAATATAATTTGAAGTTCCACAAACATCAGTAATTTATGTTAAAAAATTATATTCTTATAACATAAAAAACCCTTTCGCCTCTATAAATAGAGACGAAAAGGTTTGATTCCGTGGTACCACTCTAATTCGTTTTAAATAGTTAAAACGCTCTCGTAATTTCTATAACGGGAATTTCCGCCTCAACCTACACATAGTATAAACAAGAATTAACATTTTATATTACTTAAATTAAATACTGTTTCAATTGAGGAACTCCAAGGCGAGTTGGGAGATATTCACCACTGTCTTACACCAGCCGACAGCTCTCTTTAGATGTATTTTCTCTTAATACTCCTTTTCATAGTTTCTATTTATTCTATTACGACTTATTTTATATCAAATGGTTTACTTTTGTCAAGTAATTATATTATATCCTTCTTTTGTTCCCATCTATATTTTATGAATATGGTAGATCCACTCTTCTTATTTTCTTCTTTCGTGCATCCTTTATAAGCTTCCTTCTTTTACTGTAAAATAAGAAATAACGCTTATATAACTGCCATCCGTATTGGGAGCCAAATATTCTACTTTATATTTTCCGTTTTTCATATCAGCAATCTGAATCTCCACTTGACTGGTGCAGCCTCCGGCTTTATTAGATGCAGTAACTCCTTCCATAACAAATTCTTTAGTTATTTTTGTTTCTGAAGGAACTTCCCGATTTGTTACACCTTTTATTTTAGCATCACCAAAATAAGTAAATTGCACTGTTATACTTGTCTTGTTTCCAGCTTTGTCTTTAACATGATATGATACGTAATAACCATAATCACTTATTGTTTTTATATTAATGACAACATCTTTTATCGTTAGCTTAGATAGATTATCACTTACAGATAGATTTTCAGCCGCCAATTTCTTTATTCCTTTACTGCCTGATTGTAACTCTTTTAAGGTAATTTCTTTGTGGTCAATTCCACTTATTTCAGGTGCTTCGTCATCAATATAAACCGTAGATGTTTCTGTAGTATTATATCCATTCTTTGTAGCGGAATACACGATTGTGTAAGTCTCTTCCGTATCCTTAATAATTTCTACTTCAATGTTATCATTAGAGATTGCTTTTCTTCTTACGGAGGCACTTACTCCTTCCAAAGCAAAATCCCTATCTACTATCATATTACTTGTTACATAACGGTCTGTAATGCCTGTAAGTACTGGTTCAAAAGAGCCCTCTTTTACTGTAACGGTGACCCCTTTCTTGCTCATTCTTCCAATAGCATCGGTAGCATAATAAATAATCTTATATTTACCAGCTGTAAAGCTATCAACTTTTCCTTCTACTTTTATTTTAGAGGTTATATCCATACCCGTTGTAGAAGTAGCAGTTACTCCCTTTAATAAATCAATTTCTGTTCCCCATTCAATGGTTCGATTCTTTGCACCGTTAATATTCGGGGCTTTATTGTTAAATGGATTATCCTTGTTAGTATCAGTAGGATCCCACCCAGTACCGGCTTTTAATTTAATGGTTTCCGGTTTGCCTAAAGGTCCCGGATCCTTATCATTATAGATCTCTACAGTGGTTCCAACAGGGCAATTATCGTATATCCATTTGGCATCTTCAACGGTTATCCGAATACATCCGTGGGAGGCAGTAGAACCTAATTTATTATATTGTGTGGCCGATAAGGTGGAAGGGTCCATCTTATAATACCATACAGAATGAAACAGAATTCCTTTAACAATTCGCGTTGAATATTGTCCCCATACATCACCCATAAGCAATTTCCATCTGTATCTTTCAATGGTATTATATGTACCTAAGGGAGTTGCCCAACCTGTAGAACAAGTCATGGCTTTCACAGGAACCGTATATTTTCCATTTTTATCTTTCTCGTACACGGTGATACAATTTTGCTGCTTATTTACTTTTATATAATAGGGATAATCCTTTTTGGCCGATACAGTTGTAACTTTCATTACAGCAAAACTGAAAATAAGGCACCCGATCATAAGCATCATCATTGGTATTCTTTTCTTTAATTTCTTATACATTCACACTCTCCTTATTTCTTATTTAAGACAAATACAACTTGTCAAATCAGTGTATGAAATAAAACTTCATAAAATACCATAAATTACTATTGTGTTATTCCCGTGTCACATCTATTTCAAAAGTGTTAAAGAATATGAAATAAAAATTTAAATATTAGCTCAATACTTCCAACCCCCCTTACATAAACTACAATCAGGACTTCTATATATTTGTTAAGCAGTGAATTGGCTATAATATAATTTGTGATAAAATCCTGCTTGCCTTAATAGCTCTTCATGCTTGCCCTGCTCTACTATATTACCGTTTTGAAGTACCAGTATCACATCTGCTTCCTTAATAGTTGAAAGCCGGTGTGCTATTACAAAGCTGGTTCTTCCCTCCATCATTTTATGAAATGCCTTCTGTATATTTATTTCTGTACGGGTATCAATGCTGCTGGTAGCTTCATCAAGGACTAACATAGGAGGATCCATAATCATGACTCTGGCGATAGTAAGAAGCTGCTTTTGTCCCTGAGACAGGTTACTTCCCTCTTCATCTATAAGGGTATCATAACCATTTGGTAATCTTTTAATAAAACTATGAGCCCAGGAAGCCTTAGCCGCTTCTATAATTTCTTCTCTGGAAGCTTCTGGTTTGCCATACGCTATATTATCCGCTATTGTTCCGGAGAACAGCCAGCTGTCTTGTAATACCATACCGATAGATTGTCTTAGTTTGTCCCGATGAATATAGTATATGTTCTTCCCATCAATTTGAATTTCTCCCGAATTTATTTGATAAAAATTCATTAACAGATTTACTAAGGTAGTCTTTCCTGCACCGGTTGGACCCACTATAGCTACAGTCTGTCCCTTTTTAACTTGCAGATTAAAATTCCTGATTAAAGAAACTTCGGGAGAATATGAGAAATTCACATCTTTAAATGTAACCTCTCCTTGGCAGTTCTCAAGGCCTTCTTTCGGTTTTAATGCCTCAGGTTCTGACTCCTGATCTAATAATGCAAATATCCTTTCAGCAGAAGCTATTGCTAACTGAATCTGAGAAGTAATGGAGGTTATTTCATTGATTGGTTTTGCAAATTGATTGGAATAGGTTAAAAAACTTGCGATATTTCCCACAGATAATCTGCCTGCCAGTGCCATGAAACCGCCAATCATTGTTACAGAAACATAGGCTATATTATTTACTAACCGTGTAGTAGGGTTGGTTAAAGAAGAATACCATTGTGCCTTCTGACCAACTGTATACAACCGGCTGTTTATTTCTTTAAAATGTTCCAAGGTATTTTGTTCAAATCCAAATGCTTTAACTACTTTACTATTTCCTATCATTTCTTCTACATATCCATTCAGTTCTCCTACTGTTTTTGTCTGAGCTCCATACATTCGTTTTGAATGCTTGGCTATAAAAGAAGCTATAAAAAAACAAAGGGGTGTAATCAGCACCACCACTAAAGTAATAATAGGGCTGATTGTCAGCATAAAGATAAAGCATCCGATTATAATTATTACCGCCGATATAATCTGGGTTATACCTTGAAATAACCCATCGGATATTGCTTCAATATCATTGGTTAACCGGCTGATTATATCGCCATGGGGGTTACTGTCAAAATAACGAAGTGGCAGAGTATTTAATTTATCAAAAGCTTCTTTACGTATATCATGTATGGTATTATTAGCTGCAATATTACTTATAACAGACATGAGCCATTGAAATATACTGCTTATTATATAAATTAAAAGCAAACTGCTGATAGTGCGTATTAAACCTTGAAAATCAACCTGGCCTGCTCCTATAATATAATCAATTGCCTTTCCTGTTAGAAGCGGGCTTAATATAAATAAAGTATTTCCAAGGATAGCACAGATAACAAGTGCAATCAGATGTACTTTGTATTTTCCTACATAACCAAAGATTCGTTTAATAGTTGTTCTTTTCATAGTGCCTCGATTCCAGCGCATTAGCGCTTTTTAATATACTGCAGCTTTTACTCCAGCACAAATTGCCGGTTAAAACTAATTTTTCAGCCGAACCTGGACTCCGGCCCTTTAGCACCTATTAATTCATTTCCTGGGACTGACAGATTTCTAGATATACTTCACAAGTATCAAGCAATTCTTCATGTGTACCAATTCCTGCTATTTCACCATCATTTAATACAATAATCTGATCTGCTGATTTAATGGTGCTTGCCCTTTGAGTAACGATAAAGGTTGTCATGGCATTAGTTTGAAGTTTTAAAGCTTTCCTAAGATTTGCATCAGTTAAATAATCCAGTGCATTAAAACTGTCATCTAAAATCAGAATATCCGGCCTGCGAACCATAGCTCTTGCAATGGTAAGTCTTTGCCGCTGTCCCCCAGATACATTGGTTCCGCCTCTGTAAATCTTACTGTTGTATCCCTCCGGCATACGCTCAATAAATTCTGATGCCTGTGCAATATCCGCAGCCCGTTTTATTTCTTCCATAGTGGCATCTTCCTTGCCCCAACGAATATTTTCTGCTATGGTACCGGTAAATAACACGGATTTTTGTGGAACAAGTCCTATTTTTCCTCTTAATTCATGAAGGTTATACTCTCTCACATCCTTATTTTCTACCAAAACAGATCCTTTTTGAACATCATACAATCTTAGAATAAGGTTTACTATCGTTGATTTACCGGAACCAGTGCCGCCAATGATTCCTATGGTATCACCACGTTTAACTTTGAAACTTATATTTTCGATATCATAATTATCACTTTTATCATAGGACATGGCAACATCCTTGAATTCTACAATGTAGTCGTAATTCATTCCCATATCTGTATTTAGCAAATCATTTTGTCTGCTTTCATTATAATCTGATTGGTTAACTTTTGCTGGATTCATATTTTTATCAGATATATTGAATGATTCAACATTATCTGTTATGGTGGATTGTGTATCTAAAACTTCCGAAACCCTGGCAGCGGATGCAAATGCCTTTGTAAATATAACAACCAAGTTTGAGATAACGATCAAAGCAGCCAGAATCTGAGTAACATAACCGATTAACGCAATTACTTCGCCGGTTGTCATGCTTCCCTTATTAACACGAATTCCCCCAAACCATATAATTGCTGCAATTGCAAAATTCAGAACCAGATTTGTCAAAGGGTTTAGCAAAGCAGATATCCTGCCTACCTTCATGGCATGATCTGAATATTCTTTATTTCTATTTGCAAATCGTTCCTTTTCGTAATCTGTTCTGGCAAATGCACGAATAACACGAACTCCGCTAAGGTTTTCCCGTAATACCAGACCGATACGGTCAATACTCTTTTGTACCGCCTTATATAAAGGAACGGTTTTTTTCATGGTAAGTATAAGTATGAGGACAAATAAAGGCAGAACAACCAGCATAATAATAGATAATTTAATATCTATTATAAATGCCATGGCCAAACCGCCAATGCAAAGAAAAGGGGCACGAATTACAAGTCGAATTAACATAGCCACCGCAAGCTGCACTTGATTTACATCACCTGTTATTCTATTAATTAAAGAAGAAGTTCCAAAGTGGTCCATCTCTGCATTGGAAAAAGTTCCGATATGTTTAAACATTTCATTCCGGATATCCGTACCAACCCCTTGTGAAACTAAGGAGGCACTATATTGACAGGCCAAGGCACAGCATATGCCAACAATTGCTGTTAACAACATGATACCGCCCATGGTAATAATATACTTCTCATCACCCCTTGCAACACCTATATCAATGACCTTGGACATAAAATAAGGCAATAACAATTCTAAAATTGCTTCAAAAAGCTTGAACATGGGTCCAATAACCAAAAGCTTTGTATAGGGTTTTAAAAAACGCGATAATTTTCTCATATGTTAAACTCCGATCCTTCTACTTCAAGTAAATTTATTGAAATAGATTCTTCATTTCTTTGATATAAAATATGATATTTTGTTTTCTTCCAAAATACCAATCGTATTAGATTATAGCATTCTTTACTGCTTTTGTTAATAGAATTCCAATTCTAAAAATATATATTTTTCGAAAATGCTAATTCATAAAACTCTTTTCTTGATATACCTTCCCTTAAAATACTTTTCTTTGAAATATAATCATGAATATAGTTTTTTACTAATATATATTAATAAATTCATTCCCCTAGGAGATTTCATGAATTACTTTACAAATCTTATATTCAAACATGGGATTTGGGCTATGTTTTTTATCATACTAATTGAATACGCATGTTTTCCTATATCTAGTGAAATTGTTCTGCCTTTCTCAGGTGCAATCGCTTCTCTGCAGCATATAAACTATTTCGTTATTCTTCCTGTCAGTGTAATTGCCGGTTTACTGGGCACTAGCTTTTGTTATACAGTAGGTAGAGTGGGAGGAGGTGCTCTAATTGACAGGCTGGTTAAAAAATTTCCCAAAGCAGGGAATGGAATACAATCTTCTCAGGAAAAGTTTATAAAATACGGAGGATTCGCAGTCTGTATTGGCCGGCTTATACCCCTTTGCCGTACCTATATTGCATTTATTGCAGGTGCCGCAAAGCAAAACCCAATTACTTTTCTGATATGCTCTTTCTTTGGAATTACTGTTTGGAATGCTGTACTAATAGGATTGGGATTTATATTACATGATAAATGGAGCTTAGTCAGTACATATTATGCTAGGTATAAAGATATCATATTACCTTTAACGGTTCTGATTGTACTAACTATTATAGTCAGAGCGAGAAAAAAGAAAAGTCCAGAAGCAGAAACGGAAACAAAATAATTATAAGGGTACACACCCTCTAAGAATCAGCTTATTTTTACTGTTCTTAGGGACCATGTACCCTTATATTGACTTTACCTGGTTTTATTTTCAGTAAGTTGTGGTAAAAGAAATGATTTTATAATAAATCTAAGAACTGGTTACCAAGGATTTATCTTTCCACTTTCCTGATGCATATCGAATACATCCAACAGTTGCAGTTAAAAGCCAGGTCAGACCTGTTGCCCACCAAATACCCTGGTATCCAAAATGGAAAGATAATATATTGGCAAACACTACCCTACACACTACTTCTGTAACGCCCATAAGCATAGGAATCTTCACATCCCCGGCACCACTTAACAAGTTTCTGGTGACGAAAATCATTCCAACAAAGCTATAGAAGAAACAGGGAACTCTTAGAGCTTCAATACCGATTCGTATTACTTCCTTATCTTCGGCTTTGATAAATAAGTTTATGATAGTCCCTCCTCCAAAATAGATTACAGGAAGCATAAATAAACTAAATCCAACTATAAACTTTGTAGCTGAAGCAAAACCTTTTTTTACCCTATCAAACTTTCCTGCACCTATATTCTGTCCTGTAAAGGTAGTCACTGCCATTCCCAGGGATACGCCAGGCTGAAGTATCAACTGTTCAATTCTAGTTGCAGCAGTAGCTGATGCCATTATAGTGTCGCCATAATTATTAATAACTCCTTGCAGTGCCATAGTAGATAGGGATACGAAAGAATTTTGTAAAGCAACCGGGATGCCCAGTAATAAACATTTCTTCACAATCCCCTTATCCGGGCGGAATTCTTTCATTGGTATTCTCAGTAACTCAACTTTCTTAAGGGCATATAATATACAACCAATTGCCGCTACTATCTGGGAAATAATAGTTGCCCAGGCTACTCCTGCAACTCCCATATGGAAAACAATAACAAACACTAAGTCTAAAATTATATTTAAAACACAGGCAACAATCAAGAATATTAATGGGGTTATGGAATCACCTAACGCTCTTAATATAGTAGCTATCCAATTATAGGCTCCAATTCCTATAATACCAACACTACAGATTTTTAAATATGTAACTGACTGATCAATAATATTCTCCGGGGTGTTCAATAATTCAAGCATAGGTCTGCTGGCAAAAAACCCCAAGATCCCCATGGTAACCAATGCAACTATAATTACATATGCTCCCGTTGCAAAGCTTTTTTTAATATTTTCTTCATCCTTTGCTCCAAAATACTGGGAAGTAATTATGGATATGCCCGCTGCCAATCCCAAAGCCAGGGAAAAAATAAGAAAGTTGATGGGACCTGTTGTCCCTACTGCTGCTAAAGCTTCTTTTCCTTCATAGTTACCAACTACGATAGCATCTACCATATTATATAACTGTTGAAATACATTTCCTATTAACAAAGGAATGGCGAATCGAAGTAATAGCTTTGCAGGGCTGCCTACTGTCATGTCTGTGGTCATATCTTTTTTCATCTGAATAATACCTTTCATTCGTCTTATCTATATTTTTATATATATTATACGTCCCTATTTATTATATAGAAAATAAATAAAAAGTAAATCATATTAATTTAATTTGTTTTTACACCATATAAAAAAATTGAAGGTTTTGAATTATTTCTTGTCTATGTAGTACAAGTAGGAATGTATTGTTTGGCAACTTGCCTCATATAATTATTTAGACATACATGAAAAAAGGTAAAGGTGAGAAAAGAGGTTAAGTATGATGAATTGGCACTGTATCACCAAAGAAGAGGCAGAAAAAACATTACAAACTTCTATTGATAAGGGATTATCCAAAAAAGAGGTATTAAAACGGCAAAAAAAATATGGTCTAAATATATTGGCAGCCAAAAAAAAGAAAAATATTATTATAAAATTCTTTAATCAGTTTGCTGATTTTATGATCATTACTCTAATCTGTGCGGCTCTTATATCTTTTTTGGTTTCCTTATTGCATGGAGAACTGGATTTTGTAGATCCGATTATTATTTTACTTATTATCACACTTAATGCCATATTGGGTGTATTGCAGGAAACCAAAGCTGAAAAATCCTTAGAAGCACTTCAGAAAATGTCCGCTCCTACAGCCCATGTTTTACGTGACGGAATCATTACCAGCGTAGATGCAAAAGAATTGGTTCCGGGTGATATTATATATCTGGAAACCGGTCATTTTGTTCCTGCAGATGGAAGACTGATTACTGCTACAAACTTAAAAGTGGATGAAGCTTCCCTAACTGGTGAATCCCATCCGGTGGAAAAAGAAGCAGACATTGTATTAAAAGAAGACGCTTTACTTGCAGACCGCAGTAATATGGTCACTGCAACAGGTATTGTTACATATGGCCGGGGAACTGCAATCGTTACTGCTACCGGTATGAATACGGAAGTAGGTCATATCGCAAAGTTAATTATGGAAGACGATACTCCCATGACACCCCTGCAAAAGAGATTAGCAAGTACGGGAAAAGCCCTGGGCATAGCTGCACTGCTAATCTGTATTGTAATATTTATAATTGGTATTTTAAAGAACCGTCCTATATTTGATATGTTTATGACCTCTGTCAGCCTTGCTGTTGCTGCCATACCGGAAGGTCTCCCTGCCATTGTAACTATTATGCTTTCCCTTGGTGTACAGCGAATGGCTAAAAAGAATGCAGTCATTAGGAAGCTTCCTGCTGTAGAGACCCTTGGTAGTGCAACGGTAATCTGTTCCGATAAAACAGGTACCTTAACCCAGAATAAAATGACGGTAACAGAACTTGCTTCCATTCATGGCAAAGAAAGGCCTGACAGTTCTTACAGTCAGCTACTGTTAACTTTAACCTCCTTATGTAACGACTCTATTCTCCAAGTAACAAACAAAGGTAAGCATTCCTCTGTTTCCGCAACAGGAGAGCCCACAGAAAAAGCATTTATATTAGCTGCTTACCAGTGCGGAATATTAAAGCCCCAATTAGATTTAAACAATCCCAGAATTCATGAAATCCCTTTTGACTCTACAAGAAAGCTGATGACCACTGTACATAGGGAAGCCAGCGGAAATATCCGCAGTATTACTAAAGGTGCTCCGGATATTTTAATACCAAAATGTACCCATGTTTATCAAAACGGCAGAGAAATACCTATGACTCAGACCCATATTAAATTTATGGAAAAGCAAAACCAAAGTATGGCTGAACGTGCATTAAGAGTCATTGCTGTAGCCTATAAAAATATCTCCTCTTCTGATATTACAAATTACAATCCATCCAAAAGAAGTGTGTCCAATCTGGAATTTAAAAAGCCTTTGGAATCGGGGTTAATTTTAGTTGGTCTAATTGGAATGATAGATCCTCCAAGAGAAGAAGTTGCAGAAGCGGTACTAACCTGCCAAATGGCGGGAATCAAACCTGTTATGATTACTGGCGACCATGTATCCACCGCATGTGCTATTGCAAAAGAGTTAGGAATTATGGGTTCGGGAGACCTTGCTATGACAGGAGCAGAACTTGCTAGGATTGATAATGATACCTTGGTAGAGCAGATTCACCGTTATTCCGTATTCGCGAGAGTTTCTCCGGAACATAAAGTTCGCATTGTAAAAGCCTTTCAGGCGCGGGAAGAGGTAGTTGCCATGACCGGTGACGGTGTAAATGATGCACCTGCTTTAAAAGCTGCCGACATTGGCTGCGCCATGGGAATAACAGGAACTGATGTTGCCAAGAATGCAGCGGATATGATACTGACAGATGATAATTTTGCTACCATTGTAGCAGCGGTAAAAGAAGGAAGAGGTATCTATGACAATATTAAGAAAGCCATTCATTTTCTTTTATCCTGCAATATAGGTGAAATCATTACCATTTTTGTAGCAATTCTTCTAGGCTTACCTTCCCCTCTGCTGGCAGTACAATTGTTGTGGGTAAACCTTGTAACGGATTCCTTACCTGCCATATCCTTAGGGGTGGAACCTGCTGCAAAAGATATTATGAAGAAGAAACCCATTCCCCCTAACAAAGGAATGTTTGCAGATGGGCTTGTATTTAAAATCTTATTCGAAGGAATTATGATAGGTTTCCTTGCCTTATTGGCATTTATTATTGGTATCCGGGTATACGACAGCCAAGTAATTACAGATCCCCTTCTTTTGCATGGCAACACCGTATCCATAGCTGCCGCACTGGTTCCAAATATAGGAAGAACCATGTCTTTCGCTGTATTAAGTCTTTCTCAGCTGTTTCATTCCTTTAATATGAGAAGTGAGCATTCACTGACAAAGATCGGTCTGTTTTCTAATATAAAGTTATTGCTGTCCTTCTTCGTATGTGGTTTTCTTCAGGTAATAGTTATTTCATTTAAACCATTGGCAAATATATTTAAAGTAGTACCTTTAAATGCTGCTCAGTGGTCGGTGGTATTGGTTTTATCCTTTTTGCCTGTCGTAATAGTAGAGATTCAGAAATCTATGCCAAAAAAATAATTTTACTTTTAGTACCATATGTAAATATTAACATCTTCCATAGTACAATAAAAAGCTGTTACAAAACCATATCATTCTGAGAAAGTAAACTAAACTCAGTGAAGATAAGAGTCTTCCCTTATAGGTTCAGACTGACAGTTTTGTAACAGCTTAATATTTAATTGTAAAACCTTTTACTTATAATTTATTACTCTGCAACAGATACATTAGAAAAGAATTTAAATCCTAATGGAGATGTATAGAATCCTTCTAATTTATCTGATTTCAAATATAAATCTGTATAGAAGTAAAGAGGAATAATTGGCATATCTTTTGCTAAAACATCCTCTGCCTGATGCATTAAATCAATTCTTTCTTTTCTGTCAGAAGAAGCTTTAACTTGTTTGATTAATTTATCATATTCTGTATTAGAATACTTGGCATCGTTATTACCGCCGCCAGTTACCCACATATCTAAGAAAGAAATAGGATCATTGTAATCTGCTAACCAACCATGACGGGCGATTTGGTAATCACCGCTGCTTCTTGTATCTGAAAATACTGCCCAGTCTTGAGAAGATATGGTTGCATTGATTCCCAATTCTTGCTGCCACATATAAATAACCGCTTCAGCGATTGATTCGTGGCCTGGATTAATCATTAATTCAACAGTTGGGAAACCTTTTCCATCTGCATATCCAGCATCTGCTAAAAGTTTTTTCGCTTCTTTTACATTTGCTTCGTAATCAGCAGGATCAACACTATACCATTTATTTGATACCTCATGGAATTCTGTTGTTGTTTCCACATCGGATAAACCGGTTGGTACGAATGTATCTGCTGGCTGCTGTCCGCCTTTAGTAACAGAATTTACAATATAATTTCTATCAATTGCAAGAGTTAAAGCTTTTCTTACATTTGCATCTTTTAAAGCTTCATTTTCTACATTTAGACATAAGAAATAGGTTCCTAATTGTCCTTGGATATATAAACCTTTATCAGTCATTCTTTCAATTTCTTCACTTGGTAAATCATCACCAAATAAGATTTCTCCATTTTCAAAAGAAGCAAGAATTGTGTTCTTGTCCTCCATTAAGTGGAAGTTAATTGTATCTGGGCCTACTTTTTCTACACCGTAGTAGTTGGGGTTTTTCTTCATAACAATCATAGATTGATGATCCCAGGTATCTAATATATATGGTCCATTACCGATATAAGTAGAAGCATCTTGAATCCATGTATCAGGATTTGCAGACACAATATCTTCTCTTAATGGAAATGTAGCTGGAAATGCACATATTTCCAAGAAATACGGTGTTGCCACTGCTAAAGTAACTTCAACAGTTTTCTCATCCAAAGCTTTAATTCCTAATTCGGATTTATCCATTTCACCTGCCATAATTTCATTGGCATTCTTAACCATATCAATAATGTAGTTGTATTGTGATGCTGTTGCAGGATCAACTAATCTTTGCCAAGCATATACAAAAGCATCCGCAGTGAAAGGAGTTCCATCTGACCATTTTGCATTATCACGGATCTTAAATGTATAAACTAATCCATCTTCACTTACTTCATAGCTTTCTGCTGTACCCTCTACAATATTACCTTCCGGGTCTAATTTCATTAATCCTTCAAATGCATGGTTGATATAAGCTGCACCATCAACAGTTGTATTAATAGTTGGATCAATTGTCTCCGGTTCCGGTCCAACACTTACATCAATTACTAACCCATCTGCTGTGTCATTACCAGTTTGATTACCGGTATTATTAGTAGCTTTTTTTCCGCAGCCTGTTAGAGCTGTAGTAACCAGCATAGTTAATGCAAGCAGCATTACTAGTGATTTTCTCGTTACTGATTTTTTCATAAATTCCTCCTTATTTACTAGCACAATAGAGTGATATTACATCCCTCTTTACCTTATTAACCTGCAAACTCTATTTCACTGTATGACTTATTTATAGAAATACAAAAGAATAAAACTTTATTCCTTTGCCATTGCTATCCTGTTTTATAGCAAATTCGCTGTTTTCGCTGTAATAGTATTTCTTAAATCACTTAAGAATATAAATTTTATTGTTTAATATTGTGACAAGCTGCAAAGTGGCCGCTTCCATACTCTTTTAATTCAGGTCTTTCCTGGGCGCACCGTTCGGTAGCATGAGGGCACCTTGTTCTAAAAGGACATCCACTAGGTGGATTTAGAGGACTTGGAATATCTCCTTCTAAAACAATTCGATTCTTGCTCCTGCTTGTTTTTGGATCAGCAATAGGAATGGCAGATAAAAGAGTTTGAGTATATGGGTGCAATGGATTTCGGTACAACTCTTTACTTTCTGTTAATTCCACTAAATGTCCCAAATACATAACGCCAATACGATTGCTGATGTGTTTTACGATAGATAAATCATGGGCAATAAAGAGATAAGTAAAGCCTTTCTCTGCCTGCAAATCCTCCAACATATTTACAATCTGTGCCTGAATGGATACATCCAGCGCCGATACCGGTTCATCACATACGATAAATTCCGGTTCTACTGCCAAAGCTCTTGCAATTCCTATTCTTTGTCTTTGTCCACCAGAGAATTCATGAGGAAAACGGTTAGCATGTTCTCTATTTAGACCAACTGTTTCCAATAAGGAGTATATTTTCTCCTGTCTGTCTTTTTTATTTTGAAACATTTTGTGAATATCAAGTGGCTCCCCAACAATATCTCCTACGGTCATTCTTGGATCTAAAGATGCATAAGGATCCTGAAATATAATCTGCATTTTTCTTCTAAGGGGATGCATATTCGCTTTTGTAATATCTGTCCCATTATATAATATCTGTCCGCCGGAAGGCTCATGTAGTCTTAGAATCGTTCTTCCTAATGTTGTTTTTCCACAGCCACTTTCACCAACAAGCCCTAAGGTTTCACCTTTTTTGATAAATAAACTTACATCATCTACTGCTTTTACATTGGAGGTTTTAAATCCGGATTTTATGGGAAAATATTTTTTAAGGTTTTTAATTTCAATTAAATTTTCATTATTCTGACTTCCCATTGTTTTTTACCTCCTTTTCATATTCATCTTTAATAGGCAGCCAGCAAAGGGCATCGTGACCTGAAGATATATTATAAGCAGGCGGTTTCTTCTCTAAACATATCTTCATGCAATGTTTACATCTTGGTGCGAAAGCACAACCCTTTGGAGGATTAATTAAGTCTACCGGATTACCTTCGATTGGTACTAAACGTTCATGCTCTTCTGCATTTAATTTAGGCATGGATCTTAACAATCCCCAGGTATAGGGATGCTTTGGCTCATAGAATATTTCATCTATACTACCTGTTTCAATTATATTTCCGGCATACATAACAGCTACTTTATCACAAATATCTGCAATAACACCTAAATCATGGGTAATAAAGATGATTCCCATATTTATTTTGGTTTTTAACTCTTTTAATAATTCAACAATTTGTGCCTGAATGGTAACGTCAAGAGCTGTAGTCGGTTCATCGGCAATTAATAATTTGGGATTACATGCCAGTGCCATGGCTATCATAACACGCTGTCTCATACCACCGGAAAATTCATGTGGATACTGATTCATACGCTTTTCAGGCTGATTAATACCAACAAGTCTAAATAGTTCAATAATTCTTGCAGTTCTTTCTTCTTTATTTAAATTGGTGTGTTTTTTTAATGATTCATTAATTTGATTTCCAACTGTGAAAACCGGATTTAAAGATGTCATTGGATCTTGAAAAATCATACCAATGTCTTTTCCTCTCATTTTTAATCTCTCTTTTTCACTTAGATTGGTAATATCTTTACCATCAAATATAATATTTCCACCGATTACTTTACCGGGTTCAGGAATGATTCCCATTAGCGCATAGGAGGAAACCGACTTACCACTTCCGGACTCTCCTACAATACCCATAACTTCACCGGGCTTTAATTCATAAGAAATACTTCTTACTGCCTTTACTTCTCCTGCATAAGTAAAGAATGATACTTCCAAATCTTTTACTTCCAATAGGTTCTTACTCTTATTTTCAGCCATGTTTCCACCTCCTACTTTTTCATTTTTGGATCCAGGGCATCACGAAGTCCATCACCAAATAAGTTGAATGCTAATATGATTATACTGATTGCAATTGCCGGGAATAATAACCGGTATGGATAGGACTGTACACCATTTAATGCCTCAGATGCTAAACTACCCAAACTGGCCATTGGAACAGATACTCCTAAACCTAAGAAGCTTAAGAAGGATTCTGTAAAGATAGCAGATGGAATCTGAAGCATGGTAGTAATGATTAAGGTACCAATACAGTTCGGTAATAAATGTTTTAAAATCAAACGCTTATTATTAGCCCCTAATGCTGATGCAGCATTGATATATTCCATTTGTTTTAATTGCAATACTTGTCCTCTGACGATTCTTGCCATACCTACCCAGTATAATAAACCGTATACGATGAAGATGGCTACGATACCGGGACCAAGTTTTTGAAGCCAGCCAAGTGCAGAACCTGAGTCAAATGCTTTTTGGAGAGGTTCTTTAATAACAATTTGTAACAAGATGATAATTAATATATCCGGCACCGAATAGATAATTTCAACAATACGCATCATAATATTGTCTGTTACACCGCCTAATAGCCCGGCAATGGAACCATACAAAGATCCGATTATTAATACAATTAGGGCAGAACCTACACCAATGATTATGGATATTCTTGAGCCTACCATAACACGAGTTAACAAGTCACGTCCCAATTGATCTGTTCCAAAAAGATGTTTTAGGTTGGGGGCCATATTTTCATCTCCTCTAACCTGTTGGTCATAGGTATATGGTGACAAAGAAGGTCCAACAAAGGCAAATATAATAAATAAAATAATTACAACTAAGGAAATCATAGCTATTTTATTTTGTTTAAGCCTTCTCCAAGCATCCTTCCAGTAACTTGTGTTTGCAGTTAATTTATTTAAATCTTCCTGTTCTTGCTTAGTGGCAGGTTCAAAATCTTCCGGAGATAATTTTATCTGCATACTCAATAAATTATTTTTTTGTAGTTTCATCTATCTTCTCCTCCTATTACTCTTCACCAAGCTTGATTCTTGGATCTACGATTTTATACAGCAAGTCACAGACAAGATTCATCAATATAATTAAAGTAGCTAAAAATATTGTTGTGCCCATAATAACCATATAATCCCTGCCATTTAGTGCTTTTACGAAATATCTTCCTAAACCGGGAATGTTGAATACTTGCTCTACAACAAAACCACCGGTTAACACACTGGCAATCAATGGTCCCAAATAAGTAATAACAGGAATTAAGGAATTTCTTAATGCATGTTTAAATGTTATAATAAAACTGCTCATACCTTTTGCTTTTGCAGTTCTGATATAATCCTGGCTAAGGGATTCCAACATACTGGAGCGCATAAGCCTTGCAACATAGCACATGGGATAAAATCCCAAGGTAAATACCGGCAGAATATAGCTGGCAGGCCCTTTTAAACCGGAAGTAGGCAGCCATTTTAAATTAACTGTAAATATAATCATGGTGGTAGTGGCTATAACGAATCCAGGAATAGAAATTCCCAGTGTAGATAATACCCGAATAACATTATCCACCCATTTATTTCTTTTTAATGCTGCGATACATCCAAGGGGTATACCAAGGGTTACAGCAAAAAGGACAGCAAATGCTCCCAATCTTGCTGAAGTAGGGAAAGATTCCTTTATAATATCAACGATTTGCCTATTTTTTTGTAGTTTATAACTTACACCAAAATCTCCTTTTAAGAGATTTATCATATAATTTTTGTATTGTATAATCAGGGGCTTATCTAAACCGTATTTTAATTCCAGAGCTTTTTTTACTTCTGCACTTGGTGCTTTTTCACTCATAAAAGGATCACCTGGAACCAGATTCATGATAAAAAATGTTATAGTTGCTGCAATAAAGATTGTAAATAGTGCAGATCCAACTCGTTTAACAATATACTTTCCCATATTTTCAACCTACCTTTTATTATTTTTGTGTACAATTACTTGAAGGATAGTATTTATCCAATAATTTTATGAAAGTATGTTCTACATTTATCTTTCTAATTCTACAATATTCGACATTATAGGTTTTAAAAAATACATGTATACATGCTTTGAAAAAAATATATTGCTCTATCATAAAGCAATATTGATTTTCTTTCGAAACCTTATTAAAAAAACTAATTAGGTACATTAAAATTTTTAATATAAATTATTATATTCATGGTTATAAATAATAACTTTTTCATTACAGAAAGTCAATAGAAAATAGTAGAAATTCGATGAATACCATACATTACCAGGGAATTTTCATGTATTGATTACAATAAATGGTTTTCATTATTTTGCATTTATATTAATCTCATGTTATAATTTATATGAGAAAAATTATATGTTATATACTTATTTTTGTATACATATGTTTTACCATCTTCTATCAAAATAACTAAAACTAAAGGCATATAGAAATGCATAGCAAGATTGGGGGATAAAAATGACAAAAGAAGAGCTTAGAAGGTTAAAGGATAAAGGACCATATGATACATCTCTAGAAGATACTTTTAATATGTATGATGAGATGCCATATGTAAAAGATATTTCTATTTGCAGTACAGATTCTATTGTATTATATAGTGGCAATATAATTAAATCTTTTACATATAAAATCGGAGAAACAAAGAAGATTCAATACTAGAATGTAAAATTGGTATAAATATTTTTATTAAGGAGGGAATTATATTGGTTCAATCTGTAGTACATATAGCATTAGTTGTAAAAGAATACGATGAAGCTATAGATTTTTATACTAAAAAGCTTCATTTTACCTTAGTAGAAGATACATACCAGCCGGAACAGGATAAGCGATGGGTTGTAGTAGCTCCGCCAGGTTCTTTAGGAACAACCATTTTGCTTGCAAGGGCATCTAAGCCGGAACAGGAGCAATTTATCGGTAATCAGTCCGGTGGACGGGTATTTCTGTTCTTAGGTACAGATGATTTTTGGAGAGACTATAAGGATATGGTTTCAAAAGGGATAGATTTTGTAAGAGAACCCAAAGAACAGCCCTACGGAATAGTTGCAGTATTTCAAGATTTGTATGGGAACCTTTGGGACTTAGTTCAGTTTAAGGACGAGCATCCCATGACCAAACGCATTCAATAGAAGTGTAATTTTTTGTTGTTTTAATAGTACAAATTTTCAAACTTAATTAGTGGCTTTATTCTATTTATTTAGTTGTCTGTTTTCTAAAGTATAACTTATAATAAATAAAGGACATGCCATATGGTAATGATTATTAATAAATCAATTACATAAATCATGTCCTTTTTATTGGGAGTATCCCAAAGTTTGTGTAAACCTTCAAACTGATGTAAAATAAAATTACTCAGTTTGGAGGTTTATTTTATGGCGAAAAGAAGAAGGAACGAGTCTCCCGAAAGACAGGCTCTACGTGAAATGGTTAATGGATACCTGAAAGAAAATCCTGTTAAAAATGGAACA
>NZ_FOWD01000047.1 GCF_900115365.1 Anaerocolumna aminovalerica
TCTGATATTTCTTTACAATTCTAGGTTCAAACTCTCCGTTACGGTCACGGGGAACATCCAGTTCCATGTCTCCATAGCTGGTATGTAATGTTTTTGTGTTATAACCATTTCTGCTATTATCTGTTTCTTTGTTTCGAAAATCATACTTTGAGTAACCTAATTCCTCATCCATTTCTCCGTCCAGACTTCCCTCCAGGATAACAGACATCATTTCTCTCATGAGAGCATTGACATCTGTTCCATTTTTAACAGGATTTTCTTTCAGGTATCCATTAACCATTTCACGTAGAGCCTGTCTTTCGGGAGACTCGTTCCTTCTTCTTTTCGCCATAAAATAAACCTCCCAACTGAGTAATTTTATTTTACATCAGTTTGAAGTTTTACACAAACTTTGGATACTCCCCCATAGATATACTTAATATTCTTTTTTCCTTACTGGAATCCAGATTTCACTTCTATAATTCAGATTCTCATTGTCAGGACTCTCATTCCTCAAAATTTCAGGACCTATTAAATCTCATGAAGAATAATATTGATCTGTTCCACATAAGATTAAACTCATCAAACTTAAAACAAATTCAGTTGTGTTGTTTCATAATATCCTGATATATTAAATACCGCTGTAATTGGATAAATAGCGCGAATTGTACTTTGCATAATCACAAACAACCCTAAAAATGCAAAAATCTCAGTCGAAATTAAAGCGAGCCAGTGACTACTTTTAAGTTCAAAATCTTTAATTTGTTCATAAGTACTTTTCATATAATATCACCAACCTTTCTTTATTATATGTAAAACAAGAAAAAACACGCCCAGAAAATGGACGTGTAGTATGTATTGTATTTACCTTTATGTAATTATTTTAGTGAGCCCTGAAAGTATTTATTCCAATAATCCTTTGTTTCGATATTAGTAAGTTTATCATATACTTCATTCTTTTTGCAGAATATTATACTATCAATCTCATTATCATCGTAAGTTAATTCTTTTTTATCTCCTAAATATCGAATTAAAAACATTTCAGTTTCTTGGGATGAAAAGCCTATTCTAAAGGCAATTTCATTTTCAAATTCAAAGAAAAGTTTTTCCAAAATATTTTTTTCTATTACGTAGTTTGTACAACCCGTTTCTTCCCATATTTCTCTTTTTACGGCTTCTAAAGCATTTTCTCCAGTTTGTATTCCGCCTTTTACAAAATCCCAAGAATCCATTTGTATTTTACTATCTTTTCCGTCCATTACCTTGGCTTTATGAACCAATAAATATCTATCTTCATTATCATACACAATTGCACCAACAGCTTTTCTTATCATAATATACCTCTATTCAATATGTCTATTTTAGCAATATTTAGGCATTCATTGTTCTTAAACTGCATTTTTACAATCCAAGGCATTAACATTCTCATTTTTTCAAAATCATTATATCCATAAGTATTCTGATAGTAATTAATTATGGTACTTAAAGCGGTCCCGTGTGTTCCTATTACTATATTTCTTTCTTCATACAAACATAAAACTTCGCTTAATGCATTTATATTTCGATTTTGAACTTCCCTTAAACTTTCTCCATCCGATAATTTGTAATCAAAATCTTCCCATTGTTTCTTTGTAAATGAAAGAAAATCCTCTATCCAAACACTATCTACTCTTCGCTCCCTAAAGTCTTGAATAATTTTTATACTGAGTCCAACTTCATCAGCAAAATCTTTTACTGTATCAATTGCTCTTAAAAAAGGGCTTGAAAATACTTCGTGTATTTCCTTATCTCTTAAATACATTGAAACTAATTTAGCATCAGTTTTACCTTTTTCAGTTAATGGTCTTTTAATATCATCATGAATATTGAAATCTGGTTCTGCATGCCTTACAAAATATACATTCGTCATAATACTCTCCCTACACAACATTTATTTACATTATATCACATTTAATATCCAATAAAAAGAGATTGCTATAAAAGAAACCTCTATTTCTTTATAACATCATTTCAATTTCCACATGATAAGCTTTCTTTTTTTCGTTGGATAAAAGTACTACCGTCTACACATGCCTTGAGGATACAAAAAAGATGCCCATAGATGCTGGTACCCCCTTGAGGGAATCCCATAATCCTTATCAGCAAAAAATTTCATTTCTTATATATGTCTCATTCAATATTATAATTTCATTCACCGAGGATGGAAGAATTAAAAAATACCCATCCATTTCTTCACTGACCAATTTTAAAACATCTGGACAGCACAGATAGGAAGCTCCATAGTATTCTTGACTATTGGTCAGGACAAACATTCCATTTTCATCTTGTACCTTTTCTATTTTAGGATAAGGTACTCCCATTAAATTTAGTATCTTACTCTCTAACGAATAAAATTCTGGAGTAAATAAATGATTCATATTTTTCAATACCCGTTCATGAAGGGTTTCCTTATCAATTCCCCACTCTTCCAACAATCCGTTATTTATCAATACCGATCCAACTTAATCGTTGCTCTTATAAACCATACTTCAGTATATTACTGCTAAATCCTCTATCCTCTGATGGTATTGAATCTAACATTTCTTGATTTTTTTCTGCATTAACTACACAGAGAAATAAATTATCTTTCATATGATCAAATGATAAATCTATGTCCTGCTGAAATCTAATGCTATTTTGTGCAGAAAGATAACTCTTTCCTATTAAACGCAGGGTATCCTCTATTGACATACCTTCTTGATAAAGTGCATAATAATCCTTCAAATAAATAACTGGACAAATATTCTCACTAGGACCTTTCAGAGACATTCCATGAAGGAGCATGTCCATAAACTCCTTTTCCGTTTAGGTATTCGCGAAATATACGACGGACTATCTTTGCTTCTTCCTCTTGTATGATCAACTCTCCATTCTCATCCTTTGTATATCCATATGCAGGAGTGCCAAGGATAAAGGTTCCATCTTGGAAGCGTTTTACTGCAGCCCACTTGTTGTTCGTGGAAATATTTTCAGATTCTCCTTGTGCCAGGGAACTTAAGATGGTCAACATCTGTTCACTTTTCTCTAACAGCTTCCACGTTGAGTGAGGGGGTTGAGCTACCTAGGCTCCCTTCTTAAGAATTAATAATTATAGCCAATTTAAGTGATATAGCTTATAAACGATGAAAAACAGAGAAGATAATATATAAATGGGAAGCAGTCATATAAACTCACTGCTTCCCATTTATATATTATTCTTAGCCTGTCCAACGGAAAATTTGCATTGCATCTGGGTGTGGTACTTCAATCTTGTCCGCAACAAATGGGTGCTTTGGCGGTTTGTTCCTGTCTTTGACAACTGGAATAATTCAGTTATCATGTAGCGCTGCCCATAACTTAAGGATCATAACTTTCGAACCTGCTGATGTAAGTATGGGACAAAAACCTTCGCCGGTTTTCAGATATAAAATATTATATTTCGTTGTAGCAATTACATCAAGGCTTTTAAGATTGTGCCCAACACTATCCTTGATTAATTTGATTTTGTTGGGTATAATATATATATCATATATTATTAAGGGTGATGTTATGGGCTATATCATAAATTTAATTTCTGACGAAGCAAAGCGGATCAGAGTATTGAAAGAGAGCTATGCACAACAGCTCTCACTGCTTCCAAAAGGCACTCTGCGAACACGCAGACGAGGAAACCATGAATATTATTATTTGTCTTTTCGGGATGGCGAAAAGATTATTACAGATTATGTCGGTAAGGACGAGAAAAGAATTAATGAACTCAAACAGAGCTTGGAAAAACGAAAGCACGTGGAAGACATTCTGCGGCAATTGGACCGAGAGCTCAGTGTTGCCAAAAGAATTTTGGAGGGTGAAAAATGATTGTATATCGCGGAAGCTCCATTGTTGTAGACAAACCGCGGATACTCCAGAGCGAACGGTTACTTGACTTCGGTACGGGATTCTACACAACAACAAACAAAGAGCAGGCATCCCATTGGGCATTAAGAGTTGCGGTGCGCAGAAAGGCCGAAATGCAGTACATTTCCGTTTATGAATTTGATTATGAACGGGCCGAAAAAGAACTTAAAGTGATACGGTTCGAGCGGGCTAATGAAGAGTGGTTGAACTTTATTTGTTCCTGCCGAAGTGGAAAAAGCATTACAGAGGAATATGACCTTGTGTTTGGGCCAGTGGCGGACGATAATGTATATGCTACAGTTCAACTGTATGAACTGGGCGTGTTAGATAAAGATGAAACAATAAAGCGGCTGAAGGTGGAAAAACTCTATGATCAGGTGCTGTTTCATACTGAAAAAGCACTTAGCTTATGCAGTTATAAAGAGTTCATCGTATTGGAAGGTGAAAAGTAATGGATATTGGAAAATTCTCTGTTATACTCCCATTAATTGTGGCGGCTGTGACAGACAAGATTGCTACAGAATATCATCTGGATGAAAACGTAGCGATTGAAAAGCTATACTCGACTCAATTATATTCATATCTGGAAGATGAAAAAACAAAGATGTGGCACTATAGCGCGGATAACATCTTTGACTTATATAAAACGGAAACAGAAACGGGAAAACTGGGCTTCCCGAATATTGAGGTGAACCATATGAGTAAGACAATGCAATTTAAAGTGTTCTGTATTGAGCAGTACAAAAATAAGCATAACATGACCGGTGCCGAGACAGTAAAAATGTTTAAGGAATTTGGTGTTTTCGATTACCTAGGTTCATTCTTTGATGTATTGCACTCCACAGGAGCAAAGTACATCGTTGAAGATATTGACATGTTTATAGAGGCTAGACAATAGGATTTTAGATTAGTAAAAGACAAACAAAACTATAGGAGTTCTGTTTGTCTTTATACATGGAATAATTTTATGAGTTTGAAATGCTGATTGCTCCAGTACTTTTGGATATTTCCTTTTCTTTAATGAGGGTTTTAAGTGAAAACAATCGCTTTATATAAACTTTAGTATCATTTCCTTTCCTTTTGTCCTTTACATTAATAACGTATGGGCAAGGAAAATCCCTACAGCTTATCCATATTTTTTAGTAATTTATGAAGATAGACACTTTAATTTTTTTATAAAGCTGCCACGGTGTTATTTCGACAAACTTGTAACAATTGGCACAAGTATCTATAATCATTAGTGAGTTTTAATGTCAAGCTATGCCGTAGTTTGCGTTTTATTAGGTAAGTAACAGTTTTTATGAAAGACACATGAGGGATAAGACTATGTTAATGATATATTTGGCAATGCTAGAAAACGAACAGGATAAGAAAAAGATGACCGAATTGTACGAAGAATTTCGTTACGATTGTCTTCATGTTGCTCTAAAAATAACTAATAATATGGCAATGTCTGAAGATGCTGTCCACGATGCTTTTCTGGCTGTAATAAAACACAAAGAAGAAATGTTTGCTCTAACCTGTATGGATTTTCGGAAGAAGATCGTTATTATAGTGAAAAATAAATGTATTGACCTCATGCGAAAAAACAAATTTAGTTCATATACTTATGTAGGCGACATCGAGTATGAATTGGCTTCTGATGATCTGCCCCTTGATATACAGATTATAAAAAAAGATGAATTCGAACGTATATCCAAGTACATATCCGAGATTGATGAAATCAGCAGGTTAGTATTACAGATGAAATACATTCAGGGATTATCCTATAAAGAAATTGGCGAGGCGTTGGGGATGACTCCCAAGCACGTTGATACTCGAATAATGAGAGCCAAACAAAAAGTACGCAAATTAATGGAACAGGAAGGTATAGGAAAATGAATAGTCATGAATTTGATTCCACATTATTTGATGCCGTATTTGCACAGGCAGTAATCAAAAATTTTGAAGATGAACTTAAAGAAATCCCTCCCAGACAAGAGCTTGAAAAGATGTATAGTTTTTCTGTATCCCACATTGCAAAAATTAAAAAATTATTTAGGCAAGAAAAGAGAAGAGATATTTTCAGAAAAATTGGTATATGGGGCCGGTCTACGGCGGCGGTCATCGTTATAGCTATGGCGCTTTTGTTGGGCGCATTGCTGCTTTCCCCACAAGTACGGGCAGCAGTAAGTGAAGTAATCATACAGTGGTACGAAAAATTTACATCATTTACTTCTGGAACCACTGAACAAACTGAAATTGATAATCTTGAATTTTGGCCCACATATCTGCCGGAAGGATTTTCTCGACACGAAGTTTTGCAGAGCGGCAGCATTAATGAAATCAACTTTTTTAATACAGAAGGGAATGATATCACCCTAGTATATTTGGAGAGCGCAGGTGCTATTGCTGTTAATAACGAAAATGTAATTTATAGTACTGTAACAAACAACAATTTTGTTTATCACATATTCGAATCTAAAGAAGAAGGTACAAGAAGCTCTATCGTCTGGGACATGAATGGGTATAGATTTACGATTCTTTCAGAATATCCCATAAAAGAACTACAAAAAATGGCTGTCTCTATTACAACAGAAAAATAGATTTCAATTACTATATAAAAATCTCTTTACTAAAACTTTTTAAAATGTTGTAGGGATTTTGGTTTTTGATACGTTTTAATATAGGAGATATTTTTCCAGAAAAAAATAGAAAGGTTGTGAAACTAATGAAGAAACAAATCATTTGTGTTGTAATGGTAATCGGTATTTTATTTGGCATGAATACACCTACAGCGTTTGCTGCTCCTTCTCCAATGACATCTAATCAAGTGGGTGTTCAATGGGCAACTACAGATGCAATTGCGCTCAGTCTTGATTTCTCTGGCGGGAAGGCAAATGCCAGTGGAAACATTCAGGGCAAGAGTAATGTAACAAAAATTGATGCTACATTCTCTTTAAAAGAAAAGGGTTCAGATGGCTCTTTTACGACGAAACATACTTGGCCTTCCGTTAGCACAACAGATAAGACTCTTAGATTTTCCGGATCAACGTCAGCAACATCGGGAAAGACTTATCGTCTTTATGTTACTGCAACAGTTACGTCGAGTTCAGGCAGTGAGGTTATTACTTACTATGTTGAAAAAACCTATTAACGTAAGTTCTGTATATGCAAACTGGAGCAATTCTACTATTCTCAATTTTTTGAAGATTGATCGATGAGTAGAATATTTCATTGTAGATATTTTTAATTTTCTCACCCCAAGATAAACTCTTCATGCCGGAAGCTTTGTCTTGGGGTTTTATTATGATATTACTACCTTCTATATCTCTACTTACTGTCATCACGATTGTTTATCTGCTGTATGATATCTTTAAGCTTTTGAGGCAACGGCAAACCCATATTGCCTGCATTCTCAATTATGCTAATACCCTCGTTGGATAGATAAAACATTACTATCATTATTCTAATAGAGCTTCCAGAACCTATAATACACTGATCAATTATATTACCCAGGGCTACCAAAGCAAACATCATTACCTTTTTACTAATACCTTTAAACCCTATTTCACTCGATACTTTCTTATTATAAATCGCAACCAACACTCCTAAAATATTACGCAATTTTTTAGTGCTCTATTTTTCATCTGATTAACTGCTTGTCTTGAAATACCATAGAAATTTGCGATTTATGTTACTGTATAACCGGTAAAATAACAGTCAGTTCTTGTTTTGTTAATATTTTTTTGATAAACGTTAATTTATATTCTTGGTATACATCATTAGTAGCGGATATGGATTCAATATAATATGGCTCATTATCTTTTAACTCTGAATAAAGTAGAATGTTTCGAAGTCGCTTGACTTCTATCAATTTTTTTATATAACTACTGTGAACTGAAGTGCATATGTAGGAAACCATGCTTCCTTCACTTTTGTTATGGATATTTTCGATTTGCATGTTATGTAGCAGCTAAATAAAGTCGTTAAGAAGATCATTATAAGCATCCTCATAGGAAAGCTTATAGGCATACTTCTTCAGCAATGGTTTGAACTTTTAATAAGCATTAATGTGGCATCGCCGTCGCCACCTTGTGATTTTACAATAATATCTATAGTCATAATGCATCCCACCACCTTTCAAATGGTAGAGAGATGGGATGCTTACTTTTGTAAACATTTAAGTAAGAAAAATCTAATTTTTCATCATGATCGTCATCTTTCAAAAATTAACGCAGGTATTACGGTAATTCGACCATAATACCTGCTTCATTTTTTTGCTTATTGAAACTGTGCGAATTATCTTTTGATATAACAAATTTTCAATTAAAACTACCTTTCTATAAACACGCCTCACTAAACACCGTCTCAATCTATAAAATCCGAAACTATATCCTGATATATAATTAACATATGTAAAAGAAAAACCCCTACAAACATTTACCATAATTTGTAGGAATTTGTTTTTGATGCAGTATTGACTGGATATTGACTTACTTGCACGTATCATCTATGCAGAAGATAATCTAAATACAAGCGCCCAGGGTGGAATTGCTATCGTAATCAAGAAGCGCACCGGGTCGTCTGCGTATTATGAATCTGCAAGTAGCTATCCTAGCGCTTCTATTTAACCACTGCAAGCTAATCATGCTGCATGCAGTGCATATAAAGATTAGTATAATGCTGGAAAAATTAGTTCGACTGTAACACCCATTACATTTTCTACAAGCACTACAAACGCAACCGTAATCTGTTACTATGTATCATAATTAGAAAAGCCTTGCTTCCCTTCATATCTGAGGGGGAGCAAGGCTTTTTTTATTATGTATTGATTCTGATCGTTCCAAAACGATCCATCCGTCTCCATTCCAATAGATGGTTTGACTTTCTCGGTCATCTATAGGGCCACTATATCCATCACCTGACGAATGTCTGAAGGAAGGTGTATTTGACACCTCCCTTAAAACTTATCATGTTTAATATATTCATTTGATAATCGTATATTTTGAATATCGTACTTGATTAGTATCCGGAAGTTTAACATAAACTACATCTGGATCGGATTCATTGTAGTAAAGTTCGCTACCCTCTGGCAAAGTATTTGACGTAAAATTCTCATGAACCATAGGTTCGCTTTGTGACACCAATTTATTGATTGTTCCAATATAAACTGTTTCATCGGGTAAGGCATCGACAACATCGGAGGTTTCACCATATAAGTTATCTTGAACATAGATCATAGGTTTATAATCAGATAACTCATTATTACTGTTGTCATCATTTTTTGAAGAACACCCTGAAATTGTTAGTACAATACTTATGCCTATAAGAAATAATGCTATCTTTTTCATATTACCTCGTTCCTACTCAATAATCAATTCCAACCATACATTGTTGCAGACCATAAATACTTTGCTGTACCTGCTGAATTAACATAGGTATTATCACTTGTGTATATACGCTCAAATTCAGAATACCACGGATTCCAGATAGAGTAAAACGAATTTCCGCTATTATCATTATATCCTCTGCAAACAAAAGCGTGTGATTTTTTTGCCCCGGTGTTCACATTGTCACAAATAAAGGCTAAAGGACTGTCTGCTATTATATCACTTGCAACTTGTGCATATGTTCTGCGTGAAGCCGTATATGTTGGGTCTATGTCGTAAGTGTTCGCATATTCATCAGCTTTAGAGGTACTAAGTGCTGTAGCCTCTAATTCCGCTTTGGTAAGGTTTGGGTATGCCCATTCCATTACTTTTCTTGCACTTATAGTAGATAATGATTTACCTGTTTTATATCGCATAATCGATGCAGTAACATATGCCATGCACCAAGGCAAATTTCCCTGTGTTTCATCCCAGCCTATTTGAAGAAATTTATAGCTTGGATTTGTCATAACGGACGCTTGTGGAAGATTAATACTGATCCCTTTTGAAATATCTACAAGAGATTCCACATCATATGTGTGTGGCTGTAATAACAAGTTTTTTTCACTGGTTGAATTACCAGCGGCATCTTCAAGAACGGTGTACACGTTGGAATCAATGATAGCATAAATATCATCATGCTCACCTGCTATGATTTTTGCAGGCTTATCAGGAGATGTTAGTCCAGCTATTTTTTGAAGTCCCTCTATGATTTCAGAGTTTTCACTAAATATTCCTGTGTACCCAGCATCAGCTTCATACACACGATATGTTCCTATTATTCTATCATTTGAATAGATGACGAAATAATATAAATCATAGTAGGCTCCCGATAATTTGAAAGGTACACCAACTTTCACGGAGTTAAGGTCAGCTAAATCATTAATCATACCCCCAATAGAGTTTTGCACATGCTCAATCGCTTTTTGTGGCACGTCTTCACTTGTAACATAAAACCCATCAGAGTGTTGTCCGGTAACCTCGGTGGCAAATGCGGTAATTCCTGTTGACATAAGCATAACAGTTGCTAATACAAATGATAATAATCTTTTTAACATAGTTTTTTCCTCCTCTTCATTTTTGGTTGTTATTAATTTGCTTCGCTGCTGGTAACGGTTTGTATTTCTGTTTGCTACCACTGTCGCCTGCATACGATAAGAGTACTTATCTCATTGTGGAGTTGTTGATACCTTATCCATATTACCCCTGAAGTAAAGAAGGTGACATAAATGGATAGAAACGCTTTATGAAGTAAAAAGCATTGTAACCAATAAATATGCCACCAATTTCATAACATTCATTGGAATCACATCCTTCTAATATTAGTAAGACTAACAATTTAACTGCCTTCACTTAATAAACGTTTGATAGAAGATTTTCCCTACAAGAAATACATAAAATTTGTTATTGTTTTACCATTTAAAAAATGCTTAACTATTTCGATGATGGGAAAATTAGTTCGACTGTAACACCTATTACGTTTTCTACAGGCACTACAGGCGCAACTGTAATATGTTACTGGGTATCATAATTAAAAAAATCATTGATTCCCTTCCACAGAGGGGGAGCAATGATTTTTTTAATTATGTTTTGTTTCTGATCGTTCCAAAACGATCCACCCGTCTCCATTCCAATAGATGGTTTGACTCTCGCGGTCACCTATGGGGCCGCTATATCCCACGCCAGACGAATGAAGGACAATGCCTTGCAGCGGTTTATTTTCAATATCCGTAATGGTGGTTCCTTGTATGAGACCCCCTGCATATAATTTCTCGCCATCGGCAGATAAGATGGGCGCCTCTCCAGTCGTATTAAGACGCTCTACTACCGATGGAAATGGGTCTACCTCACCCGTGCCATATACATCTAGGGCACAAACAGAAACAAGACCGGAGTTGGCATATTGGGTATTTACTTCAAGCACAATCGCGTCCTTTTTTTTAGAAAACAACTTCGCTGTATAAAATTGATAGCTGCCAACTGCATGCACGATATGCGCCGTTGTATCACCAGTGCCAAACCGAATCCGTACCACAAGTTCCGAAGCATCGTATCTACCATATCCATTATGATCCCAGTCATAAAGGCTCACATACGCCTCATCATCATGATCTCCAATTCCATCTAAATTCAAACCCGTAAAAAGCTGCCCGTGTTCTTCAATTGGCTGCGCCCAAAGAGGTTCGTCACTGTTTTCTATATTATTCAGATTCATATCTTCTGATTTAGAATTTTCTTCATCCTTCTTCTTTTTCTCTCGTAACTGCTCATTTGTCTCATAAACATAAGCTATCGGATTTTGATTGGGTTCAAAGGCTAAGCTAAAAGTGTTCGTTGTGGCATCGTACATAGAATATTCGGCACCTGATTGTTCATTAATATTAGCGGTACTAACTGTTTGTTTATCAAAATCGAAAAAATAAATTGAAGTGTCGGGTACTGTGCCTACAGTGGAGACCACTTCCTTTGTGCCATTTTCATCTATATCGCTAATTTGAGCAAATCCATCGATCTCCGAAATAATATGCGGTGTCTTCTCCTTTATCACAAAAAAGATTGTGACGACGTAACTCGCGCCATGTAACTCATTTGTTATATATACCGTATCAGTTTCAGCCAACGTTGTTTTTGTTAAATCATACCACGTCACGCCAAGAGAACGTGACAAAGCATATTTTATCCCGGAAACTTCAATATATGAATAGGTATAACCTTCGGGATTTTCTTCATTGAACTCTTTGGGGAGATATTCAACGTATGTGACCATATCATCAATTTTTTTTGAGTTAACAATATTTCCTATCTGACTATCGTCCAATATACTAAGGGGTATATTAGAAAAATCCTGAGCGGAGAAATTTAGTTGAATAGTGTCCGGTGTTGATGATGCGTTTTGTGTACCTTGTTCTGAGGGAATGTCGTCGACCGTCGTTTTAGGCTCATTTTGTTTTTCTGCACAAGCTGTACACATTAGTAACAGAAAAAAAAACATAAGAGCTGTTATGTTTCTACAATTTACGGTTTTCTTTTTTTTCATAGGGTACTCCTTTTAATTCATAATTGGGAATCATATGTTGCACTTCAAGATGTAACTTCTGATGATATTTAGCGAAGCAATAGTCCAATAGCAATAAATTTACCCTCAATGTATTGAAAGAACTCACACTCACTTTTTTTATTATATCATGAATAGCATCAAAAAATAATTATTTGTTCCATGGAATCACTCCTTTCAAAATTTTATGTTTGGACAGGGATTTAAGTGCTGAATTTTACAATAGCACCAATTCTACTAAGCTGTAGTTCTACTTTAATAACGAATAAGAAAGCAAAATCCTTACAATTATTTCACATAACTTGTAGTGATTTTTTTTGATACAATCCTTAATGAATAATCTCTTTAGAAATCTGGTAATAAATAAAAGCACCAGGATTGAACTTACCCCGACGCTTTTATTATTTATTAATCAAATCTTTAACAAGAGCTGAAATATGTATAAGTTGTTCATCGCTTAACTTATATAGATCCTTGATAGTTGACGCTATAAGTGCCGGATTTCCAATGATCTCTTCGTTGAAAAAACTTTCGGATGGATTTTGAAGTAATCGCAAGGTATAGCATTACTATAATCAGTCATTCCGGAGCCATCACTTTCAGCATTATTTGCTAATGGTACATCTACTTATTTATAGCAGATGAAAACACATCAGAAATATAATCGTAAAGAAATTCTTCATCTGTGATTTTATAATTTCCAAGACCTAATTGGCTACCGCTTGTAATCTGGCTACTGTCTATGCTCCAATCTGCCACATAAGAATCGTCCTTTTGAAATATTACCAAAAATCTAGGAAAGCCCATAGGCTCTGATGTTGCATTTTGGGATATATCTATTGAAACGTATGCTTTATAAATTTCATCTAAAATAGTGCTATTTGTGATTTTAATTTCTTCTTTTTCTCCTTGCCTAATATGATATTCAATAATTATTTCATCGAAATCAAAAGAGTTCACGGCACTTTCCTCCTGTTTTCTACACGCAGTTATTGCTATCATTAGAATTACAAATGTAATTAAACAAAAGAATGTGTACCTTCTCATAATTAATCTCCTTTACCATTTCAGCAAGAACCAAGCATGATTTTTCAAACCAGTTGATGTAAGAGGAAAACTTACTTCTCCATCAGCGGTGTTCGTTGTATAGCAAGTAACAAAGTCTCCATTTGAACCAAACGAATATCCAATACCAGACATCATATGTGCTCCTATACCATTGGGATATCCCTTAGTTTTTACATCACTACTACTACAATATACGCCAACTGGGTAGCCAGCATCTATTGAAGTTTTAAACGTAGATGTTGAATTGTACGAAGAACCTGTTCGAGGACTTCCTTTTGAATCCACTGAGTTCCATCCACAAGTTTTAGGTTTTGTTAGATTTGTATTATTTTTAAAATAATCATTTGTCCCAGATGTAATCTTATCAAAATCTGTACTTCCTGAGCTATTAGTTCCCATATAGCTTGCAAGAGAATCAATTAATGTATTTCCTGATAGAGAAGAATTTTTTGTTTTAATTAACATCGCAACTGCCGTAGGCGCACATCCTTTTCTCCACTGTAGATTGGCACCATTACTAACAGAACCAGTATCATTCGGAGGAGAAAATGGAGTAATTCCATTCAGATATCTTTGTCTAAGAGCAGAATAATCTTCATTTGCTGATCGGGTCTGAACCTGAGACGAAGAAAAGATATCAATATCAGCACTACTTAGTTCTTTGCCCGTATGTGCATTCACAATATCCTCGTCAACAGCAACATAGAAATCGAGGGTTCCAAAGTAGTATGCCTTATCATAATCTTGTCCTAAATATGCTGATGTGCCATATGCTCCAAAGAGAAGTATCGGGAAACCACGTTCATCACTATTAACGATGACATATGTAGTTTCCGGACCCTCGGAATCTTTTAATATATTAATCATATCAAAACAAAAACCAACAATCTCATCCGACAAGTTATATAATTCTGTTGTCTGCACAACTTCCCATATTCCATCATAACCGAGCATGGATGGACTATTAATAGCTATTGTTCTTGATTCATTTAAGGTATTATTCTCCATTTCAGAAGATGCAAATGCCATATTGTTAAGACTAAATAACATACCCAATATTAATAAACATGCTATTAATGTTCTTTTTAATTTCATATTCATACCTTCTTTCTTAATTAGTTAGTTCGATACTTTTAATACTCTCCATTTACCGAAGTGCTGTCCGTCTCTTTTCCCCCATTCCTAGTCACATCCTCTGTACCACTCAGGCAGTATATACGAAAATACTGCTTTTAAAAAACGAGAGGGAACTGGTACTTGAATTCTTGCTCCATGATTTTACATGTGTCCATCCTGATGAGGTTTTTCTCTCCAGCCTAAATGTTACAGCTATCTTCGTAATACGGATAATGACCTTATCAATCCAAAGCATTTAGCATCGCCGTTTTCAAAGTACAGGTAAAGATCGATGTTATTAACATTAGACCGCTATGGAGATATTGTTACCTTGTCCTCCATACCTATAGTTTTATTTTATAACATTTACACAGAAGTGAGAGTAATCTGTGACAGAGAAATCAAGCCGACCAGTATAAACTCTGCCATTCATTTCATTTTCAATGGAATCACGTCCTTTCATTTTTGTAAGGCCTATCCATTTATATGCCTTCACTTAATAAACGTTTGAAACGTAATTATCCCTACAAGATAAATAAAATTTTAATTTTTAGAAGTGTCGTTGATTTGATTATGAAATGATATTATACTGTTTAGTACTCCACAGGTGAATAAATCTTGCGCAAAACTCAAAACTGTAAAAAATCAGACCGTGAGCTTCCACTCATGGTCTGATTTTATATTCCTTTGTGCATAAAATAACTTGAGAGACACCCTCATCTCAATTAAGGAGTATTTTTACGTCGTCTTGTGATGATAAAAAAACGATTATCGCAATAGTCAGAATGATGATGGTTTGTATCTATCACATGGTTTCTGAAAAACAATATTTTAACCCAACTGATTATACGGAGCTGATGGATCCGCATTTTAATCAGCAAAAAGTTACACTAAATGATTCCAATGTTTTTGCCTATCTTGAAACTCAAGACTACGATACTTCTTTATTAGTAAAATGCAACGATAACTAATATTGATTTTCTAATACTGTTAAAACAGGGGTTTTAACACCCCTTAGTTAAAGTCGCTTCAAAATCTACTTTATTTTTCACTCTTACTCTCCTTATCACATTGCCAAACTCTAGTTTAAAAACTTCGTATTATATAAATCTCCCGTAGCTTTATTTAAGTCTCCTACAGGAGCAAATGCTCATTTTCTGTCTTGCCTCAGTAAAAGTAAGTTTTTCCTCGCTATTATTAATGATTTCCATTTGTTGGAATTGCTTGACGACTGGCTACTTTCTACCACATCTTCTGGTCGCTCATAACATCTGAGAAAGTACTCTGCTAAAGCTGAAGCTGTCTTTGTGGATTGAGTGTATTCCGCAAAAGTCATAACGGGACTATGCATAGATTTCTTCTATTGAAATGTATCAGTCTCAACTTCATCATATATTCGGCCTAACTGATTATCGATATCACTCTTATCACGTCGATATTATATCGATAATCGGATTTTTCATTTTCATAAACATATGACATGTGAACCAAATTATAGGAAGAAGAAAGACTTTTGTGTAAAATCAATATCTTTCTTGGCTTTCATTAATATAATCGTTTGACATGAATGAATACAGTCTTCCAGTATTAATAGACTTAGCTCTTAGAGTATTTATAATATCGTTATTAGATCCTGTATATTATTACACCCAGTCAAGACCACCAGCTTAGCTGGTGGCTTGCACTGCCCCTATAAGGGGCTTTTTCTAGCTTGCGCCCGGGAGGCGCCTGAGGAGTTGCCAGTTGCTTTACTTTCTCAGGCAGCCCTAAAGGGCTTAATGATATGCCTCCTGATCCATGCAAGCTCTTTGAGCCTTTCATATATAGCTTTCTTTGCCAGCTTCCCTCTTAGGGATTACTTCTTGCTTTTTTGTACCGGCTCTCCCGTAAACGGGTCTATATATTCGTTCAATGTCATTTGGCCGGCTTCCCAATCTTCTTTTAATTGATTTGCAATATCTTCTTGGTATTCTTCCCTACCGTGTCTACGTAATATCCTCGGCACCAGAAATGTCTGTTCCCATATTTATATTTTAGATTTGCATGTCTTTCAAATATCATCAGTGAACTTTTTCCTTTTAGATATCCCATGATTTCGGATACACTATATTTCGGTGGTATTCTCACCTGCATGTGTACATGATCTTTGCAGCACTCTGCTTCTATTATTTCAATTCCTTTTCTTTTACATAACGTACTTCATATTTCTACTATATCTGCTTTTATTTTTCCGTAAATAATCTGTCTACGGTATTTTGGTGCGAATACCAAATGATACTTGCATTCCCACTAGTATGGGCTAAACTATTCATGTCCATTTTTGGATACCTCCTATGTATTTTGTGGTTGGCAAACCCACAATTTTTATATCATAGGAGGTTTTTTACTTGAAGCTAAAGCTAATTGGGGACACACCGGCATAGCCGGTGGTTTATTTTTATGTTCATACAATAAAAAACCTGCCTTATTAAAGGGCAGGTTTAACGCACGCAATTTCTGCAGCCAGGCTGTCATAATGCTTAAAAGCACCTTAGACCCTATAGCTTTGCGACCCCGCCTTTTGACGAGTTAGCCCATAACGCTCGTAATCCGATTCAGTTTAAAACATATATATCATAATTCTCTGGTTATAAACCATCTTTCTAGTAAAGTCACAATGACTTATTTCTATTTCTTTTTTTGTATGCTCGTTTATATTCATACATCTTTTCATCAGCCGCATTTAGTAAATCATTTGCAAGTAGGGTATTATCTGACCCTACTGCAATGGCACCATAGCTCATGCTATGATCATAAGAGGTACTCGGATGCCTGTTAAAGCCAGCTAGTTGGTTTTGTAATACTTCTAATCTTCCCTGAACTGCATCCAGACTCCAATTTTGTATCAGCAGCATAAACTCATCTCCTCCTATGCGGCATACTATCGCCTCTTCTGAAAATTCGCATAATATGTTTGAAACACATACAATGTACCTATCACCCTCCGTATGGCCGAACCGGTCATTTACATACTTTAAGTTATTTATATCAATAAAACATAGTATAAAAGTTTTACCTTCGGCAAGCCATTCATCCAGTACTTTCATACAGTAGCAAAAGGCTAAGCAGCATTCATCAATATGCATTAAAGCATAGTCTGTAAGATGTGCAAAACCATATTCATCTTCAATGATATATTTAGGGTCATTAATACAGAAGTGTGCATCCACGTACAGAAATTGTCCAGACTGCAATAACTCCCTAAACTTCGTCCCCGGTCTTGATTCTATTAAAGCATCTAGAGCCCCAATTGTATATGTCTGTCCTCGTTTCAAAGCCCCTTCTTCAAAAGCATAATTAGATATGTATCGTTCATCAACATATGTTAGAACTCCTATTGCTTCTTGAAACCCAAGGTCAATAAGTCTAATTTTTGCTGCCAACTTTGAAACTCCAAAGAAATCAGATAGTTCAAATATTACCGATTCCAATATATCTGTTTTATTTGCAATTGGTAGTAACTTCCTGTTCTTTTCAATCAATTCTTTAGTTTTTTGTAGTGTAGTCTTTGCAGGCATCAATATTCTTGGTGCTAAAGATGATGCATGCCATTCCATCCATTCATACTCAGTTTTCTTTTCTTTATCCCTATTTGTTCCTTCCATGACCTGGCATCGGATAGCTGAAGCTTCAGGATTGTATAACTTCTCCAATTCAAAAAACTTACGATGTTTATCCCAATGAACGCATTCATGAACAATTGTATTATTAACTGAACCAATATTTCTCATAAAGAATACATCTGGATCAATAAGTATTGTACCGTTTCTTACTCCTAGTGGTTTAAATTTCCTTTCCTCTAAGTCATAGTACTGAATCTCTCCATCTGAAAAACAGGTTTGTCCAAATATGGTGCAACTCTTTGATAAGTGCGCTTGTACTATAGTAAGTCCTCCCATGCGCTTTGCTAATTCTACTGGGTCAATAGGCATTGGCTTTTCTAAGGTTTCTGAATAATACCTAGAAAGAGAGTCTTCTGCCACCTCATCTAATTCTTCTTTATATATAATCGGAACTAAGGCATCTGACAGACATTTCTTTTGAGCCTTATCGTATTTTGTATATAAGGATACTTCCTCAGTATTTAGGTTATGAAGTCCATTATCTAAGGTAGCAGTGCATCTAACCTTGAACCATTGGGTAACTTCATCAATTTCCCGATTTCTCTGTATTGTTTCTGCTATCTCCAATTCAGCTTCTACAATTGCGTAAAACGATATATCTTCTTCTGGAGAATCTACTATGCTCGCCAATCTAATATGCAAGTCAGAAAGGGTTGCTTCATCGGGAGACTGAACACAACGGGTTGAACAATCCAGACTGCCTGGATTGTCCTGTACAAATTCATTAATGGATTCATAAATTTCATCATAACATTGATTTTCTAATAAATCTCTAAAAGAACGCACTACTGGCATCAGTAAGTCCTCCCCGTACTTTATCAAGTGTAAACATATCCCAATAATTTTTTCAGCACTAATTATCTCTATCTCTGATACCAATCCTCTTTATTTGTATAGCCTAAGGCAACATATAAAGAGGATTACAATTCTAATTCTTCAATCCTTACCATTGTACGAGTCAAGTAGTGCTTGTACATATATGTAGCTGGCAGTAACCTAATTTGGATTTCTTCCAATCCAAGAGCACTTAGCATATCCAACATAGCTACACCTTTTTTTATTATATGATTCTTTTCCGTTGGTATTAAAAAACAGTTTTTTACTGTTCCAATATTATGCATGGTAATAAATTGCTTGTAAGCTAATTGATATAAATATTGTTTAGTAATATCCCCAATTCCTGGTTGACTGCGAAGTTCTTTTTCCTTTTCTAACTGAATATTATAATATTTAGCATCAAAAATAATAAATTGCTTTTCTCCATTATTATCTTGTATAGATATTAAATCAGGAATAAGAGTTTCCTTTGCTGTCTTGATGAATACTTTACCACTTTCATCCCAACCACACCACTTTGGTTTTTCAATTACTTCAATTAATTTCTGTTTAGGATCATACCTAGAACCTAGCTTTACAGGAAGATCTAATCTGCCTAATTCTGTATTCAATTTATTGTCAAACACCTCTGCACACACATTCTCCCATACTAAATTAAAATTATTGGTACCATACATACTAATACTATCGTTGTCTTCAAGTGTACGTTCGTGATTAACATAAGCATACAATGTCTTTAGTAATATCTGCTTTCTAGTATTAAATTGAACATTCAACTCAGCGTGGATTCGGTAAAGTATGTAGTCCCTGCCCCCTAAATCCCCTAAAGTCTCTTCTGACAGATTAACTGGAACCATATCAAACAATTCTAACAGTCCTGAGTTTTTCATTTGAATATTACATTCAGTCAAAATGCATTCATGAAGCCTTTTTATAAAGTCCATTTCATCATTTACAGTCTTTTCTGTATACAATTCCATATAATATGGCCTATTGTTACTGATAAGTGCAAAGCTTTCATTGATGGTTTTATCCCATAAGATTTCACCATCTCCGTTGATTTCTATTATATCTTCACTATTGTTATAGATACCATATTCATGATAATCATTTAGAAGATACAAGATAACAGCCAAAAGATTAAAACTACGATTATCTCCATCTCCATTAAATACATGAACCATCTCTTGCTTAGAGCCATAACGTTCGAGCACTTTCAATATCTGTTTCATTTCCTCTAAAGGTTTATCATTATGTAACATATACTTTGGGTAACTTTTAATAATCTTTGAACCTGTTGTTATTACCCCTACATATGTGAATACGTAAAGACAATCATCATTTCCAGTCTCTGAATCAGAAACTTCGAAATCTTCATCTACTAAATCTGAAAGTTCTTTTTGCTCTGAATTATTTTTAACAGTTTTAAGAACACCATAAGCCTTCAAGTTTTTAATAAATTTATTTGCCTCATCATCATTCAGTCTAAAGACTTTCCGTATTTCATTTTTACTATATCTCTTTTGCTCTCTAACAAATTCGGATGTAATCCCCATAAATATTACTCCCCTTGCTTGTTATAGATTTCCCGGAAACCATCTCCAAAGATATCTATTCCAATTTCATCAAAGGCATCACATACAGAAGAATATTTAGCTGTAGAAAAATTCTTCACACCATTACATCCATCAAAAAGCTTATTTTTATATTGCTTTGCAGCATCCTCATAGAGATACATAATAACCTTATTTTTAAAAGCAGAGATAAATTTCTCTGAATCTACAATCGTATCATCCGCTTCGCTTACAGTTCTAATTAACTTATTAGATAAAAAATAAGGACCCATCAGTTTATCTTCATTAACCTTATAATCCTCTGCTAACTTTTCGTTTATAGCTTTTCGCAATTGATTCCATTCAACTTCTAATTCATGCAATCCTTTTCCTAATTTAATTTTACCCTTTATTGCACCATCATTCTCATTTATTCCAAGATATTCAAAATTCCATCTTCTCTTGAATGCGGTATCCATAGGAAACACACCTTGATCTGCACTATTCATTGTTGCCCAAATAAACATATTATCCGGAATACGAATACGTGAATAACTTTCAGGACTACCACCAAGTTCTTTAGCTAAATATTTCTTAACATCTTCACTTGCATAAATCTCATACTCACTTACTCCGTCATCATCCCTATCAAGCAACTGAAATACATCTCCAAAGACAGCAGCAACTTTAGCACGGTTAATTTCTTCAATCAAAAGTAAATGTGGTTGAGGACTTGAATCCCTACCACTCTTAAGTGCCTCTACATACACCCTCATAAATGGGCCAGGAACAAACTCATATTTAATATCTGCTGTTCCATCCTCTGTAACAGGTTTATAAGTTCCCACAAAGTGGGAGTATGCATAATCTGGATGAAATGTCACACGTTCATATGTCCCTAATGTGCCATCCATAAGTTTCTTGCAGTCTTCCCTCAACTGATAACTTTTTCCTGTTCCAGGTGCACCAAACACAATTCTGTTTCTATTAAAATCAGATTGAAATCCAGTTTTAAAACTCATCTCATTACTGGAAGAATCATATTCTGTCGTACCTTCTGATACAATATTTACACCTACTATATCATGATAATCTGACACGATTTTTTCTGAAAAAATCTCAATATTTTTTAGATAGTATTGCATAAATTCTTTCCTGAATGCGCATACCACACCATTTCCCGTTGGATACTCAAACTGCGCAAAACCACAAGACATTGCATCTGCTATCATCTGAATATTTGCTTGTTTAGATACATTCCCACCAGTTTGCTTGTTCATTGGTCTCCAAGCAATAATAATTGAAATACCTTTCCTTTTATATACTCCTAAAATAAGACCTATGTTGCCTTGAGTATTAGCATCAACCAATTCGTTTAGTTGTTCTCCAGGTATCTGAATTCTTTGCTCTCTCGGGATTGTGTCAGGACGTCCTCCTCCTGACACAGTTTTTACTCGAAAAACAACTTCCTTATCTTCTTGGTTTACAAATATTTTAGCTTTATATGGCTGTTGCTCTTTATTTATCCAATTAAACGAATGTCCATACGAAGAAAAAGCTTCCTCAATTATTTGTAATTCCTCATTTTTAAGTAATTCTTTTGGTGGGTCATCCTTCTCTATAGTCCCATCAAGATTAGCATGATAATATTGTGAAGACATCTTTTGTCATCTCCTATCCTAATTAAAATATTGTTCTTTAATTGCTGCTGCTATCTGCTTTACTAGCATTGGTGGAACGGCGTTTCCCACCTGCCTCCACTGGTCCTTAAAATCTCCAGCAAGTTCATAATCATCGTCGAATGTCTGAATCCTTTTTATTTCTGAAATTCTTAAAAACCTATTTTTCCAATGGAATGGTCCCATATTATTAGAAAAACTAGCTTGTATAGTCCATGACGGTCTCTCTGGAGAAAGCTTTAATAAAAATGACCAGTATCTTGACCTCCATTTAAATATTGGTTCGGGATATCCTCGTTCTTCGGTAAAATATAAATAATTGTCACCTGGCGGCACTAATTTCAATAAATCTTTATGCTTAGAACCTGCTTGCATTTTCTCATCTTCTGGCAGGTCGTAGTCTAAATCCCCGATAGCTTCACCACAAGTTACCCAAGGTTTCATTTGATTATGCAATAGTTCACTATATTTTTCAGGATTGTAATGTGTAGGCTCTGGAAACACAAAAGGCTTTCCAAATCCTTTTTTCACACCAACACATATAAATCTTTCTCTCGTCTGAGGCACCCCATAGTCGGCAGCATTTATTACTCTATAACTTATATCATAACCTAATTCTTCTGACTGCTCTTTTAGTAATTCGAAGGCAGCTTGATGTGGCTTAAATACGAACCCATGAACATTTTCAAAGAAAAAAACTTTAGGATTTAATTCTTCTAATGCTCTAAAATAATTATACAGAGTAAATGAATTCTCGTCTTCCAATGCTCTCTTCTTATCCTTTAAATAAAACCTTGATTTTGAGTAAGCTGGACAAGGAGGTCCTCCCACCAAACAGTCTATTTCTTTTACTCCTGTTCTTTCTGGAACTGATTTAAAGTCTACCTTTCTAACATCGTTACACTCTACTATTTTATTAAACTTATATAACCCTTTTGATGTATTTAACTCTAATGTTTTGCATGCAGGTTCCCAAAAATCAGTAGCAAATATTATATCATACCCTGCCTTTTCAAACCCTAAATCAATACCACCGCCACCCGAGTAAACACTAACTACTTTTGGATTCATTCTAAACTCTCCTTTACAAACTCTATCATTGCTTTTCCCATCAAAGGTGGAACAGCATTCCCAATTTGCTTCTGAACAGATCTTCGAGATCCACAGAATTTATACCCTCTTGGGAAAGTCTGAATTGCCGCAGCTTCTGGTGCTCTCAGCCTACGATTATTCCAATGGAATGGTCCGACCCATGGACCAGGCTGTGCTGTAATTGTCCAGGATGGCATATCAGGAGATAATTTCAGTAAAAAACTCCAAAACCTCTTATCTGCAACAAATTTAGGATTTGGATACCCTGCCCATGCAGTTAAGGCCTTATAGTTTTGCCCAGGAGGAACTTGACATAAATCATTATAATATGTTCCTCCCTTAGCCACTTCATACTCTTCAAAATATTCATCAGTATCAAATCCTTGCATTACTTCTCCGACATTAACATATGGTTTTAATCCCAACACATCACATTTGCTTGGATCGCAATGCGTCTTCCGTGGTTCTTCAGATTTAAAACTACCTTTTGTTCCCAATATAAATAATCTTTTCCGCTTCTGTGGCACACCATAATCAAGAGCATTTGCTCTTACAATTTTGCACGTATATCCATTTTCCTCTACTATTTCAAGAAACTTCTCTACAATTACCTTATTTGTAGGATGTAACAAACTCTCCACATTTTCAAACACAAAACCATCTGGTTGTATATCTACTACAACCCTTAAATATTCATCTACCAAAGTGGCTCTTGGATCATTAATACCTCTTCTAGTTTGATTTCCTACCCAATACCCAGCCTTTGAAAATGGCTGACATGGTGCACCACCAATTACTATGAATTTTTTCGGATTATGTTCAATGACACAATTTTTAAAAACATCACTGTCAATATTATGTAGATCACCTTCAAAAACTTTTGTATTTCCAAACATCTCATTTGCTTTTAAAGTCTCAACACAGTCTGCATCAAAATCGGTACTTGAAATAACAGGTACGTTAGCCATAAAACTAGCTATATCTAGCCCCCCAGCACCTGAGAATAAACTAACTGCTACTATATCTTCATTCATCATTATTACCACCTAATCTAAAATTGTATTTTGCAAATTTTGCCTCGTGTATATTTATAAATTACATGGCACTCTTACCACTCTTTATCCATGCATCAACCTCTGAAATTTTAAATTTCCATTGTCTCCCTACTTTATGTGCAGGCATATCTTTCTTTTTTATCCAATTCCGAATAGTATCCTTATTTACTCCTAAAAATATTGATACCTCTTCTAGACTTGACCATGATTCATTTACAGAATTGTCTACCATTATTTTTCCTCCTTATTAAAGCTACCATAAGTATAAATGATTCGATGTGAATAATCAAGCAGAACAGCACTTTAACATATTTAAGCATGATTTAATATGAATAAGTCAAAATAACTAGTAACAACTACATGTATGCATAATTAATCAATATACAAAAATGTAAGCAGATGATATAATGTACACATCTTTATCTAAGGGGGTACTTACATATGCCATACAATCAAATTACTGCTACAGGTATTATTGCTCCGGGTCCTGATCCAAGTGGACCATCTAGAGGACAAATATGTCAAATTATTTATGACGCACTAAACCAAAACGGATACTCTTTTCAATGGATTAATAGAAGTCATCAACCATATCAAGGCACACTTGATAATGGTGTTTATCAGATAGACTTGTATATCTATGCTTGGAGAATTATTAATGGTGGTCGTGATAATCTTCCATCAGAAAAAAGAATCGAAATTAGACGAGGTGTCAACAATATTGGTTTTCAGAGACCAATTACAGCAACCCAAAAAACTCTCTTATTAGGAATCTATGACTGTCCGACAGGAACTCCTATTTTTTCTGCTTGGGATGCTACCGACCCTCGTAACATGGGTGTATCGCAAAAGTCATGTCAGGTAAAAGTTGATGAACTATTAGCTGGACTCAATAATGGAATTCACACGTGTTTAGATTCCAGAAATAATACAATTTATACATTTACACCTGACTTTTTAGGTGACTATATTGACTTAGTTCAGTCAGGCAATGCACTTCCAGGTGTTCCACAAAACACAACTCCTTTGAGTAACAGAGTGCGAACTGCAAATATGCCACGTAGACGCGCTCGTGCATTGCGTTCCACGGATTCTATTATGACCCAAATTGGTAACCTAACCCAAACTGAAAAGCACGCTATTGTAAAACAACGAATTGGACAAGGACTTTTTAGAGACCTGTTGAAAAATAGATACGGATGCCAATGTGCTCTATGTAATATCAATACTGAATCAATGTTAATAGCAAGCCACATTAAAGAATGGTCTGCTTGCTCTACTGATGCAGAAAAATTAGATGAGAGCAATGGTCTTTTACTCTGTTCTCACCACGATGCACTATTTGATAAACACTTAATATCTTTCGAAGATACCGGTACACTAATAATTTCGCCAACACTCTCGATTTCCGAACAAGCAAGTCTACAGTTAAGTTCAATTCCTTTATTAACTGTTACAAATGATATGAAGCCATATCTTGCATACCACAGAAATAAACTCAAAAAATAACTCGGAAGTTTTATGAGATATCTACTATCACGAAGTGCACTAGAAATAGCTATACTAGAATCACTCACCCAATACAACTAATCTATATCGTTTATGGAAATAAATGAATATGTTGCACAAAAACTATCTATTTAAAAAGAAGATATGCCATTAGCTTTTGCTAAATCATATCCCTTTTGCCTAAAAGTTAACCTTATGCTAAATCTTATATCCTTTTGCTAAAATGTAAAAATCTCCCATCCCCCTATAATAGGGAGATAGAGGATTTTCTTATTTTCTCTTAAAACACACCTACATTTAATTTTGAAACAAGGCTCAAACCCTTGTAAAATCAAGCTTTCTTCGTTAGCAGACAGACTGTCTCCACGTGCACCGTCCCCGGAAACATATCCACCGCACACACTCTATCCACTCTATAACCTCTTTCCTGTAACACAACAAGATCCCTTACCAAACTGGTTGGCTTACAAGAAATATATACAATTCGGTCTACACCATAATCAATAATCTTATCCAAAGCCTTAGGATGAATCCCATCCCTAGGCGGATCAAGAACAATTAAATCAGGCTTCTCTTCAATACTATCGATTACCTTTAACACATCTCCTGCTATGAATTCACAGTTATCAAGCTGATTCAACGCCGCATTCTCTCTTGCCGCAACAACCGCTTCTTCAACGATTTCAACACCAATGACTTTCTTAGCCACAGATGCTAATAATTGAGCTATGGTACCTGTTCCGCTATATAAGTCAAAAATTAGCTTGTCCTTAGTTTCACCTACGTATTCTCTGGCTTTGCTGTATAAAACCTCTGCCCCCAAAGAATTGGTTTGAAAAAAGGAGAAAGTTGATATTTTAAACTTCAACCCTAAGACTTCTTCATAAAAATAATCCTGTCCATAAAGGATATCCGTTCTGTCACTTTGTACAACATCCGCTTCCCTGTCATTGTATGTGTGTAATATACCCACTAATTTACCCTTTAAATTAAGTTCCATCAGTTTCTGCTTCCAGGTTTCCAATGCATCTTCTTCTGTCAGTTGATTATTATCCCATTGAGTAGAAGTAATAATATTAACCAGTATCTCACCTGTTTTTGCTGCTTTTCTAATGAGCAAATGCCTTAAATAACCTATATGGGTCATTTTTTTATAAAAGCTGATACCTAATTGGGTAAAATACTCTAATGTACAAGTAAGTATTTTGTTATAATCATCTTCAACAATTTGGCAATCTGATACAGTTACAATATCATGAAAACTTCCTTTTTTATGAAGCCCTAAGGCAAGGGGACCATCTTTTACTTCATCCCCAAAGGAGAATTCCATTTTGTTTCGATAACCCCATTCTGTTGGACTACCTTCTATTCCTTCAAATAAATAATCAGAGCATACTGAATCGATTAATGTCTTTACCTGATTCCCTTTTAATTCTAATTGTTTTTCATAAGGTATGGTCTGATAAGTACAACCACCGCAAGGTCCAAAATGTTTACATACCGGAGTTGCTGTTTCCATTGGTGAGTGTTCAATTATATCCATTAACCTGCCTTCACATTTGTTTTTACGGACTTTATTAACTACAAAACGGATCTTTTGCCCTGGTAATGTATTCTTAACTGCTACTTTTCCATCTTCTATTTCAACAATTCCCTTGTTGGGGAATTCCAGTGTACTTACATAACCTTCATATTCTTTTCCTTTTTTCATTCTGTTTCTCCTTGTATCATAGTTTTAGCAAGGAAATTTTATATTTATATATTAATAGCCTTGCTTCTATTATCATTTTGCACTTATTGTTTTTACTTTTCATTACATTTTTTTTTACTTTTCAGTACAATGCTGCTGATTAGAGATTGCTTAAACTGATGTCATAAACCATCAAGTAAAGCAGCATCACTACAATTTTATATTCTATTTCCTAAGGTTATACCTTATTAGCTAAGTATTTTCTTTTAACCACTTTATCTATTTATATTTTTCATATCTTCTGTATTTATCTTATTTACTTATTTACTTTTTTCTTGTCTTGGCTTTTCTTATCTTAACTCTTTTGTCTTCCACCTTTTTTATCATTAAATTCTTATTGTCTTCAACTTCTTGATTCCCTATATTATCTTACTTTCCATTTATCTAATTGCACAAAGCAACGATATTCATATAACAACGATTTTTCTACCGTCATCATAATCGCTCCTAGATAATAGTTGTATGAAAGTATCCTACAAAAGCTATCTCCATCAAGAGTTCGTATTTAAAATACTAAATTATTATACGATACAATCAGTTTGTTTGTCCACACGTATATGTTTTATCTTTATTACCCGTTAGGTAACTTAATTTGTATTCAATTATTATCATTAATTTTACATTTTAATATAGTATTAAATTTTTCGAATTCAAAGTTTTAAAACCACTTATAGCCTTTCAATAATATTTCTGTATACTTATAATTCAAGCGTATTTATAATTCCAGTATTCTTATAAATCAAGCATGCTTATAATTCCGTCATTATTTTCATCCTTTTAATAATATCACTGATTGTTGATAATAATAAGCCTAAAGGAGGTGAAAATTATGAGTAGAAATAAATGTTCTAAATATTTCATGCTAATTTCTTTATCCTGTTTACTAGGTTTATTTCTTATGGGGTGTGCTAAGGAAAAAAATACTGATTCAGTAGAGGGTACAACATACACTGGAACAGCACAAGGATATGCGGGAGAAGTTACCGTAAAGGTAACTGTTGCAAAGGATGGAACTATTAATGCAATTGATGTGAATGCTCCAGATGAAACGAAAGAGGTTGGTGGTGCAGCCGCACCAAAGATTGCCAAAGCGATAATAGCAGACCAAAGTTTAGCTGTTGATGCTGTAGCTGGTGCAACCATAACCAGCAATGCTGTAATAACAGCCACAGAAGTTGCTCTAAAAGAGGCAGGTGTAGATACAGAAGCTTTGAAGAAAAAATAATTTAACAATACTAACCCTCACTGCTGTCATTCTGAGCAAAAATCAGAGAATTTCTCTATAATAAGAGACCGTTTCAAAGTCCGTGTAAACTCAAAAAACTGACATAAAATTTTAATAGTTATTTATGGGCAAGGCCATTTTTCTGTGGTTCTTGCCCATGCTTGTATTATAAATCTGTTTTTGGGGTTGTCAAGTAAAACTCCCCTTCGGCAGTCTTAATACCTTAATTTTTCCGTTTTTAGGATAACCGTTCTTCAAAGAATATCTCCAACTGGGAGTGAATCTGTCCCCAGTCCTGACGGTGCCCTGTCCATTTTTTCGTGATGTCCATCGTGGCCAGATACAGCATTTTTAGCAGACTGTCGTCTGTGGGAAATACGGTCTTGCTTTTCGTAACCTTC
>NZ_FOWD01000021.1 GCF_900115365.1 Anaerocolumna aminovalerica
TTCAATTATTTCTATCCCTTTCCTTTTACACAACATACTCAATATGTTCGCTACATCTTGTTTTATTTGTCCATATACTATCTGTCTCCTGTATTTTGGCGCAAAAACAAGATGGTATTTACATTCCCACTTCGTGTGTGATAAACTATTCTTATCCATTTTGGATACCTCCTATGCTATTTTTGTGTGGTTGGCGAACCTACACTTAGTATAACATAGGAGGTTTTTAAACTTGAAGCTAAAGCTAATTGGGAACACACCTGCATAGCAGGTGGTTTATTTTTATTGTGACACAACAAAAAGACCTTTCCGGTAACCGGAAAGGTTTTGTATATATCCAAAATACAATTCACATTCATAAACTATATGAGGAGACACTATATACATTCCTACGCCAGCATTATCCGGATCAGGTACGAAGTTGTTTTCACACACTTCAGGGTTAAAACATTGTGGTAGTTTACTCTCAGCCTAATTCATTAGGCTCCCCTTGTTTCGTAGAAAGTGTAACACAATACCCTTTTTGTGTCAAGGTTTACAGCTTTGAAATCTGGCTCTTTTTAAAATATCTATTTTGGCACTTTTAACAATGCCAAAATTGTTTTATAGTATCAGCAAAGAACAGTGGCTGAATAAAAAAAGCTGGAGAATAGGTTATTCTGCCACTTATACTCCTGTACAAATTGCATCAATATTAAAAAGCGTTAAATCGCTGGAATCGAGGTCAATATGTATTCAAAAAAGACAAAAAAATTAGTCATCGCAGCACTAATGGCCGCAATGACATGTATCGCAACTATGATAATTCAATTCCCATCACCAGTTGGTTATATCCATATCGGAGATGGCATCGTACTTGTATCAGGTATGATTCTTGGCCCCATATATGGAGGAGCCGCTGCCGGTATTGGCTCTATGTTAGCTGACCTTTTATCCGGGTATACCAGTTTTGCACTAGCTACCTTTATTATAAAAGCTCTTGCAGCCATTACTGCACATCATATATATCAATTATTATCCCGTCATTTCAACAATAAGAAGAATAGAATCATATCTGTCATTGTTGCAAGTGTTGGTGGTGGAATTATTGTTACTTCGGGATATTTTATCTTTGAAGGGTATATTATGGGATACGGAGTAGCAACTGCTGCAGCCGGTATCCTTTTCAATATGGTACAAAATATATTCGGTATTATATTATCTATCATATTAATGCCGATACTCATAAGACTTCCAGAAATCAAGTCTGTTATGAATTTGGAAAATTAAAGGAATAAAGAACCTTTAATCGTTCCCATAACTACATCCATTACTCCTGTTTTCTCCTTAACAGGTGCAAAATTTTGATAAAAAACAATTTTTTCATTTGTCTCTTTTTCGAAATTTTCTTTCATTTCGAATATTTTGTAAATATGCTTCTCATATTTACAATATGTACTTACTAAATGAGGATGATTCAATGAAATTCCATTTTCTAACATTTTGTTGATTTTCCTCTGGTAGTAAGTAATCCATCGGTATTTTATCTCCATTAGAAACAATGACTTAACCTTCTGATGTTTTACCATGGATTTCTCCTTTCCTACTCCTTCTCATCCGTATACAAAAATCATTTGTATATGAAAATATTAGCACATATTGTGTAGAATAGGAACCCTTTGAAAGCTTGAAAATATCGCGAATTTCAGCTTTCTTCGACAGTAAAACATAGGAAAACAGTTAATCTTACATGAGACGATTTTCTACTTCATCTTTTGCAGGAATAGAACTGGAGGCACCTTTTCTGGTTACCGCTATGGAGGCGGCAAAAGAACCTATTTTAAGGGCTTCTTCTATAGATTTTCCTTCTATAACGGAAGCCAAAAAGTAACCTGTGAAAGTATCACCTGCTGCTGTTGTATCCACCGCTTTTACTTTAAAGCTCTCTCTAAAATACCTCATTCCATTTCCGCTGTACATAACACCGTCTTTACCTAAAGTCAGCACCACTTCTGCGCTGGGATACTTACTTTCCATCACATTCAGTATATCCTCCGGCTCTTTCTCTCCGGTAATCTGATATCCTTCAATTTCATTCATTAAAAACATGGAAACTTTACTTAAATCGCAAGCCTTTACTTTTTCATTAAAAGGTGAGGGATTAAGTACAATCTTCATTTTCTTTTCATATGCTTTTTCAATAATTTGATCCAAAAGGTTAATTTCATTCTGCAGCAGAATCATGTCCCCTTCTTGAAAATAATCAAGAACTTCCTCAATATGTTCTAACGTATTTAAACCATTAGTACCAGGGAATAGGATAATGCTGTTTTGTCCCTGTTTATCTAATTGAATGATAGTATGTCCGCTTTTTCCTTGTACTTTAGATATATAGCGATAATCAATTTGATTCTCTTTACACATATCAATGAGACTTTCACCGTCTTCCCCAACCATTCCGGCATGATAGACAGATACACCAGCTTTTGCCAAAGCAATGGACTGGTTAAGTCCTTTACCTCCGCAAAATGTCTCCATACTATTGGAGGATAATGTCTCTCCCGGTAAAACCATATGATCTACGCTATAAACATAATCATAATTTAATGAACCAAAATTCACTAATTTCATCAGCACTACTCCTTAATTTTACTAATTTATTTCTACGTTTAATTATGCTTCTATCTTACTCTTAGAGTGGTATAAAGTCAATTAATATGAACATATTCTACCATGAATCAACTAAAAATCCTTATATTATTGAACCTATTAATGTGAAGAATAATTACTCCTCATCGCTCCGAACTAAAACTTATTTCTCTATTTATCCTCAGTTATTTAACTCTTATCATCAAACCAAATAAAGGATGCCGTAATACTATATCTCCGGAATATGAGATAATATATTTTGCGGCATCCCTTTTTAAACTACCATTAAAATCGTTTACTAATGTTAGAATTATGATAGCTGATAGTTTATTGGTACTTTTACATATTCAGTAAGTATTATCTTAAATTGACTTATAGAACATAATTGCTTCATATGGTCTTAAGACATCTTTTACAGTTCTATTTAGGGTATAATTGGTTAATAACACCCTGTCATATTCCGTTGCTATCTCTGATAATCCTTTACATTCTATTTCTTCTCCCGTAAAGTTTGCTACCACCCGAAGTTCTTCTGTTTCACTTTTTCTAGTGTATGCAAATATATTACTATCCTCTTCATATAACAATTCAAAGTCACCAACGGTAATAATTTCATAATCTTTTCTGATTTTAATTAATTGTTGATAAAAGTTAAAGATGGAATTCTCTTGTTTTAATGTGTCTTCTACATTAATTTCTGTATAGTTTGGATTTAATTTAATCCACGGAGTTCCTGTTGTAAAACCAGCGTTTTCCGAAGAATTCCATTGAATTGGAGTTCTGGCGTTATCTCTGCCCTTTGCATAAATACCAGCCATAATTTTCTCCATGGACCAGCCAGCTTCCTGTTTTTCTTTTACCATATTAATGGTTTCAATGTCCTTATAATCTTCAAGAGGGAATTTTACATTGGTCATACCTATTTCTTCACCCTGATAGATATAAGGCGTACCTTGCATTCCATGTAATACAAGTCCTAACATCTTCCCACTTTCAATGCGGTAAGTTGTATCATTACCCATACGAGAAACAATTCTTGGTTGATCATGATTAGACCAGAATAAACTATTCCAACCCTTTTCATGTAATGCTTTCTGCCAGATCTTAAACACTTGTTTTAATTCATTTAATTCCAACTTCTTTAAGTCCCATTTGCCATTTCCTTTGATTTCTTCTAAGCCTAGATGCTCAAAACCAAAGCACATGGTAAGCTCTTTTCTCTCTTTGTCGGAGTATAGCGGTGCACTTTGTGGGGTAGCAAATGAGGTTTCCCCTACCGTGAATACATCCCTGCCCTCAAAACAGGCTTTGTGCATCTCTTGAAGATAGATATGGCTCTTTTCACCAAACATTACGCTTTCTTCTGGAATCTTGCCAATCAGATCAATTACGTCCATTCGAAAACCATCAATGCCTTTATCTAACCACCAATTAATCAGACGGTACACTTCTTTTCTGACCTCTTCATTATCCCAATTTAAATCAGGCTGACGTTTACTAAATAAGTGATAATAATATTCATCCGTTTCTTCGTTATATTCCCATACAGAACCACTAAAAAAGGATTGTTGATCTGTAATGGGCTTATCTTTCCAGATGTAGAAATCATGGTATTTACTATTTTTATCTTTCCTTGCCTCTTTAAACCATTGATGTTCATCACTTGTATGATTTACAACTAAGTCCATAATTAATTTAATGCCTCTGCTATGAAGCTTATCTAACATCTCTTCAAATTGTTCCATAGTTCCAAAGAGAGGGTTAATTTTATAATAATCGCTGATATCATAACCGTTATCATCCATTGGTGATTCATATATTGGTGTTAACCAGATTACATCCACACCCAATTCTTTTAGATAATCTACTTTTTCAATAATTCCACCGATATCACCGATACCATCTCCATTGCTGTCTTTAAAACTCATAGGATAGATTTGATATACAACTGATTTTTTCCACCAATCCATATTAGATATCCTCCTTATTTATCTTAAAATTCTCATTCTCAATTTCAAAATTCCATTTTGATTCTGCCTTTTTAAGAACAATGATCTCATGTACATTGGCTTCTATCGTATATTCTCTTGGACCTTCAAATTCTTCTTTTGTAAAGATATGAACCCATTTACCCCTGGGAACATATACCGTTCTTTTGGTAGCTCCTTCTGTTACGATTGGAGCAACTAATAAGTCCTCACCAAATAAGTACTGATCAAAGATGTTCCATACCTTACTATCCTGCGGAAAATCTAATAATAATGCTCTCATAAGAGGAATTCCTGTGGAGACAGAAATCTCTGCCTGCTCCATAATATATGGTATAAGAGCCATTCTGAGTTTTGCATAATAACGATAGTCCTCAATTACATAAGGAGCTTCTCTTCTTTCTGCAATATTCCAAGGAGTTCTATCCTGATTAAATTCTGCTTTACTTTCTGCGTGATATTGCATAATTGGACAGAAAGTTGCCATTGCAGTGGAACGCACGAAGAGTTCTGCACTTGGAATCTCACCACTAAAACCTGCTAAATCCCAGCCCCAAAATGGAACACCGGAAAGACCAGCATTTAAGCCTGCACATAGATTTCTCTTAAAGGCATCAAAGGTAGATTTCTCATCTCCGGCCCAGTGTGCCGGACTTTGGGCAGCGCCGGTAAAGCCTGCACGGCTAAATACAATGCCATCTCTTGCTTCCTTAATATAATCATAATTTTTTTGAATATATAATTTGGGATATTCGTTTCTCATTTCTTTTCCTGTATTACCATCTGCAAAGCATACATCATCACCGAATACGAATTCTCCTCCATCTGTCTTAAATCCATCAATTTCAATATCTTTTACCAGATAATCTCTTTTTGCAAACCACCAGTCAGTTGCCTCTTTACTTGTATAATCGAATAATAAGCTATCGGTAAACCAACCTTCCGGCATGCGAAATGGTGTTCCATCAGGATTCGTTGCACAATACCCATTCTCTAAAGCGTATGCTTCATCGTTATCCTTCTGAATATGATGAAGGGAATTAATATATTTAATAATGGGAATCTGCCAAAGAATACATTTTAATCCATTCTCATGAAGATAGGATACCAATCCCTTTGGATCAGGCCATCTACCCCACTCTGGGAAATGGAAGTCCTTATAACAAAGTGCATCACCGCCATCATTTTCTTTATAGACAGCATCATTAAAGATATAATACGTAGCTTCATCACTCCAAGCTTCAATTACTAATACTGTGGAAGGAATATCATATTTCTTTGTTAATTCTACCTGTTTTCTAACTTCTGCATCACTATCCCAATTGTTACTTGACATCCATGGCCCAAATGCCCACTCAGGCAACATAACTGGTTTTCCTGTTAGGAGACTGAAACTACTTACTACCTCCTTCGGATTACCAATAAAGCAATATAAAGATAATTCTTTCATTTGCGATTCTATGGTATAAAAATTATGTTTTGTCTTACATAAATCAAACTCTGTATAGCGATTGGTCGGTATATATATACCGTAACCCTGAGAGCTCAAGAAATAAGGCATTGGAAAATAGGTTTTAATTCCTTGATCCTTATACTGATTATATACATACACATCTACTAGGTTACCACGTTGATTAATATGATTGTAACGCTCACCAAATCCGTAGAATCCCTCTTCCTTTGATGACTTAATCTGGATTCCGTAAGAAAATGGTTCGTTACCATTTGTCCACATATATAATTGTTCAACTCCTAATTTGAATTCATTAACCAGGATATCAAAAGCACCATTTCCACGGTTTACGAATGTTATTTCTCCATTCCCTTCCTGAATCATAGGCGGTTTTACCTTGGATATGTCAAACTTAAATTGGTTCCCTACTACTGTCACCACACCATATAACTTATTTCCTTCATTGGTGTTTAACTCAACGATTGAATTGGAATCATTATTCACTATAACATCTGTAACAACTTCCTTACTTAGCACTTGGAACGTAAATTCATTGGAATTGAAACCTTCTGTATGGAACTGATAGGTTACCGTTGTCTTTCCTTTAAATGCACCTAAATTAAATCTATAATTCTCTGTATCCTCAATAAATTCACCAATTATAACTTCCTTATGTCCCTCACTGGTAACATAGCTTAGGGTAATCTCTGATTCATATCGAACCGGCCAAGTTACTGCATATACCGTTACGTTATCCCCATCCTTCGGAAACCACGGTGTTCTTTCGTAATTCTGGGATTCATAACGATTAAAATTACCAAGTGGCACATGGAAGATAGGAGTATCCTTTAAGATACCAGCTAATTTCAATTTTGTTGATACCAAATCTCTTACTGCATTTGCAAATGTACAGTCTCCATCAACTCTTGCCAAATACATCTTTGCTCTTTTATAATCTGATTTTTCTGTAAGATACCAAGCCAGTAGAGCATTATAGGCTTGATGTTTTTTAGGATTCATTTCTTTTAGTGATTCTACTAATACTAAATCCTCTGGATTGAATAATCCAAATGGTACACAAACCCAAAGAAGGTCTATGGTTACCTCTTTACCATGACGAACACTTACTAATTTACCGGCATTGGTATAGTTTGCATAAGCATAGTTTTTCATCTGATTGATGCATTGTGTTATAGTTTGATTTTTTAGATATAAGTTACTATTGTATAAACTGCCATAAGCCATACCTACGATTGATGTATAATAATCTTCCTTCTCATCTTCCAATAGAGAGAAGCCTGGTTTATCCCAACAGCTTAAAATATCTTCTTGTAATTGTTTTAATACTTCCATGTTTTTTGTAACAAAATTCATGTCATTTGCTTCTCTAACATATTCAAATGCTGCAAATAGTAAGAAACACTTGTCCTGGTAATCTAGATTGTTCCTCTGAAATAGTTCTTCAAAACGTTTTGGGATACCATCTAATCTCCTACTAACGCATGCTTCCAATAGCTTAATTAATGTAACCTTCATCTCTAAATTTATCATAAGAAGCCTCCTTATCTGTAATAGCTGGCAACAAATTCTGCACATGCCCAGGTTAACGGATTAATAAAGCTAATGGATTCATCATTGGCATCCACTGCTTCCGGCATTAAACCATATGCATTGGCATGATTCTTTGCCCATAACATTTTCTTTCGATACTCCGAAGCTTCGCCATGTACCTTACAATATTCAGCACAAGCTAAAGTATTGAATAACCATGGCCCATGATGATATTCTTGTTCCGAATAACCAATACCATCTTTAAAAAAGCTTGCATGTTTTAAGAAATATTCATGTGTCTTTTTCATATTTTCATCATTTGGATAACCATAGATGGGACCAAAGTATTGTGGAGTATCATATTTACAAACGACCCTGTCATGGTAATTCACATATCCATAATCGTATCGTTCAAGCTCTTTATTAAATGTTGTTTGTATTCCTTGATAGATCTGTTCACATAATTTCTGACAACGTTTTTCATACTCTTTATTCTCAAAGACCACAAATAATTCCTCCATTGCCTTTATTCCACCATAGATAAACATGTTAGAGGAAGTAATAAATGCTGCACCGAATACACCTTCATTTACACCTCCCTCAGGTCCTACCATGCCGTTCTTATGTTCTGAATTTTCGATTACAGAAACTAATTCCTGCAATAATTCCTCAGAAGCTAAGATCTTACCGGTTCTTTTATAGAATTCATATACAATTCTTCCAAAATATCCGATGGAATCAATTTGATGGCTTACATTGTTATTGGCTCCTTCATTAGGTTCTCCAAGTCCATCATAACGCTGATAAAATTCCCCATTTGATTTACGTTTTCTCTTGATTAAATATTGTATAATTTCTTCACATTCCTCATAATGACCTGCAAGTAAAAAGCCTCTTGCAACCATAATGGAATCTCTTGCATAATAACATGGCATTTTATTGGAATAATAGTGACCAGTTAAATCCGCTGGGATAAATCCATTCTGGCAGACTGCCTTCATAGCAATTCGGTTTCTTGTTACGAAATCCAGGAATTCCTCATCATTATCATTTTTATGGATGGAAGCCACTTCCTGTACTCTTTTATTACCTTTTGCTAACCATCGTTTCCAATACTCTTTCGCTTCAATAGCTACGTATTTAAAATCTAAAGATTGTAAGTCATTGATTAATTCTTCTTTGGTATCTGCAAATACTAATGCCCATTGAAAAGTAATGGATTCTCCTGCTTTAAGCTCATATTCTTTTCCTTTTACACAGCCTACACGACAATTCGTATTAATACCTTTTATCTTTTGATTTCTATTTTTCACATCCAGAAATGTCTGGTAGGAAAAATCAGTGGGAGAGTCTTCTACAATATAGTTCTCATTGGATTCACAGGTGGCCATCCCTATGTACGCCTCTCCAGTCTGAATACAGAGGGCATCATCTGTAAGTACCTCTCCAAGAATAGGTTCCTCATTTCTAACTGCAATGTACCCAAAACAACCTATCTTTTTGGCTTCACTTGCTTTATTTGAAACGGTAGTTTCAAAAACTACACGATTATTTCCATAAGCATAAATAATATCTGTTTTTTCAAGATTATCCTCTTCTAGTATAAAGTTGTCTGTATAACGAAATCCATCCAATACCTCTGTTCTCTCAGGTACCAGATGATGTGGATGTGTATATTCATTCCATTTGCGGTTTCCGAAATAGAGTCTATCGTTAACTCGTATCATGCTCACTGCTGATTGTAACAAATCATGCTTATAATTTTTATAAAATAAGTGATAAATACCAGTTCCATTAATATCTATGATTCCATTGTTAACAGTATAGATAGCCGCAACGTTTTCATTTCCCACTAATCCAACACCGGTATAAGGTTTTCTGTCCATTTTCATTCTGCATTCCTTTTCTTTATAACAATTATTTTAATGCAAGAAAGGATGTCGTTAAACACAACATTTTGATTGTATTATGGACACCCTTTCTAACTAAAGATCTATTTTACTATCTTTTCAACTTTTGCCTGTGCTTCATTTAACCCTTCTTCCACAGTAACTTGTCCAATAACCGCTTTACTTAATTCTTCGTTGATTTTATCTTGAACACGAGAATAATTTAATACTGTTGGAGGTACAATACCTGTTTCTAAGGCTTCAAAAATTACTTCGCGGCTTTCTGGCTTCTCAATATTTAAGAAAGATTCTCTTACTTCTTCATTATCTACTACTGGTAAATCCCAGCCTGATTCCACTCTAAGCTTAGTAGCCGTAGGATCCACAGACATAAACTTGATGAATTTCCAAGCTGCATCTGCATGTTTTGTATTGGCACTTGCAACAATGCCATCTACAAATACGTGATGTACCTTATCTGTATTAGCAGGTTCAAGAGCGATATCCCAGTTAAATGGAGCATCCGCGAATACTCCAAGCATCCAGCTACCGGTTCTAAGCATAGCAATCTCTCCATTTTTAAACATATCTTCTGGAGATTTACCGCTCATTTGCTCTGGTGTAGGTTGAACATTGTATTTGTTCATTTTATCTATCATCCACTGAACAGCTTCAATATTTTCTTTTGAATTAATGGTTGGTTTTCCCTCTGCATCGAATAAAGAACCACCATTTTGTGCTACTGTTTTATATAATTCGTTATATTGTACTGGAGAATATGTTCCATAAACACCGTCTTTTGTTAAAGCCTGCGCTGCTTTTAGCTCATCCTTCCAAGTCCAGTCTGGTTTCGGATATTCTAATCCGGCAGCATCGAATAAATCCTTGTTGTAGTACATAACTACGTTGGAGAATTTTTCGGTTAAACCATAAAGCTTATCTTGGTATTTGAAGTGATCAATTGCACCTTTTGTCAATACACTTTCATCAAATGTTTCATCTGATTTTGCTATTTCAGTAACGTCTTTTAATACACCGTTATTTGCATATGTTACGAAGTTTTCATAATTGATTTCGAAAACATCAGGTAATGTCTTAGATGTTGCTTGAGTTTGTAATTTTGTAAAATAATCATTGAAACCAATTACTTCATATTCTACATTAATATTTTCATTTTGCTTTTCAAACTCATCAATCATAGCTTCCAAATCTTTAATATGATCTGGGCCAGCAGAGTATGTAGCATATTTAATCGTCACTTCTTCATTGGAAGTATTCTTTCCATCATCCACCTTTCCAGATTCATTGGTCTTTCCGCAACCGGTTAACATTGTTGTTGCCACTAGTGTAATCCCTAATAATGTTGCTGCTAACTTTCTTTTCATAATCTTTCTCCTTTACATTTTACTAAAAGTTTCATAAGTACCAAATTTTATTTTATTCCGGTATTTTGAATACCTTCAATAAAATACCGCTGTGCAAATAAGTAAACAATAAGAATTGGAATAACACTAATCAGTGTTGCAGCCATTAATTCACTCCAGTTCACATACCATCTACCTTGAAGCTGTGATAAGAATAATGGCAACGTCGTATGGGTATCATCAGAAGATACTAACAACGGCCATAAAAAATCATTCCATGCAGCCATAAATCCCGTTACGGCCAATACGGAGATACCTGGTTTTGCTAATGGCAGCATAACCTGAAAGAATACTCTGATAAATCCGGCTCCATCCAAACAAGCCGCTTCTTCTAACGCTTTTGGTATGTTGGCAAAATGCTGTCTCATTAAAAAGGTCCCAAATGCGCTAAACATACCAGGTAATACTAAAGCCGTGAATGTATTAATTAAATTCATTTTATTCATCAATATATACTGTGGTATGATTGTTGCTTGAATAGGTATCATCATGGTAGCTAGATATAATAAGAATATTTTATCTTTGTGCTTAAAATCTATCCTAGCAAATACAAAACCAGACATGGAACAAATCAAAATCTGTCCTAATGTAGTAACAATTGCTACAAACATACTGTTAAATAAATATCTACCTGTATTATAGGATGTAAATATGTTTTTAAAGTTATCCAATGACCATGCATTTATAACATTTTTAAATGTCATATTATATGTGATATCTTGGTTGGTAAACGCAACTATTGTCATCCATACAAATGGAATAATCATAACAATTGCTCCAAGAATTAACATAATATAGACAACTACATTGTTTTTCTTAGTTTTCATTTTCGATTCCTTTCCTGCTTTATTCATAATGAACCCATTTCTTTTGCATGACATTCTGGAAAATGGTCACTAGTATAATGATAATAAAGAGTACCCATGACAATGCAGTTGCATAACCCATTTGCTGGTATTGAAAACTATTTTTATAAATCTCAGTAACCATAACTGGTACCAGATCCGCAGTGGGCTCTCCAGAGGTCATGACCCAAATTTGATCAAAAACTTGGAAAGAACTAATTATAGTAATAATAAGGGCATAAAACGTGGTTGGAGATAATAAAGGCAATGTAATACTCTTAAACTGCTGCCATTTACCTGCACAATCAATTTGGGCTGCTTCGTAATAGCTACTTGAAATTCCTTGTAAGCCACCAAGGAAAATAATTGCTAAGAATCCAATATCCTTCCAAACTGTTGTTATGATAATTGCAGGCATAACATAACTTGGATTTTGTAACCAAGCAGGCCCTGTCCCACCAAAGAAACGAATAATTGTATTTACTATTCCGAATTCCGGATTAAGCATTCCTTTCCATATCATAGATACTGCTACCCAAGAAGTAATAACCGGTAAAAAGAACAAGCCTCGAAAGAATGTGACTTTTTTGATTTTACTATTTAGCAGTATTGCCAATCCAAGTGATAGAATTAGTACTAGGGGCAAATATCCAACAATAAAGAATAAGGTATTCTTTAAAGCTAAATAGAATCTTTCATCATGAAGGATTTCTATATAATTTGCTAACCCTATTAATTGGGGACTACCAAATAAATTCCAATCCGTAAAACTAATATAAAGTGAATATAGCATAGCCCCAACTTTAAATACTAACAGTCCTAATAAACTGGGCAATAAGAATGCGATAATAATTTTTTTCTTTGACTTATACATTTTAACCTCGATTCTGACGCTTTAGCGCTTTTTAATTACGATAGCAATTTGTGCCCCAGCACAAAAGCTTGTTTTTTCAACCTAGCTCCCATCGCATGCAGCATCTGCTTGCAGATGTGGCATTGCCACAAATCAGAGTGTGAATTATGCATTTCAATAATTCACACTAACCTCCATGGTGAACCGTTTAACCAATGTAGAAAAAAAAACTTAAAGTTTTTTTCTTTTGTAATGTTTCTACTCAGCGCTTTTAAGAACTTTTGTTGTATCTCTTTTTATTATTTCGCAACTCATTAGAGTTTCTTTTTCCTTTTGTGAATCATGAATGATATTTAGAATAATTTCACCAGCCATTTCGCCACGTTTTGAAATATTCTGTCCTACAGTTGTCAGTTTAGGATACATAATTTTAGCTTGATATGTATCATCAAAACCTATTATGGAAAAATCATCTGGAATCTTCTTTCCATCCAGTTGTAAATAATTCATAATACCAAAAGCCAATATATCCGCAGTTGCAACCACAGCAGTAATATCTGCCTGAGCCACTATCTTTTGAGACACACTAAAACCATATTCATAAGTGACATCACCTTGAAAGATAAATCTTTCCTCAAAGGGAATGTTATTCTCTTTTAGCGCTCTCTTATATCCATCCAGTCGTTTGCTCAGCAACACACTTTTATCAATTTTACCGGTCACTAAAGCAATCTTCTCATGACCATCCTGAATTAAAAGATTCGTTGCCATAAAACTAGCTTCCTCATCTCGTAAATTCATTTTGTAAAAATCTTTATGTGTAATGTAAGAATCAATTAATAGTGTAGGAACTTTATAGCTGCCCAAAATCTGAAGCATTTTATCATTATCGATACCAAATACAACAGCACCATCCAAATTCCACTTCATCATCATATCCGCAAAGCAATTATCACTGTTAACGACCCTTAAAACTATACTATAGCCAGCATTACGTAAATAATACTCAATACCGGATATGAACTCACTGTAGAATGGGTTTTCAAAGATCATTTTTTTACTAACATCCATCTGTGGAATAATGACGCCAATTAACTTAGAACCTTTTCCAGCTAAGGACTTGGCACTAAGACTTGGAACATAGCCTGTTGCTTTAATTGCCTCCTCTACTTTTCTTACCATCTCAGGTGAAACTTTACTCACTCTGCCATTGATGACATAAGATACAGTTGCTTTCGATGTCCCACATATTTGAGCTATATCATTAATTGTTACACGTTTCATATTTATTCCTCCGAAGGTTAACCGTTTAACTCTACATCAATAATATACAACATTTCGATAAAAAACACAATAATAACTTTAATATTTTATTTCAATTGTTATAAATGCACATTTAAAATATGATTATTTGTATATTATATATAGCAATTATTATTTTTTAACTGTTCTTTTTAACATATTCTGTTAATAAGCTCATATAGCATAGTGGGTATAATCTAAATACAGCGAAGCTGAATTCAAGAGTTCCATTAAAATGAATAATGAAATTCTTCTAAATTCAACCTCGCTGTATTTAGTTTCACATAAAATATATCTATTCCTGAGTATGATTTTTTATATTGTCTATGGTATTAATGTCTGAGCTGTCATCTGTATCATCATGGGAAACATCTGCTTCCTGCTCTGCATTATCTTCTCCATTTTCTTCAGCATTCTCTCCAGTATCATCATAATCCTTTGCAATATCAGCGTCTGAATCCTCTGTATCCTCTTTTTCTTCAATACTTTCAACAGTAGGTTCGTTTGGTATTTCTTCCGCTATTTCATCTGTCTCCACTGCATTGTCTCTTTTCATCTTAAATAAGTCTTTCGTTGAAAGTATAATCAAGGTAATTCCCACAATTACAAATAATATAATAAACGCAATTCCCACTGTTTTGTTGCCTGATGTATCCAGTTCGCGCCATAAAGATGTTGATAAGTAAATCAAGTACATCCCGACTATAATTCTAAATATCCTATTCACCTTTAAGTCTTTATGCATATTTTTACCTCACTGTATATTTAATTATAGCTTATGTATCTTAGCACAATAACTTGTAAGTTACAAGGTCTTTTTCATATAATGCTTTATAGAATGCTGGTTGTGTGGCTTTTCCGAAGCAATTGCAGCTTTATTTCAACAAAAGAATTTATCTGTGCCGATAAATACCCGGCTCTCTTAAATAATGGCACAAAGAAGTCATCACATCTCGAATGCGGTACAATTCACTCTCTTTATTGCCAGCTCTCCATAGCTTTTCATATTTTATCAGCCACTTTTCTGTTTGAGCTGCTAAACTTATAGCTTCCTCTCTTAATTCACGATTTTCTAAAGCTTTTTGACCCTCTGGCTCAAAATAGAACTTTTTAATCATTAAGCCAATATGCTGCCAAAGTTTTACCAGCTTTGCCATATGTACTGCTTCCTCCAAATCTCTCTTTCTTGAGAAATTTAGTTTGCTGTACACCTTACCTTTATAATCCTCCAGTTTATCTAATAGAGATTCTAATTCCTCCAGTATGGATCTAAAAAATGAACAATCCGGTTCCTCAATAAATTCATGAGCAGCACCATAAGAGGTATTACCAAAAGAAACATCAAAATACCACTTCATTAAATGTTCCCAAGTAATATGCATTTTATTAGATATATCTGTAAGAAGCGAAAACAGGTTAAGGTGATCCATATCCTCATAGCCCAGATGAGGACTGATTGCCTCGTGGTAGCTTTGAAGAGAATCACAGTTTGAATCTTTGGGGTTCCAAGACATTGCTGCCCCCAGGATTAAGCCCTGTAAAGAGGTACTTAGACAATTGATACTGCCAAAGTCTCCCCAATCTGTTACAAGAACGCCATCCGCTTTATATTTTTCTCCATATCGGATAAGTTTTGTTATATTTTGAAATGCTCCCTCATAATCATTAAGGGCACGGTTCCATCCTATGGTCCCGGGGCATACATACTGAACTACCCCGGCTTTCATAAAGGTATATGTATCATCCTCTGTAACCTCAGGGTCATAATTCCAGTTCATGCATATAACGTCTTTGGGAAGCTCTTCTAAATATTCCGGGTGCTTTATAATCATATCTCCGAAAAACATGACTTTCTTTCCCATCTCTTCCACAATACTCATGACTTCCTTCAGGAAATTAACATAGAGTTCTGTGCCCCCTACTTGCTGTGCCAGTTCCTTATTCTTTCCTTTTCCAATATCAAAGGTTTCGTCTCCGCAAATATTTACGATTGGGGAACGAAACAGGGGAACGAAATTCTTCAGCATATTTCTAACTAATTCTATGGATTCCGGATTGGTGCAATCCAGTGTGTGATGCAGTTGGCGTTTCATCCAGTCATAAGGTTCATTTGGATAATCTTCATACTCACATAAATGTTTATAGGAATCACTTTTTAAGATTTCATATAAATGCCCAAAAGTAGCAATACAAGGTACTAATTGTATCATGTGTTCCTGACAGTAGGCATCCAGGGCGATAATATCCTCTCCCCTTAGGCCGTCCTTACCCACATTAATTTCCGAAGTAAATTCAAACATAAAGGTATGCTCTATATATAATTGAAGCATATTTACCTTAAAATCCGAGGCAAGATCAACAATCTCAAACAGATATTCCAGCTTTGGCACCCTGCCTCTTGTAATATCAATCATCCATCCCCGGTTACTGAATGCAGGCTTATCTTTAATTGTAATAACAGGCAGTTTATTTTTATATTTTACAATAAGCTGTTTTAAAGTTTTAATGCCATAATACAGACCTTTATATTGGCCTTTGATGATAATATTATTATTGTTTATAACAAGTTCGTAGGCTTCCTCTGATTCAGCAGCTACTTCTTCCTGTATTAGAACAATATTCTTTCCATTCTTTACAGGTATTGCACTAATTATAACTTCTACTCCAATTTCATTATAGATAATATCTCTTAAATCAATTAACCATTTTTTCTTCCTTGCCTTATCTTCTTGAATGCTAATAACAGTATCTTCTGTAATGGCAAAATGTCCATCCACTACCTCATAAAATTGAGGACTTGGAACCAGGCCGGGGTATTTAATCATCTTAACCTCTATTCCGTGCTTTAGCACAATTTAATAATGACAGTAATTTTGTAAAGCCGCAAATTACCGGTTGAAAAACTTGTTTTTCAACTATCCTCCTTTCAAATAGTAGTTGAAAAACTATCAAGTAAAAGCCCAATAGCGCCCATAGTACTATAATATTCTCCAAAAGATTTACCCTTTAATGCTATAGCCTTCTGATACCAGGGCGAAGATTTTATCTCCGAAGTTGCCTTCATATAATCCATGTTATCCAATATTGTTTCATTTTCTCCATAAATTCGAATATCCGATATATCAGAATAGGTCAATTCAAATTTATTCAGAAGATTATTTTCAGAATAACTATGAAATACTTCAAGGGGAGATTGAAAAGCTGTCTGCATCACTGTTTTAATTTTCTCATCAGATATAGCAGCATTCTCAATAGTATGAATGAATTGAAGTGTTTCCTCAATCCTGCTTTCAACACGGGCAATCTCTGCTTTTGCTTCTTTTAGTGATTGTTCATAAGCCATTTTACGCATACGAACTGTTAATAATATGCCAATAAATAATATAGGCAACAAACTGGCTGTTCCAAAAGCAAATAAGAAACTTCGACCTGTTTTTTTCATTCCTTTTCTCCCCAACCCCAGAAATAAAAACTTTATTGTAATTCTCTTCTTATAAACTCCAATTAATTACCATTAGTATAACATCAATGGTTTGGTGAATCAATGATAATCCCTGTCTTTTCTAAATTTCTTACTAATAATATAGAACAATAAACATCCTAAAAAAGCTCCTGTTCCATCAATTAAAACATCCGTCACCTGACCTGATCTGCCCGGAATAAATAGCTGATGGAATTCATCTGTTGCAGCATATAATACTGCTATTACTTCTGACCATAATATTAAGGAAATTCCTCTCTTATCATATACATAAAGCCAGTAGGAAAGAGCTATCGCTAACACGGCGTACTCTGTCATATGGGCTGCTTTACGTATTAAGGTCTCCAGCAATTCTAGCCAATGGATTCTCTCTTCTATTGGTAATTCTAAACTAAATATTTTCTCATTAAGTGAAAAGATATTCTCAATAATACCGCCGCTTAATTTTGAAGATTCTGCTGCCTCCTGATGAGAGAAATAAAAAATAATGCACATTATGATAAGTGCTGGTATTACTGATAAAATTCTATATTTTTTCTTCATGTCTTTTTTCACCTTAGTATAAAAACTTAATTTAATGTATGCAATAAAGCTATAATAATCTAATTGATAATAATAATAATTTAAATTATAACATAATACATTTGCCTGAAACAAGAATTTGTACTTAAATTAATATTAATGCAATAAAATTCTAATATTGATCATATCAATAATTTACATTCTAAAGAAATTAAAAAAGAGCTGTAGTATTTAGTCATTTGAAAGTGCAGTAAAACAACTCTTTCAATATATGACATATTCTACAACAGCTCTTTTTGTTCTCTATAACCCATACTCCGTCATCTTCCGATATAACGTAGCACGGCTGAAACCGAGCATTTGCGATATTTGGGTTTTATTATAACCTTCTAACAGCAAATCTTTTATTCTCTCTTTTTCCATATCACTGATGGATACAATCTCTTCTACCTCTGTTTTTAAAAGGCCCATGTGTTCTATATCTTCACCAGTGACGTTGCCATTATTTCTTATTACTATCTGCTCTAATACTTTTTCCAATTCATTAATATTATCATTCCAATTATATGTACTTAATAATTTAATTGCAGAATCAGATAATACAATATCTTCTTTCCGATATTTTGTTTGATAAAACTTAAAACCGGATTTAATAATATTCCGAAGGCCTTCTTTATTGTTATTAAAGGAAGGTATTTCTATTAAGTTTTCTGCAATACGGTAATAAAGTTCATCTAAGAAGACTCCTTGTTTCACCAATTGAAGCAAATCTTGTGTTGTGGAGAACATTAAACGAACATCACTGCAAACTTTGGTTATTCCATAATTACGAATGGTTCTGTTTTTTATAAATTCCATTAGCTTTTTCTGTAGATATATTGGAAGGTGTTCAACATTATGCAATAGTATAGTTCCACCGTCTGCCTTTTGTAGTTCACCAAATTCATCAAATACATAAGGTTCAAAAAGATCCCTATAAATATTGTCACAGTATACTGTAATTAATCCTCTTAAGTTACGGTTGGAATAATTACAGATAGCCTTTGCCAACATTTCATTTAAATTTTGATTTTTCCCATGTATTAATAGGGTATCATTAGTAACCGCTATGGTTTTCGCATGTTCTAAAATATCACTAGGAAACAAATAATCCTTTAACCACTGAAAAGTAACAAGTGAACCCTTTCCGGCAGCACTTGCATCTTGAAGTAAATCATTGGTAGATCGGAAGATAAACATCACTTGGTATTGGGAGCCTTTCGTACGCACAAGCTTACATGAAGCACAGCCATAAAATGTACGATTTCCAAGATCCAATAGTATTTTTTGATTATTAAAAGTATTCCTTGTTTCAAAAAAATCTTCAAGTAACTTATGGGGTAATATATTTTGAAGTTGTTTTCCATTAATGTTCTGATCAAAATTCATACTTGAATAAAATTTTCTATTAGCATATTGAATAATTCCAAAATTATCAGTTAAAACAATAGCATCAGAGATAGTATCTAAAATTGCTTCCCGTTCCTTTATGGTATTCTTTATTTCAAAATTTTCGTTTTTATTTTTCAGCTTCCCAACTAAAACTGCAGCCATATTTTCTATAAATGCTATAGAATAATCTATATCCTGAAATATTGAAGATATCCTGTGTTTTGGTAAAATCATAGCAATTGCCCCAATTACCCTATCCTCGTAATAGATAGGCACACCGATAAAACCAACAATTTGGCACTTATCTATTTCTTTGCATTTTTGACAGATATAGAAATCTCTTTTATCGGCAATAACTACCTTTTCTTGTTTTACTATTACTTGTCCAATCATAGTATCCATTCCGATTTCAGAGTACTGACTAAAATAACGAACCGTTTCACCTATTACATTAAAGTTGTTATCCACTATTAATACGTCAGCATCTACTCTCTTAGAGATTTCATTAGAAAATTCTATTACTGAATCTTTGATACTACCTAAAAGTGTAGAAATAATCATACTAACCCTCCATGCTTCCAACACCTGCGAATTTGGGCGCAAGCATAATATTTGCAAAGCGAATTGTTTTACAATTCACTTTGTGAAAAATCTTGATTTTTCACACTTCTCCCTTTTCTTTCCCATAATAACTATTATATTATTATAGCACAATACAGAATTTTGATAAATAATTACCAAACCTTTTTTATATTTATACATGTGTAATTTTGATACTTGCCGTAGTATAAAGGAGAATACATATATTCATTTTAATAGATAATTTCGAATTATATGCATTCTCCTCTTAATATACTAACAATACGTCAAATATGTATACATTAAATACTATAGCTTATTATTTTTTATCTACTTTCTTAAAGCATACTTCACAGATGTTGTCACCTTTTGCAATAGTTTTTCCTAAATGGAATTCAAAGTTATCAAATGTACTAGCGATACCTCTATCACCATCCATAGCGATATCACATAACATTGCGATTTCTTCTTCATCATCAGTTAATTTCTTCCATGCAGCAACTAATGGACAGTAATGGAATTCAATGTTGAATTCGTCTTCTGTTAATGTAGTATCCATTTCGAAGATATTTCTTACATTATCAGATATAAATTCTGGTGCAAATACTGCAAGATCATCTGTCTTTGTATATTTGTTATTACCATGGAAGCATCCGCAAGCTGTGATTGCGTCTCTTGCGAAATCATAATCTAAACCTCTTTTTTTCGCTTCCTGAACTAAATAATAGAACCAAGTTGCTCTGTGTTCAATGGCATCTCTTAAATCTTTAATATGTTGTCCTCTGTCACTTGCTTCATTCTTAATCATAGTTAATGTCTCCTTTTACTTATATTTTATATTACACTACTTTGTAGTTATAATCGTTATTGTAATTTTTCTAATGCATAATCCATTAAAGTTGATATTTGATAAGACATGGTCACTGCTCCCGGATCTAAATGTCCTAATCCTTTATTAGCCTGATAAGTAGCTCTGCCACGTACCGCTTCCATATTCTTTGTATTTTCTGCACCATCTACAGAAGCTTTCTTTACTAATGCAAGGGTTTCTTCTTCAGATAATCCTTTTTCAATGGACTCTTTAAAACAGGTAACTGCAGGATGCAAGCTGTCAATCATAGTTTTCCAACCAGGTTGTGCATTACCTCTTGCCATAATTGCATCCAGCATTGCAGCAAGAACATCACACAAGTCTTTACTGGTTATAACATCCTTATCTTTTAAAGTTTTAGCAGCACCTAAGTAAGCACTTCCATATAATACGCCTGATGACCCACCGATAACAGACATCATAATTTTGCCGATTTCTTTAAACTCCTCAAATAAGTTCAGAGTCTCTAGTCTATCTGCTTCTTCTACCAGTTTTTCAAAACCCATATTAATGTTGCTCCAATGGTCTCCATCACCGGTTGCAGAATCTAATTCTGTTATATAATCTCCATTTGCATGGATTAATTCATAGGCTCTTTTGATATATTCCACATAATCTTTGCTGGTCAATTGTAATGCCATACTGTAAACCTCCTTATAAAACCTTTAATGCAGGTGTATCGCACGGTGCATCCAGTAATTCTTTTAATTCATCATCCAGTTTCATTAAAGTTAAAGAGCAGCCTGTCATATCTAACGCTGTCATATAGTTTCCAACAAATGTTCTATATACTTTAATATTCTTTTCTTCTAATAACTGCTGTACTTCATTATTTAAGATGTAAAGTTCCATTAATGGAGTGCCGCCTAAACCATTAACCATAAGTGCAACTTCACTATTGCTGTAATCATAGTCTTCCAAAACCTTATTTAATAAAATTTCAGCTAATTCTTTGGCAGTTTTTACATTAGTACGTTCCACTCCAGGTTCACCGTGAATACCCATACCAATTTCAATTTCATCTTCACCTAATACAAATCCTGGCTTTCCAACTGCAGGTAATGTACATGGAGTCATAGCCATTCCCATACTTCTAATATTGGCGATAGCCTTTTCTGCTGCTGCCTTTACTTCTTGCAGATTTGCTCCTGTTTCAGCTTTTGCTCCGGCTATTTTATGTACAAATACAGTTCCTGCAATACCTCTTCTGCCGGTAGAATAAGTACTGTCCGGCACTGCAACGTCATCTTTAACAACAACGGTTTCCACTTCAATGTCATCCATCTCAGCCATGTCTTTAGACAAGCCGAAGTTCATAATATCACCGGAATAGTTCTTAATAATCATAAGAACACCTTTACCTGAATTGGTCTGATTAATTCCTTCAATAATACGGTCCGGACTTGGAGAGGAGAATACATTACCTGAAATAGCAGCATCTAGCATACCTTTTCCAACATATCCTGCATGTGCCGGCTCGTGTCCTGCTCCGCCACCGGATATAACTGCCACCTTATCTGATTTTTCTCTTCTTGTTATGACTTCTAACTTTTCAATGTATTTTAAACTTGGATATGCTTTTTCCATACCCCGTAAAAGTTCACTTACTACATCTGTTGGTTTATTAATTATCTTCTTCATAGGAACCTCCTGTTTTATTTACTTTCATGAATTGTTTTAGGATTCTTCGCCTTCGGCTCTATTAACATGATGTCATATAAACTAGCCTTGACCCAAATAAGCCTTTTTAACTCTTGGATCATCTGCAATATCTTTTGCAATGCCTGACATAGAAACCTTACCATTTTCAAGAACATAAGCACGATGAGATACAGACAGAGCCATGTTTGCGTTCTGCTCAATTAATAGAATGGTAGTTCCCTGATTATTTATTATTTCAATCAAGTCAAAGATTTGTAGAACTATGTTAGGAGCTAGACCTAAGGAAGGTTCATCTAACAGTAAGAGTTCCGGATTGCTCATTAAAGCACGTCCAATGGCTAACATCTGTTGTTCACCGCCGGATAGAGTTCCTGCAACTTGTTTAATTCGTTCTTTAAGTCTTGGGAATAATTCATAAACTCTTTCAAAACCTTCTTGTATCTTAGTTTTATCTTTTATATTATAAGCACCTAATCTTAAGTTTTCTTCTACAGAAAGGCCAGGAAAAACTTCTCTTCCTTCCGGAGAAACACTGATACCTTCCTTGGAAATGTTGTATGGAGGCATATTGGTGATCACTTTATTCTTAAAGGATATGCTTCCTTGCTGGGAACGGACTATACCACAAATGGAGTTAATTAAAGTTGATTTACCGGCACCATTGCTGCCAATAAGGGAAACGACTTCTTTCTCCTTAACATCCATGGTAATACCTTTTAATGCATGAACATTTCCGTAATAGGTATGTAAATCATTTATCTTCAGCATTTTTTCTCCCCCTTCCCAAGTAAGCTTCAATTACTCTTTCATTGTTAGCGATTTCTGCGGGCAGGCCACTTGCAATAGGTTTACCGTGGTCAATTACGTAGATTCTGTCTGAAATATTCATAACAACGCTCATATCATGTTCAATCATGATAATGGTGTATCCTTTTTGTTTTAAGGAACGAATGAATTGCAATAATTCCTCTGATTCCTGTGGATTCATGCCTGCTGCCGGCTCGTCTAACAAAATCAGCTTTGCTCCTGTAGCAATTGCTCTTGCAATCTCCAACTTTCTTTGATCTCCATAGGGCAGATTCTCTGCATAATCATCTCGATAATGATCCAGTCCAATGGATTTTAATATTTCAATTGCTCTAAAAACTTTTTCATCTTCCTCTTTCCTAAACTTAGGGGAACGAATAACGCTTTCTAATAAATTATATTTTGTCCTTATATGTGTGCCAACTAATACATTTTCTACAACACGTAAGTCCTGGAAGAGACGAATATTTTGAAAGGTTCTTGAAATACCACTTTTCACGATTTGCTGGGGTTTTAAATTATGGATTGGTTTTCCATCAAATATGATTTCGCCTTCGTCTATTTTATATACTCCTGTAAGCATGTTAAAAACTGTCGTCTTACCAGCACCATTTGGTCCAATAATGCTGACAATTTCACCTTCATTTACTTCAAAGCTTACTTTATCTACTGCTACAATACCACCGAATCTTTTTGTTATACCATTAACCTGTAAATATGCCATATTTTCATAGCTACTGATAACAGCTAGCTCTCCTTTCTCAATACTTTTTTAAATGAAACCTCTTATGAAGGTGAATTTTCTAAATCTTGCAACCTCTTTTTCACATTCTTTGAAAGCTTATATGGCATCTGAGATTTCCATCCAAGTAAGCCTTGAGGACGAAAACGCATCATGAACACTAGGATTAAACCATATACAACAAAACGATAATCCATTAACTTTCTAGAAACTTCAGGGAAAGAAATCAACACAGCTGCCCCAACAAACATTCCTCTTACAGTTCCCATACCTCCTAAAATTACGATACTTAAAATTAAAGTTGAAATATCAAAGGTAAAGGAGTTTGGATCCACGTATCCGATTAACGTTGCATAGAATGCACCCGCCACTGCAGATATAAAAGCAGATAAAACAAATGCAAGAACTTTATAATAGGTTACGTTAATACCCATCATTACACCGGCCATTTCGTCTGTTTTAATCGCTAAAAATGCTCGGCCTGTTTTTGAATTAATGAGAACGATACAAAAAATAGTGATTAATGCTACTAAAGCCAGCATCATATAATATAGACCATTGTTAGCTAAAGTCAGTTTTATTCCGAATATTTCAGGCTTTGGAATACCTTTAACTCCAAGAGTTCCATTGGTAACAGAATCCCAGTTCATTAAAACAGTTCTAACAATTTCACCAAATCCCAATGTTACTATAGATAAATAAGTTCCTGTCAATCTTAAGGTCGGAAGACCTAAAAGGATTCCAAAAACAGCTGCTAATAATCCTCCTAAGATTGCAGACGGTATAAAATTCATACCGGACTTTATGGCTATGATAGAAGCAGTATAAGCTCCAATGGCTACAAAGCCTGCATGTCCTAAAGATACAAGTCCTGTATAACCGGTCAGAATATTAAGTCCCAGACCCAACATAATATAGATACCTATTTTAATAAGAATATTCATTATGTATTGACTGAATCCCAAATGGGGTACTACTAACAGTATAACAATACTAATGATTCCAATAGGTAGTTTGTATTTACTAATAAATGTTTCTAAATTGTAAATAAAGCCTTTACCAGATTTTTCAGATACCATTTTTTTCACCATATCATTACACCTTAGTTATACCTTTCTTACCAAATAATCCATTTGGTCTAATTATTAAAACGAGAATTAAGATAATAAATGCTGTACAATCTCGGTAGGAAGATCCAAATACTGTTGCTGTTATAGATTCGGAAATACCTACAATTAAACCACCGATTAAGGAACCTGGTAAACTACCAATACCGCCTAATACCGCTGCAGCAAACGCCTTTAGACCTGCCATATATCCCATAGTAGGATATACGATCTGATAATATCCACTGATCAGGACACCAGCTATGGCTGCTGAAACACCTCCTAGGAAGAATGTAAAAGATACTATGAAATTTACATTAATTCCCATTAGATTGGCGGCTTTTGCATTCTGCTGTGAAGCACGCATAGCCAAACCAATTTTTGTTTTATTTACGATTATTACAAGGACTATCATTAGTAATAGAGAAACGAGAAACATAAAAATCTGAGAAGAATTGATTTGAACGGAGCCTAAGTTTACTGTTCCATAATCAAATAATCCTGGAAATGGTTTCTTCTCACTGCCCATAAAAGCGGTTAATAAGTTTTGAATGATGTTAGAGATACCAATTGTTGTAATTAATGACGCGATTGGTATAGAATGTTTTTTTCTTAAAGGTTCTAGTGCTGTTTTATCTATTGCAATTCCTAGTAAACCTGTTAATAATAAACTTAAGGCAACAGCAGGAATTATTCCAAAGTTCATTCCAACAAACAGTAATGCCATATGGGCTCCGAAAGCATAGATAGAACCGTGAGAAAAATTAACTAGCCGTAATATACCAAAAACGAGAGAATAACCAACCGCAATCAACGCGTAAGCCATTCCAATTGACAGCCCATTAAATATTTGTTGTATAATCATTTTTCCACAATTGCAGGAAGCCTCCTGTCAATATACTCCTTTCAAGCAAAGTTAAATTAAGTAATTTATTCGAGCAGAAGCGGATAGTGGGTTGTTTTTGAGGGAATGAAGGTATCCGCTCCGCTCTTTGTAAACTTACAAAATGCAGTAAAAATATACTTAATTACTTCATTTGAACAAATTTACCGTTTTCAATAGTAACTTTAACGAATTCTTTCTGAACATCACCATTTTCATCGAATTTCGTATCGCCAGCTACACCTGGATATTGAACCCCGGTTAAGGCTTCTCTTACTTTAGCAGAATCTGTTGTTCCTGCTTCTTGAATAGCTGTTAATAACATACCAACTGAATCATAAGCCTGAGAAGTTAATGCACTTGGTTCATTTCCGAATTTTCCTTTGTATTTTTCTACATATGCCTGGATTGTTGGATCTTCAGAACCTGAGAAGAAAATAACAGGGAATCCAACACCTTCTACGTCTTCTCCACCTAATTCAATTAATTGCTGACTATATGCATTGGAGAAACCTACAATTTTGATATCAGGATTTACACGTTTATATTGTTTTGCAACTGGAGCAACTAAATTGTACATACCAGCACAAATTACAACATCTGCACCTGCTTCATTTAATTTTGTAATAGCCGGGCTGTAATCATCAGAACCTTCTACTACTTCTTCATGAGCAACAATTTTAACTCCATCGCCCTCAAGTTCTGTTGCTAAATCTTTGATAACTTGAGCTGTACCGGTACCCCAGTCAGTTTTAATAGATATAATACCAATGTTTTTCTTACCAAAATCATTTACAGCAATATCAAGACTGGCTTTTGCTTCTGTACTGATTACTGTATTATTTCTGAATATGTAATCACCGATACCGGAGTAATCTTTATGTGAAGCTGAAGGAGAAATTTCAATAATATTATTCTCATTGTAAACAGGAGCTGCTGTCATACAGACACCGGATGCAAAATGTCCGATAACACCTATAATATCTTTTGAACTTACAATTTTTTGAGCTATAGTTGCAGCTTCTTCTGAAGAGTTCTTATCATCGTAGGGTACAATATCAATTTGTTTACCTAGTACTCCACCTTTTGCATTCCACTCTTCAGCCATCATATTGGCTGCATTCAGGAAACCTTGTCCATACTCAGCGTTATCGCCTGTCATAGGGGCAGCAACTGCGATTTTAATAGTGTCAGCTGATGAACCTGTTTCTTTGGATCCTTCCTTTTTACCGCACCCTGCAAGGAGGGAAATTGTCATTGCGGAAATCATCGCCAATGATAAAACTTTTTTCATTTTTTTCATAAAACACACCTTCCCTTTTTATATTTTCCCAATCTTTAGTAACCTTAATGTTTCCTTTACAGATTATTTTTCAACCATAATCTTTAAAACTACATCATCTGTTTCTCTCATACCCTCCTTTGCCAGTCTGACTACTCCATCGACTGTTCCTTGTATGTTATCTTTAACTATGCCATCACCTGGAGCAAATGCCTTACCTCTTAAAGACATCATAGTTGCTACAATTGCTGCATCTACACTAGAGGCAATTTTTGCTGCGCAAGAGGATTTTGCACCATCACAAATGATACCTGAAACATTAGCTAAAGTATTGGTAATGGTTTGTGAGATCTGTCCCAAATCTCCTCCGTAAAGATATGTGATACCAGCTCCTGCACCTGCTGCTGCACTAACTGCACCGCAGTAAGCTGATAGTCTGCCGATTCCCGACTTTTGATAAATTGCTATCAAATTGCTGATACATAATGCACGATAAATCTTTTCATCAGAACAGTCTAATTTCCTTCCGTATTCTACTACTGGTAAGGAAGCTGTCATTCCCTGATTACCACTTCCGGAGTTAATTACTACCGGCAGTTCGCAACCGCTCATGCGGGCGTCAGAACCTGCTGCAGGCATTGCCTTTGCACGAACTTTAATATCATCACCATACACCTCTAAAAGAGTGGCCCCAACATTGGCCCCGTAGGGACGTCTCAAACCTTCCTTAGCGATCGCAGTATTATATTCAATTTGCTTTGCAAGGACTTCTTCTACTTCTGAAATATCTACAATATTAGCAAATTCCACTATGTCTTCAACATTTAATAAATCATAGTTAATATCACTGTCTTCCTCGGCTTCCACATCATGAGGAACATCCAGAAGAACTTCGCCGTTTTTTTCAACACGAACGATTCCAGTGTGGGTATGTATGGTTTCAACTAAGGAGTAATTATTCCCTTTGTACATTTTAATAATGATATGAAGTTTAGCAGGAGACTCCAGAATTTTTGTCTCACAAATATTCTGTTCCAATAATCTTCTGGTTTCTTCAACATCATCTTCTTTTACATTACTTAAAACTTCCAACCCCCTTGTAGGATCTCCGCCAACTGCACCTATAATAGAAGCTGCTTCGATACCTTTTAGGTTCTTGGTAGTGGGTACAATAACTCCCTTAGCGTTTTTAATAATGTTACCACTGCATTCTGCAACTATTTTATCCGGAAAATCACCTAAGATTTCTCTTGCCTTAGCCGCTGCATAAGCAATGGCTATTGGCTCAGTACAACCTAATGCAGGAACCAACTCGCGTTTTAAAATACTAACATATGTAAAATACTGTTCTTGTGTTATGCTCATACTATTGCTCCTTACAAAGTATTTATAAAAGTGTGTCATTTTGATATATGTTTCTCTCTATGTACAAATTATAACATATCACTAATTTTTTTCAAGTATTTCGACACAAATTATGCACATCCAACAACTTTTCTACTGTATTATACAAATTAGCTATTGTAGAACGGAGGTTTTTTGTCAATTATATATAAATAGTTTCAAAATTAATGTACTATTCTGAAACACATGAATAAAACAATCCTTTATACCCTTTTTAAATTTTTAAATATTATTCTGTTTTTTATATTAATAAAGCAAATTTTTATTACTTTGTACAACAAAAATGGTCATAACTGGTAAACCCCTGTTAAATACAGCCTTTCACCACTTATTAATACTTATTTTTGCATTATATTTCTTCCTGATGTTACACTATCCTATATTTGTGTATCATTTTAAAACAGTGTATATTTCAATAGAACTCTTGTAACAAAAAAGGTGCCTGATACGTTAAATTTCAAGCGTTAATCATGCACCAATATTTTTTTATTAGAATTATATTTATATCATTACATTAAGTTACTTCTTAATCTTAAATTTTAATACCGTATCGTTTAATATCGCTGCAAGTTCTGCCTGACTTTGGGTTGTGGACGCTACCTGCTGTATCGCTATGGAAGCTTCACTTAGGTTATTTTTAATAACTTCTGCTTCTTCATTAGATTTTTGTGTGGTTACCGCTATATTTTGTATAGCTGCACTTACTTGATCAATAGAAGCTGCTAGTTCTTCTGTCATGGCTGCAATCTCTTCAGACATCTGGCTGGTATTATCAGAATCTTTATAATACTGCTTTCCAACATTTCCGAATTCTTCAAATTTAAGATCAACATTTTCGTTAATGAACTTTAAGGTTTCATTACCGTTTAAAGATAAATTTCCAAATGCTTCCTGTACTTTTAATATTGTATCCTGAATAGCAGATACTGCCTGTGAAGACTGTTCAGCCAGCTTCCTTATCTCATCTGCAACTACAGCAAAACCTTTCCCCTGCTCTCCTGCTCTTGCAGCTTCTATAGCCGCATTTAAAGAAAGTAAATTCGTCTGCTCTGCTATACTTGCTATGGTTTCTGCCATAACACGGATATTATCTACTACTTTTCCATCTTCAATAGCTTTTAATACCTTCTCACGTTTTTCAGCATATAAAGCTCTAACCTCTTCGATGGCTTCAGTTCCTTTTCTTTCAACTTCCCTTGCCCTTTGTTTCGCTTCGCTGGCATTACTGCTGCCTTCTATTGCTTTATCGGATAATACATTAATACTGGAGTCAACTTCTTCTACAGAAGCAGTTATTTCTTCTGAAGTTGCACTGGTATCTTGAATACCCACTACTATATGTTTCACTGCATTATCTATGTATTCAACTTTTGCAGTAATTTCTTCAGCAGTAGCAGAAAGTTCTTGACTTGAAGCACTCATTTCCTGAGAATTTTCCATAATTAGTTTTACTAAGTCACTTACATTATCCTGTGCTTTATTTAATGCAGCACTAGTTTGTCCAAACTCATCTTTTCTCTTCATGATAATAGGAACAGAGAAGTCATATTGAGATAATCTGGTGGCAAGTTCTCTAATTTTGACCAATGCGGAGTTTATATTGTGTATCATAATAAAACTTACAAATAATGCAACTAATACTCCTATTACTCCAGAGATTGTCATTATCATGTTGGAACTTACATATATACCTTGGTTTTCCTCATTAAATGCTTTGGCGTGATCAAAATTAGCTTGAATCATAGTATCTAAATTAGTCATCATAGCTACTCTGACCGCAGATAGTTTTTTATAGCTTTCTACTGCGTTAGTGTAATCACCGCTATCCAGAGATCTTCTTATGGCTAGCCTTTGATTTCGATACTCTTCAAACTGACTTTGGAAAATCGGAAGGATTTTTTGTTCCTTCTCTGTTAAGTATAAAGATTGATAACTTTCAAGAAGCTCCATGATCTGGGATGTATTGGATTCAATCTCGTCTAATAATTTAGATTTAACTGACTCATCTTTTACATATATAAGCTTCAAAAAATTGCTTTCGATTTCCACAAGATTTATATTTATTTCTTTTAGTTTACTGACTCCATGTACTTTATCCTGATACATATGCTGTGAGTTATTTGCTACCCTTTCTAAAGCACTGGTGGCATAAAACCCGATTATAAAAATGATCACAGCTAATATAAGGTAAGAAAAGATCAACTTCGTTCTTACCTTTAAATTATTAAAAAACTTCATAATTATGTCTCCTCCTATAATGTTTTCACTTTTTTACCCCTGATTATTATGAAGTAAAAATAAAATGTTCGTATGAGATAGCATACAAACATAAACTTTGTAAGGATTTTAAAATAAAGAGATTGGATTTACATAGTACAAAATGACATTTATACTAAAATTTTACACTATTTTTTACCATATTGCAATCGTTTTCGACAATTATTTTCCATTTTTGTTTTATTTTTAAACTAAAAGCGATTTTTATTGACATTAAAGTAAAGGCTGTTACAAAACAAGGAACCGTCAATCTTCAGGTTAAAGATGACGGTTCCTTGCTTGTTACAGCCTCTTGTGGGTTATTTACGAAGCTTATTTATATAAGGTTTATTTGTGGGCTATATTTTATAAATCCTCTATTCATTCTTATTATTGTAAAAATTTTATAATATCTTCATATACACTTTTAGAATCCAGCCGGTAACACTCCAATAATTCCTCCGGAGTTCCTGACTGACCAAATTGATCCTGTACTCCAAGTTTCTTTATTCTATAACCGCCTTCTTCCAAAAGCACTTCTGCTACAGCATCACCAAGCCCGCCTATTACAGAATGTTCTTCTAAGGTAATAACATTTTTGCATTTTGCTGCATAGGTTTTTACAATTTCTTTATCTATAGGTTTAATTGTATGGATATTTATTATTGCTATATCTATTCCATCTGATTCTAACCTGCAAGATGCTTTTAAAGCGCTGTCGACCATGGTGCCGCAGGTAAAAATTACTGCATCTTTACCATCTTTTATTACATTGGCCTTACCGATCTCAAATGGCATATCCTTATATACTGCTGTTGGCATTCTGGACAATCTTACGTAAACAGGGCCCTCTATTTCTGCTGCTGCTTCGATGGCTTTGTAAGTTTCATTGGCATCGCAGGGAACGATTACAGTCATTCCAGGCAATACACGCATAAGTGCAATATCTTCTATTGTTTCATGGCTGCCGCCGTCTCCCCCTAAGGTGATTCCGGCATGAGTCATAGCCAGTTTTACATTATTACCGGGATAACAGATTGAGTTTCTTACCATTTCATAAGCTCTTCCGGTTCCAAACATGGCAAAGGTGCTTATAAAAGGAATAAATCCTGCATCTTCCAGTCCTACTGACATACAAGTCATATTCGCTTCAGCGATTCCCACATTAAAAAATCTTTCCGGATATTTCTCAGCAAAATTACAGGTCATAGTTGCATGAGACAGATCCGCATCTAATACGACTATTCTTTTATTTTTTTCACCAAGTACTGCAAGGGCTTCACCATATGCGGCTCTGGTTGCAATTAGATTTGACATTTTAACCTCGATTCCGGTGCTTTAGCACCTCCCAACTCTGTTAATGCTTTTTCCAGTTCTTCATCATTTAGAGACTTTCCATGCCAGCCTACAACATTCTCCATAAAGGATACGCCTTTACCTTTAATGGTATGGGCTACAATACATTTTGGTTTTCCATGAAAGGGTGCATCTAAAGCTTCTATAATTTGTTCCAGATCATTGCCGTCTGCTACATCATATACGGTAAATCCAAAGGATTCATATTTCCTTCCAATATCGTCCACCCCCATAACCTGTTCACAAGAACCATCTATTTGTAAACCATTATTATCAACAATAACAGTCAAATTGTCTAGTTTATAGTGACTGGCAGCCATAGCCGCTTCCCACACAATACCTTCCTGCAGCTCTCCATCACCAAGCACTGCATATACATGAACACCGTTATTTAATGTTTTTGCCCCCAGAGCCATACCCGTTGCCACAGAAACTCCTTGTCCCAAAGAACCGGTTGAGGCATCCACCCCGGAAAGTTTTTTCTTATCGGGATGTCCTTGCAGGGGGCTATGGAGCTTACGTAATGTTTTTAGCATTTTCTTGTCAAAATATCCTTTATCCGCTAATACAGCATATAGAATAGGTGCTGCATGTCCTTTAGAAAGTACGAAACGGTCTCTGAAGGGATCTTTTGGATTTCCCGGGTTTATATTCATTTTGTAATAGTATAGAGATACCATAATTTCTACCATAGATAAAGAACCGCCGGGATGTCCGGAACCAGCTTCATAGATTTCATTTAAAGTATCCACTCTTAATTGGTTACATTTTTCTTTTAAACTTACTATATTCATCTTTAGCTCCCATCTGCGTGCTTTAGCATTCCAGCCCTTTAGCACATTTAATACATACTAATTATTTTTTACCTAAATAACTGGCCTGTATTGTTTCATCATTCATAAGATCTTTTGCAGAGCCGCTGGTAACGATTTTACCGGTTTCAATCACGTAACCTCTGTGAGCGATCTGCAATGCTGCTTTTGAATTCTGTTCAACTAACAATACGGAGATACCGTCTTTATTAATTGCTTTTATAATTTCAAATATTTCTTTAATAATCAGTGGTGCAAGTCCTAAGGATGGTTCATCCATCATTATGATTTTAGGCTTTTGCATAAGTGCCCTGCCTACTGCCAACATCTGCTGCTCACCACCGGACAGGGTTTTGGCACTTTGCTTTTCTCTTTCTTTTAATCTTGGAAACAAACCATAAACATAATCCAAATCATCAGAAACACCTTTATCTTTTCTTTTATAACTTCCCATCATTAGATTTTCACTTACGGTTAAATTACCAAAGATATGCCTTCCTTCCAAACATTGGGCAAGACCTATAGATGCTATTTTATGAGGTTTCAGGCCGTCGATCCTTTGTCCCATAAAATATACTTCACCGGAAGTTATTTTACCAAGGAGGCCGGAGATAGACCGTAAAGTTGTAGTTTTACCCGCTCCGTTACCTCCAACCAAAGTAACGATTTCCCCTTCGGATACATCCAATGAAATTCCCTGTAATGCATGAATTTCTCCATAATGGAAATTAAGCTCCTTTACTTCTAACACTTTAGACATCTATATCACCTCCTAAATAAGCCTCAATAACTTCTTCATTGTTCTGTACGTAATCCGGTTCACCAACACATAATCTTTTACCATAGTTCAGAACACATACGGTATCGCAAATATTCATTACAACCTTCATGTCATGTTCTACTAAAAGAACTGTAATACCAAGTTTATTCATCTTCTGAATGGTGTCGTTTAATTCTAACTTTTCATTCGCATTCATGCCGGCTGCAGGTTCATCAAGAAGAATTAATTTGGGTTCCGAAGCCATTGCCCTTGATATTTCCAGTCTTCTTTGTTCACCGTAAGAAAGATTGCTGGCCTTATAATAGGCTTTATCCTTTAATCCCATGAATTCGAGAATATTCATACTTTTTTCTATAATAGCTTTTTCTTCGGATTTTTGCTTTTTGGTTTTAAATACTGCATCAAATATTCCTGCTTTACTTTTTGTGTGACACCCTACCATAACATTTTCAAGAGTAGTCATTTTTTTAAATAGATTAATATTCTGATAGGTTCTTGCAATTCCCAATTCATTTACTTTATAAGGTGTTGTTCCTTCTATTTCTTTCTCCTGGAAATAGATTTTGCCGCTTGTAGGTTTATACACACCGCTGATCAAATTGAATAGTGTAGTCTTACCTGCACCGTTTGGTCCAATGAGTCCAAATATGCTTCCCTCCGGTATTTCCAGTGAAACATTATTTACAGCAGTGAGACCGCCAAATTTAATTGTAACATCTTCCAGTTTAAGCACGGGGTTCCACCTTCTTTCCCTTCCTCTTTGCAATTCTTGATTTTATATTGGCAATTACACCTGATACACCATTTGGCATACAGAATAATACAAGCAGAATAAATATGGCATATAATAACATCTGATAACGAACAAATCCTTGCATCACTTCTGTTACAATAGTTAAGATGGTTGATCCAATCAAAGGCCCAAAAGAAGAAGCAATACCGCCAAATAATAACATAGTCATAAAGACATTGGATTGATTATTATTAAAGCCATCCGGACTGATAAATCCTATAAGGTGGGCATAGAACGCACCTGCTAAGCCGGTTAATAAGGCACTTAGAGCAAACGCCATAACTTTATAGTATTTTACGTTAATACCCATTCCGGCTGCTGCATGAGGATTTTCCCTGACTGCAATTAAAGCTCTTCCGAATCTGGAATGAATCAATCTTTTCTTTCCGATTAGAACTAAAATAGCAACCGCTGCGAATAAGAAGAAATAGCTTTGATTACTTTTAAATCGAAAACCAAATAGATTTAAGTTTGGAATATTTAAAATTCCGCTGAATCCATTTGTAAGGTCTTTTGTAACAGATAAAAATATGTATACCATATTACCAAAAGCAATGGTTAATAAGGATAAAAAGTGTTTTACCAACTTAGATGCCGGTATTGCAATTACAAATCCAAAGAACATGGACACCAAAGCTGCAATAATCATACTGATTACTACCGGAATACCTAACTTTATGGACAAGATGCTGGAGGTATATGCTCCAATGGCATAGAAGCCTGCATGTCCAAAAGAAACTTGTCCTGTATAGCCAAATAAAATATCAAGTCCTGTTACTGCTATTGTATTAATACATATAAAACACAGGATAAGAGAAGGATAGGTGCCTCGAAGCATATATGCTGTTATCAAAGCAACAATTATAATTTCTAAGATCAAGAACTTCTTCTCGTTAATAATTTGCCCTGCCGACTTTTTATTTTGTTCCATTTATTCCATTACCTCCTCATTGAAAATTCCCTTTGGCATTAATATCATAACAATAATCAAAATACCAAATGTAATGAAATCTTTATAATTGGAGGTCAGATATGCAGAAACAAATGTCTCTAAAAATCCAAAGAATACACCGCCAATAATTGCTCCGAACATATTACCGTATCCGCCCACTACGGCTCCGGCGAAAGCTTTTTGCCCTATCATGGCACCCATGGACATATAAACACCAAATACCGGCCCCACTACAACACCAATTGCACCAGCCAGCATAGAGGCAATTCCCCAGGCAGTTCCCTTTGTAAGAGGTACATTGATTCCAAGTGCACTGGCTGCTACTTCATCTTGAGCAGCGGCTCTCATGGATATGCCGAACTTTGTTTTTGTTAAAAATAATTGGAGGGCAACCATAATAATAATTCCCACTCCCAGTACTAGTAAATTCTCCGGTGCAACGCTAACTCCAAAAATTTTAACGGATGCAGAGTTGAAAATTGCAGGGAACTGTAAAACATTACTTCCCCATGTTAACATGGAGGAATTTTGTAAAATCATTGATATGGATATGGTACATAAAATTATGTAAACCGTCTGAGCACCTTTTTCGATTAATTTAGTAACCATAACCCGCTCTATAAACATACCCAGCATAAACATAATAATCATAGTTAATAACAAAGCAATTATGAAAGGTAATTGAAGATATTTATAAAACGTGATTCCTAAAAATGCACCAAACATAAGCATGTCGCCCTGTGCCAGGGACATAAGCCCTGAGGCTTTATATATTAAGCCATATCCGATTCCAACTACACCGTATACACTGCCAATCATAAGTGCACCGATAATTAATCGAATAACCATATTGACCTCAATTCCGGTGCTTTAGCACCTTAAAATAATAACCTAAAATCATCATGTCATTCTGAGCACATGTCCGGCTATATTATGTCTTAAACTAAATAAAGCTTATTTTCCGCCTTTCAGTCTCAGAATGACATATTTGTAACAGTCTTAATTCTTTAATATATCATTAACTTTTTACTTTTCAGGATTTGCTTTTCTCCATTCTGCAAAGGAAACATTTTTTCCATCCTGTATGATGTAATTACGGGCTGTTGATAAACCATCTCCGGTAGCCTCGGAAAAATCATAAATTCCCTGAATCAGTTCTTTTCCTTTTACATTAAGCATTGCTTCACGAATAGAATCCGGATCTTTAATGTCTGATGCATTTTTAAGTGCTTCAGCAATTAACATAACAGAGTCATATCCTCTATAAACAACATCTGACACCGGTAATTCCCCATATTCTGCAATAAATGCCTCCAGGAAAGCTTTTTCTACATCGTTAATCGCGTCTTCCACTGTTGCAGGAATAACTGCTGCTGAACCAAATATTACATTATCTGCCGCTTCTCCGGCTACTTTAACTAAATCAGGTACACCCATAGCTTCCGGTCCGTAGATAAATCCTTCATAACCATTTCTCCTGAATTGCTTAATTGCAAGTGCACATTCATTGGTCATACCATAGATCAGAACCCCATCTGGATTGGCTGCAAGAATTTTATTAACTTGTCCGGTATAATCGGTATCTGTAGGTTGATACGTCTCTTCTACTAAAACTTCTACATCATCTCCCATGAAGCCTTTGAAACTTTTAACACCGGATTCACCATTTTCAGCAGCTACACTTAAGATACCAATTGTTTTAACGCCCATTTCTTTCATGGCATCTACTGCTGCTGAGTTTGGCAAACTGCCATTTGCAGTGCCTCTGAATAAATATTTAAAACCTGCATTGGTATAAGATGGACTTGTACCACCGCCAACCTGGAGAAGTTTCGCTTCTTCAGATAATTGAGTTGTAGCTAAGATGTTAGGTGATGAGTTAGATGCTGCAATAGCAACAACTTTATCAACTTCGATTAATCTTGTAACTGCTTTTAAAGCACCTTCCGGTGAAGATTTATCATCATAAACAATAAGTTCAATAGGAGTACCATTGACACCTCCTGCTTCATTAATTTGCTTTACTGCTAATCTTCCACCCTTTTCAAGCATTTCGCCGGCTAAGGCATTAGGACCTGTAATTGTTCCGTATAAGCCAACTTTAATTGTTTCACTGGAATTTTCCTCAGTGCCTCCCGTCTCTTTACCGTTTTCAGATGTTGTATTTTCTTTTGTTTCTTCTTTCCCTGCATTGCCACATGCTACAAGAGATATACTCATAGCAAGTACTAAAAATAATGCTGATAACTTTTTAAACATACCTTTTCCTCCTTTTACACTCAGTATCCCATCTGTTTACAGATGAGACACTTACAAATAAACAGGTTGAAAGAATCCTGTACAGATTCTTTTTTATTTTATTTTCTTTCAACCTTTGTACCTCAATACTTTATATATTCAAGTAATACCAATTATAAAGATTTTTCAACAAAAAGATACTCATTTTGGTTGGGTCTATGTACACTTTATTTATAATTTACCGATTTTTTGAGATAATTATAGCAATTTTTTTATTATTTTAGTAATTTCTTTATAAACTTCTTGATAAATGTCGTAAATGTTTTATAATTATAATGGTAACTTTCTTATTTTATTCATTAAGTTGACTAATACAATTAAAAGACTTTATTAATTAGCTCATGCTGGAAGTACCGAAAAAGTTAAAAATAAAGTTCTATCAACCGACGAAAGGAGCACGGTTATTATATATGCAAAAATTCAGACAAAGACGTGTTACCATTAAAAAAAAGTTGATACATAGTTATCTGACAGGTGTTATTATCCCTTTTCTATTATTTAGTCTGGCTCTTTTTCAAATTCAAAAAAACACTATGAAAAACACCGCTGCTGATATAGCTTACAATGAGTTAATGCAGATTACCGGGTTGATGGACGGAGAGTTTGAACAGCTAAAGTCTGTATCGAATCTTTTATATTTAGATAATGAACTTAATGACTTTATTAAAGAATATAATCAGAATATTCACTTCAATCCTGATATAGAGTACCTAAATCATATACTTGGCAAATATAATGCTGGAATCAGTAATGTTAATTTTAGTTCTGTAATTATTACAAACCGGGGGCAATTCTTAGGTGATGCCACCCTTATTCATAAAGCGGATTCCCTTGAAATTACTGATAAGAACTGGTATCAAAGTCTATTAGACAAGCCTTCCGGTATCCTATGGTTAAAAGACGAAACACTTGATAAAATATTTACAACACCAGGACAAAACTACATTTACTTAATTAGAGAGCTTCAAGACCGGGTGACCTGGGATAAGACCGGAATTTTGATATTAGGAATATCAGAAAACGAATTGCGTAAGCTATATTCCGGCTACATTGATGAGTATTCCAGCATATATATATTGGATGAACAGAATAATTTAATTTCAAATATAGATAATCTGAATTTCAATATAATACCCCAAATGGTATTTAATTATATGTATAAGTATTCCGGCAGTAATATAGTAAGTAAAGTAAATAATGAAAAGATTTTAATGACTCATTATACTATAAAGACCACCAATTGGAAGGTATTCCTTATGGAGGATCTGAATAATTTATTATCTTATTTTAACTCTATCAATTACCTGTATTTATTGGTTATCGGAATCTATTTTATCATTACTATTATGCTATGCTCCGTATTTTTAACAAAGTTTACAAAACCAATACAAGTTTTATATCAAAATATGGAGAAAGTAAAAGCGAATAATTTCGATGTAACAGTTCCTATTTTATCCAATGACGAAATCGGAGACCTGTCTCATAAATTTAATTCCATGATAGAAAGAATCAAACAACTTATGGACAACCTTTTGAAGGAACAGGAAGAGAAAAGGCAGGCAGAACTTATTACATTGCAAACACAGATCAATCCTCACTTTTTATACAACACTTTAGCCTCCATTCGTTATTTGATCTATACAGAAAAAAAAGAAGATGTGGATAATATTATCCTTTCCTTAATCAGAATTCTGAAAAACAGCCTTTCCGATACCGAAGAATTCGTGAGTATTCAAAAAGAGATCAGTATTTTGGAAGATTATATCTTCATTCAGAAATTTGCATTTTCTAATAAGGTAACCGTTGATATACATATGGAAGATGACATTCTGGATTGTAAAACAATTAAATTAATCCTTCAACCATTGGTGGAAAATGCATTTATGCATGGATTGAAGCCTAAGAACAATGATGGATACCTATCTATCAAAGGTTATTCCCAGGAGAATATGGTATATATTGAAATATATGATAATGGAGTAGGCTTTGTTTCAAAGGCTGACATTAAGAAAAAGCACAGAAGAGGCATTGGATTACAAAATGTGAAAGACCGTATTGAACTTACTTTTGGTAAAAAATATAGTTTAAATATCGAGAGTGAACCTGACAAATTTACAAAGATAAGGATCAATATACCTAAAATTACAAGCGAGGAGGAGTTCCTGTATTATGAACATTTTAATAGTTGATGATGATTTATTAATTCGAAACTGGCTGAAAATATTATTACAGCAAATTCAAAATATACAAACATTCATATTTGAAGCTTCCAATGGACAGGAAGCTTTGGAAGCCTGTAGAAAGAATTCAATTGAGCTCGTTATAACAGATATAAAAATGCCAGTTATAAACGGCCTGGACCTGATTGAGTCATTAAAAAAGGAGTTTCCGGCCATACGTTTCTGCGTATTAAGTTCTTACGATGACTTTGACTATGTAAAAAACGCTCTCAAAGCAGGGGCTCTGGACTATATACTAAAAGCTGAAATGCAATTGGATGATTTATCTCAGATTTTAGTGAAAGTACAAAACAGTATTCGTATGGAGAAAAAATACACCCTGGATAATTGTGAAGAGAATAACCAGATACCGGCATTTACAGCCCTCTATAAAGAATATACAAGGAATGAAGAAGGTATTGATTCTCTCTCATTTTTACAAAGGCTGAGTCCGGCCTTATCCTTAGATAATCTTATGATTGTTATCTTTACGGTACTTACCGAGAATGATACATCCGGTGAACGTATTGCCTCTTTGGCTATGGATACTATACTGGCAAACAATTATAATGGGATAGCTTTCCCCCTAAGTCATGATTCCTCAGTTATATTTTATAACTCTGCCGCAACTATACTGGAGGATCAGGAAGAAGAATATATAAAGCTTATGTCCATATTAAGCAATAACTTATCAAGCTATGAGCAGTTGTCTTTAAGCGACAGCATTCTTCTTCCGTATAAATCCAATAAATCTATAAAGAGTACCATAGATTCCGGGGTTGAGACAATTGACTTTTGCAGTTTTTATAATACCAATTGTAAAAAGCTAAAGTTAGTGATAGAACAACATTCCAATAAATCAGTTCTATATACATTGATTCAAAAACATCTGGATTTAAGAGATTATGACAAGATTACAGAAGATACGCTGTTATTTATAGAAAATGCATTTAAAAGACAGCTCATTCCTGCCAAATTAATTTCCGCTATCCGGGGAGCTGTTAGGATCCTTTTATCAAGCGACATTATCATTAATTCTACAGATCAACAAATTGTTGAGAAACTGGATGGCCTGTCAGAAGATATTAATAATTCCAAAACCTACGGGGATTTAAAAGATACCGCCACACAATTTTTAAAAGAATATACCAACTATGCAAAATCAAGATTGTCCGGCAGAACTTTATCCATACAAACTGCCCTACAATATATTGATGATAACTATATGAATAAAATCACTCTTGACGATGTGGCTAAGTATGTATATTTAAACAGTTCTTATCTTAGCCAGCTCTTTAAAAAAGAAATGAATGTACCTTTTAGTGATTATATCGAAGATGTGCGGATAAAACGTGCCAAATTACTTCTTAAGGAAACCGATTATTCTATGAATCAGGTTGCGGAAGCTGTAGGTTTCTCCACGCAGAATTATTTTACAAGAATCTTTAAAAAATCTACGGGGTTAACACCAATAAAGTATAGAAATATACATAGCAAATAATATAGTTATATTACGTAATCAAAGAAAGCACCGATTTCAAACAATAAACTGTCATTCTTCTTTTTTGCATATTTGAATTTACGGTAAGAATGACAGTTTTTCAGTGACTCTGCTAATCATTTTATCATTATATCATCTCTATTTCATCATTTACCTTAACTTTGCTTTTTCTTATTGCTTAGGCCAAGTAATCTCATCTCTTAACTCCTTAGCCGCCTGTAAACACCAGTAAGGATTTCTTAGAAGTTCTCTTTCGTGTAAATACCAGTGCTACCATTATCCGCTTTTATTATAATCACCGCATTTAGTTGAGTTCCAATATATAACTGCTATGTGGTGGAACGTAAATATTTAACTTATTATTCAATACATCCCAGTTTACTTTCGCACCCAGCGCATCCGTTACCTTCTCACAACTTGTATATCCATAATAGGTATACGGTATCTTAACCACCCTCTTCATGTCATCAGCAGAGGCAATTATAAATATCGTCTTCATGTCTGAACATCTTGCATATACCAGAACATAATCATTGCTGGATATAAACTTCAGACCCCCATACATCAATGCATCCTTGGTCGTTTTTAGTCTGGTAAGATTCTGATACAGCTGATAATATTTGGATCGTTCCTTACCGTCTTTCCACGGCATTGGATATCTACTGCCTTCCACATCATGAATACGTCCTTTAATTCCCACTTCATCACCATAATAGATACTTGGAGTTCCCGGAAGTGTAAAGTACAAAATTACCGCTGTTTTATAATCTTCAAACGAAATTCTGACATTATTATGTAACCGGCTAATATCATGGGTATCAATCATATTAAACTGTACTTCTTGCATAGTAAAAGGTAGTTTACCCAGATATTGAGCAATTCTATTACGAAGATTATCTGCTGTCATTTTAGACAAATAAAACTGTAATTCTTCTTTCCTCTGCTGAAATAAATCTATCTCTCCTACAAACTCCCGAATTGGCCTTGCACATGCAAAATAATTCATTGTTGCATCCCACTCATTTCCACGAAGATGTTCCACGCAGTCTCCCCAATCTTCAGCTAAAATATATGCATCTTCTTTTTCCTCCTTAACACTGTTACGGATTTCTGGCCATATTTCTTTATGAAGCTGGAATTTATTATTTCTTGCCATTACATCTGCTACGTCAAATCTCCAACCATCAATACAATATGGTTCTTTCAGCCATTTTTTAATAACAGAATCCTGAGCCCGGTATACCTTATCTCTCAGTTCCTGGCTTGTATAGTTTAGGACAGGTAATGACTCTACGCCATACCAACCAAGATAACTATTGTCATCATTAATAAAATAATACGACCGCTCTTTGGCATCTTTATTATGATAAGCACCAATTGACTCAGGATAAAATATACATTCTTTATTAAACCACCTGCTTGCACTTCCCGTGTGATTAATGGAAATATCCAGAACAATCTTCATCCCATTCTCATGTAGAACTTGGGATAGTTCAGCCAGCGCTTGGTTACCACCCAGATGCTCATCAATTTCAAAATAATCAATGCAATCATACTTGTGAACCGTTGCGGCCCGGAAGATTGGGTTAATATACAACGCAGTTACCCCAAGTTCTTTCAAATATGGAATTTTATCCTTAATCCCCTTCAAATCCCCTCCATAGAAATCCAGACCAAAGGAATGTAAATAATCCATTGGTTCCATGTTCCAATCTTCAATATGAATTGTTCCATGTCCCTGAAACTGGTATTCATCTGTCTTAACATCATTAGATGGATCTCCATTATAAAATCTGTCAGGAAAAATCTGATAGAATACTGCCTTCTTTACCCATTCCGGCTGCTGATAGTTGGTGAGAATACAGAAATCATAGATTTCATCAGGAACATAATCCGTAATCCTGTATTGTGTATAATAATAGATTTCTTTCTCTGTTACCAGATAGAATTGATATCTTAGTTCATCCTCCCAAATCCTTATCTCACAAGAATAATATATAAGACCATTTACTTCTTTATATTCATTCATTGTTATCAGTTGTTCCGCACCATTTACTTTTGCACGAAGAATAACACATTTCAATTCCTCATTTCGAATGCACCTCAACAAAATCCGTATTGTCTCTCCCTTTTTAGGAAGCGGATTACTTACAAAATATCCACTTCCATCAGAGTATGCACTATTAAGCCATTCTTTCATCATGTCTACTCCTCCTATCCTAATTTGCTTTATCTAAACTACAGTCTTTTACCAGTCCTATTCTTTTACAGCTCCCATTACAATACCAGTTACGAAATACTTTTGAAGAAAAGGATATATTAGTAATAATGGTATTACAGAGACTACAATCTTTGCAGAATTCAGATTTCTTGAAGATACCTGTAAGTACTGCTTTAAGAGTTCTATGTTGGTAATCTTGGACATATCAAAGGCAGCTGTTATCTGTCTTATATAGGTCTGTAGAGGATAATTTACTGTTCTATTAATATAAAGAATAGCTGTAAAATAATCATTCCAGTGTCCAACTATGCAAAACAGCGATAACGTTGCAAGTGCTGGTAATGACATGGGAAGCATAACTTTCCATAATACTTGGAATGGAGAAGCTCCATCAATCTCTGCTGCTTCTTCCAACGATTTTGGTATTCCACGGAAGAAGTTCATTAATAAAATAACATTACCTATAGGAACCGCCGCAGGTATAATCATTGACCAGATAGTATCCATTAATCCTACATCCTTTACAACCATGAATAACGGAATCATACCCGCCGGAAACAGCATGGCAAAAATTGCCAGCTTCATATAGATACCCTGAGCTCTGAATTCTTTTTTACTTTTTGATAATGGGTATGCCATCAAAATTGTAAGAAGCATATTAATTACTGTTCCAAGAATTACTCTTACGACAGATATCATAAAAGATTTCCAGAACTGTGCATCCTCCATGATTTTTTTATAGGCATTCAGATTAAAATTAACCGGAAGGAATCTAACCCTGTTTGCAGTGGCAGAAGCACTGTCACTGAATGAGAGTGCAACTACATTCCATAATGGGAGCAAACAGGATAAACCCATCACTAGTACAACCAAAAATATGATAACGTCTGATATATTTATCTTTTTACGCATAATTCCACCTCCTAGAATATCTTACGGTCCGTTAATTTTCCAGCTAACTTATTTGCCGATAAGATTAATACCATACCAACTACCGATTTAATCAAACCAACAGCCGTTGCAAGACTATACTGCCGCTCTACCATACCAACCCGGTATACGAATGTATCAAGAATATCACCTGTCTCATATACCAGTGGATTATAAAGGTTGTAGATCTGGTCAAAGCCTGCATTCAAAATATTGGGTAGACTCATTGTCGTCATCAAAATAATCATTGGCAGAATACCTGGAAGTGTTACATGAAACATTTGTTTCCACCTTCCTGCCCCATCAATTGCTGCTGCTTCATATAAACCTGGGTCAATGGATGTAAGTGCTGCTAAATATATGATAGAACCGTACCCAAATTCTTTCCATGTTTCAGTGATAATCATCAATGGCCTAAACCAGTTATTACTTGCCATAAACATAATTGGATCTACTCCAAAAAGAGATAAAATTGCATTGACTGGACCATCATAACCAAATATAAATTGTACAACAGACGCCAGAATTACCCATGATAAAAAGTGTGGCAAATATACCACTGTCTGAACCGTCTTCTTAAACCATTTTATACGAATTTCATTTAAAAGCAGTGCAAAACAAACGGGAATAACAATGGCTAGTATCATTTTTCCCAATGCTATTATCAAGGTATTAATCAGTATTTGCTTACTATCTGGAAGGACAAATAAAAACTTAAAATTTTGTAAACCTACAAATTTAGAGCCACTTATTCCTTTAGCAGGTACATAATTCTGAAATGCCATAACAAGACCGAATAACGGCACAAATGTAAAAAGAACAAGAACAAGCATTCCTGGTAACAGCATAAGATGATAACTCATTTCCCGCTTCAAATGTTTCATGTATAATCCTCCATTTCATCTTTAAATCTTATGCAATCTTTACCTAGCGGGAGCTGTTAAAAGACGACTTGCCCTTTAACAGCCCCTAGATAAACATTATTTAGCAATTGCCGCATTTACTTCTTGTGTAATCTGATCTCCACCAGCCGCTTTCCAATCCTTAACAAATTTATCAAAGTAGTCTATGTTTTCCTGGTTTGTAAGAATCTTTAACATTGTTTCTTCTTCCATCTTCACAAGAGTAGCCCATTTAAGCTTCATCGTCTCGGTCTGATTATAGAATACAGGATCCACAAGATTCATCTGTGTATCATTCAGGACTTTTCCTCCGGCGATACGACACTGATAATTTAACCAATCATCCGTTTCCGGTTTCTGATTATTATCGATTGCTTCCTGATATCTCTTACAGGATTCATATAATGTATTTTCATACATTGTCATATCATGTTCATCCCTTTTACCTTCAAGGGCTTCTGATATATGCTGATAGGAAAGCTGCGCCGCATTGTAGTAATCAAACCCACCCAAAGGGTCCAGTCCGTACTGACCGTTAACCGTATCACGGTAGTACTTAACAGTATCACTGGTATCTGAAAATGCCTGAGAACTCTGGTTGTAAGCAAGTGATACGTTCTTACCTTTGATTAACAGTTCCGGATGTTCGTAGCCTTTTCTTACTACAAAGTAATTCTGAACCGGGTTATTTGTATATGCAGTTACTTTACCATCTTTACCTACTGGAACTGCATATGCTCTCCACTCAGCATCGGGATTCAAGGTATAAGAAGAAACTGTATGATATGGTGCCCACCACCCGGCGAAGAAAGAACCACACTGACCATTGCCAATAAGTCCTTTCAAATCGTCTTCTGTGCGCACTGCAATCTGCTGGTCAATTAACCCTCTCTTATACCAGTCAGACAAAACAGCTAAGCCCTGTTTCATTTCAGGCTGTACAGAGCCATATACCGCACTGCCATCGGCTTGTGCAATCCACTGTTTGGGGAATGCTCCATATATCGTAAAGATATTATTAGCCTGATATCCGCCAGCATAGCTGCCATATAAAAATTGATTATTGTACTTAGGAATCAATGCAAGGCCAACTGTTTTACCAGAGCCATTTTTACCCGGATCTTTCTCTATAAACTCTTGAATAATATTTGCTATGTCATCTAATGTCTTTGGCTCTGATAAACCTAACTTATCCATCCAGTCCCCACGTAACCATAACAGTTCTGGACCTCCTGAAATCTGAGTAGTAGGGATAGCATATAATTTGCCATCAACAGTTGCCATATCAAGTGCTTTGTTATTGTTTGACGCATAAATCTCTTTCATCAAGTCACTTGCACAGTTGTTATAAGCATCTGTCAGATCCTCAATCAAATCATTGTCCACAAGTTCCTTGAAGGTGGCATAATCATCTACCCGCATAATATCTGGCAAATCTCCGGTTGTAATTGCCATTGACACTTTCTGTATGTAATCTTCTCCATCTGAAGCTTCAAATTTGTTCGTATTCTGAATGTTAATCTTTTCCTTGTAAAGCCGGGTATAACCATTATCAGTTGTTGTATCATTGGAGCCTTCCGGAAATTTAATACTTGAAGTAACAGTCGCACCTACTGTATAAATAACAGTTTCCGGATATGGTGCATCAGGGGTTGTTTTTGCAAGCATCCAAGCATCTTCTGTTGAATCTCCCGATGTGTCAGATGTGCTATCTTTCTGCCCTATTGCTGACTTTGAAACTTCCGAATCATTATTACTACATCCAACCAACATTATACTTGTCATACATGTAACTAATAAAATTGCAGTTAATTTTTCTCTGAGATTTCTTCCCATACATAATCCTCCCTGGTCATTTCGTTTGAAACTTTGAGATTCTTTAAATTGATTTAGCGCTAAACCTACTAGTATAATATTACACATCATATTTTGTGTCAAGCAATAAATTAATTATTTTATGTTTTAATTTATAATTTTTGTTAGTAATAAACAACTTTATATTTCATTGCTTCTGTTCAGACGAGGTCTTTTAACATTTTTTTATGAAGAAAACAAATATATTGCTTTATTTTTTTAATACTATTTACTTTTACAATGATATTAGATAATATATATCTAGAGCTATTATTTGATTTCAATAACAGTTATTTATTAAATATTTATACTCTATTAAATATTTTATAATATAGAGTTTACCGTTAAATCTTTTAAATTATTTGAACTATTTTCTTTTAGGAGGTTATTCTCATATGGCTACGTTAAAAGACATCGCGGCGGAAGCCGGAGTCAGTGAAATGACAGTTTCTAATGTCATTAATGGAAAACACAAAAGAGTTTCAGAAAAGACTATACAGAAAATAAACGATTTAGTTAAAAAATATAATTATGTACCTAATTTCAATGCCCGTAGTCTTACTTCTAAATCTTCCAAATTAATCGCAATTATTCTATCCTGTAAGGATTCATTATGTAACTACTTTACCGATCCATACTTAAGTGAATTATTTGGTGAAATCGAAACGCTGATTCGCAGAAATGGCTATTTTACCATCATCCGCTCAGTTTCAGATCAAGATATGGATAATATCTCATATATTTTAAAGAATTGGAATATTGATGGCGCAATCTTTTTAACCTATCAGGAAGAACCGGTTATTAACCATATATTAAATACATCTCCATTCCCAACTGTATTTATAGATAGTTACGTTGAACCTAGCTCCCAGGCATTGACCGTTGGAATTAATGACTATAAGGGTGGTTATATTGCAACAAAATACCTTATTCAAAATGGGCACCGTAAAATTGCTTTCGCAGGACCTTATTCTGAGACAAATAAAATTATTGCCCATCGTTTTAATGGTTATCTCACTGCTTTGCAAGAAGCCCAGATTCCATTTACAGATGATATGATTATTAAGACAGATACTTTTTATGAGGATGGACTTAATCTTGGCCGCCGAATCGCTAATCATGAATTCAACTGTACTGCTGTATTCGCAACTGCAGATATTCTGGCTATCGGTATAATCAATGGTGCTAAATGTAATGGTTGTTTTGTTCCGAACAACTTATCGCTGGTTGGTTTTGATGGTCTTCATATTGGCGAACTTATAACACCTATGTTGACTACAATCTCCCAGAATGTTAAGCAGAAAGCTGAGGCAAGTGTCAGACTTCTGTTGGATTCCATTGAGAGTAAAAATATTGAAGACCCTAACATAACGTTGGATGTTGAACTTGTTCCCAGACAGTCCTGTAATCAATATCAATGAAGTTGTATTTTATGACAATTTCGTACTTTTTCTATCCTAATTAATAAAAAAGTATTAATCACAGCACTAAAAATGTAGATGTTCATTCATAGTGTAATAAAAAAATGCAAAAGTGTGATCGTAATAACCATTTGTTAATAGAGCACACTTTCGCACTATAATATAACTAATTCATCTGATTCATTACTAGAAATGCTTTCATTCTCTATAAGTGTCGCTCAAGGAGCACTATCTTATGGATTCCCGGAATAATAGAGCAAAGCTGAATTATGCATTTTTAATGAATTTACTTTAAGAATTACATTCCTTTACTTACAGATATATTTTTGTTGATATTTCAATACCTTATGTACTATCGTAAGCACCTATTTCCATATATGCTGTTTCCTCTTGGAATTGGACCAAAGCTCCTTTTGTGGACATATCGCATCTTCAAGCAGATGCGATATGCAATGGATGTAAAAATGAAGAGTATTAGTATCCTTGATAACTGTTCATTTAAAGTTTAACATTTTTTTATTTTAACTTTGCTCTTTCATATTGCTTAGGCCAAGTAATCTCATCTCTTAACTCCTTAGTCGCCTGTAAACACCAGTAAGGATTTCTTAGAAGCTCTCTTCCTAAGAATATGAAATCTGCCCTTTCGTTCTGGACAATCTCTTCCGCCATGGAAGGAGAGGATATTAGTCCCCCTGCCATTACCGGCAGTCCGGTAATCTGCTTTATTGTTTCGGCAAATTTTACCTGATAGCCCGGATATGCCCTTGGTACCACATTAATTACGCCGCCTGAACTAACATTAATCAGATCCAGTCCTTCTTCTTTTAAATCTTTGATCATGTTGGCTACATCAACATCATGGTTTCCTTCTTCCCCATATTCTTCAGCAGATACCCTGAGGATAACAGGCTTTTCTTCAGGCCATACTGTTTTTATAGCCTGTAAGATTTCTTTTAAGAATCTGCTTCTGTTCTCTGCATTTCCACCGTACTCGTCGGTTCTCTTATTGGTTAATGGAGAAAGGAACTGATTGATAAGATAACCATGTGCTCCATGAAGTTCTATAGTATCAAAGCCTGCCAGATCAGCCCTTCTTGCTGCCTCTTTAAAAGCCTCTGCTACATTTTTAATATCTTCCTTTGTCATTTCTACCGGAACTCTGTAATCATCACTATAGGCAATGGCACTAGGTCCGATATTGGGTTCTGACATAGCTTCTGATTTTCTTCCTGCATGGCCTAATTGGATGCCCACTTTTGATCCATGGGCTTTACATAAATCCACAATCTTTTTCAGTCCTTCTACCTGTTCTTCCTTCCATATCCCAAGGTCATGTTCAGAGATGCGGCCTCTTGCTTCTACTGCTGTTGCTTCCAGTATAATAAGTCCCACTCCGCCTACTGCTCTGGCGGCATAATGAGTAAAATGCCAATCATTTGCATGACCATTGGTATCAGCACTGAACATGCACATTGGGGCCATTACAACTCTGTTTTTTAACTCCAGATTCTTAATCTGATAAGGTGTAAATAATTTAGACATTACTTTCTCCTTTCTTCCGGCGCTATATTAGAACCACTTATGTTTCTTAAAATAAATTATAATCAGCAGCGACAATACTAAACTGCCTACAATCACCATAGGATATCCAAAACTCAGATGATACTCCGGCATATCAAAATTCATGCCATACCAGCCTGCAACCAGTGTCAACGGCAGAAAAATCGTAGTAATGACCGTTGACAGTTTCATGATGCTGTTAAGATTAATATCCACCTGGGTCTGGTATGCCTCTCTTATCTGGGACAGATAATCTTGCAGAAAACGCAAACTTTCTAAAAGTCTTCTGTTTCGGTCAGTAATAATTTGAAAATAACGCATTTCTTTCTTAGAAAGAAGACCATTTACATTCTCCACAATAGCCTCTGTAACAGACAACAGTCTGTCATAATATCTTTTATATCCCATAAGCTTTTTACGCAAATGTACGATTTCTGTAATATAATTTTTGTTTCGGGAAGTCATGATAGATTCTTCCAAGGAAGAAATCTTTTCTTCCAGATGATCTAATTTTACTGAATCGGTCTTGGTTAAATAGTCAAAGAACAGTTCCAGGATTCTTCCAAGGGAAAGATTATCCTTTTCACTCTCCTCATTCTCCAGGTCTGATTCAATTCTTTCTAAAATAGTAAGTTCTTCCGGATTAGCACATACAAATATAAGCAAATTTTTTCGAAAATATATGGTTATGTGATTTAGAAAACTGCCTGTATCTGTTACAGTAGGAATGTTCAATGAAATTAGATCGAACCCTTCATAACTTTCGAATTTAAAACTATGCCCCTCCAGAATATCTTTTACGATTCCATTACTTATATGAAATATTTTAGAATAGTGAAGTAATTCTTCTTCATTAAATAAACATAAATATGGTTCTTCCTGATTAAAATGAAATTTTGAGCCTCCGCCCTCTAAGAGCTTTCCCTTATCAACATAATATATCATGATTCCATCCTTTAATAATATCTGTTTTATTCCAGCCTGACTCATTCTGATTCAAATAAACAAATGAGTTTCATTCTATGCATGCCAATCCATCTGCATGTATGAAAAAAGAATTTCACTAATTGATAATACTATACTCGCCCAAACCACTCAATAATATTACCATTTTTTCAAGTACCAGGACTACTCACTCCATTTTATCTTTTTATGCACTTTTATATCATACTCTTTGCGGATTACCTTACCTGGATTCTCTATTAATAATCTGTTGACATAAGCTTCTCCGTATCTTCTTCGAATAGTGTCTACACACTCAAACAACCTTGGAGCACGAATACCATCACTATGGCAATCTGTGGCTATAAAATGAACATAATCTCTCTTTAACAATTCATTGGATATAATCTGCTGAGGTCTTCCATTATCTCCGGTTACTGTCATAGCATTCACTTGTATGTACACTCCCATACAGATCAATTCATAAAACCGCTCCACTTCACATGTAATATTCTTATACCGTTCTGCATGTGCTAATATAGGTAGATATCCCGCGGCACAGAGGTCATTAAGTCCATTCTTAATATAGGTATATTCTGAAGTAGGTGGAAATTCAATCAAAACATATCTTGAATCTGCCAAAGTAAGAAGTTGATTTTCCTTTAAGAGCTGTACGGTATCATAGGAATAATAAATTTCACTTCCCATATAAAGAGTAATTGGCAATGAACCGGAGTTTATATGTTCTTGTAATTCATTCATATGATATTTTATCTGGGTATTGGTAATTCTGTATTTACCCCGTTGATTGTGAGGTGTTACTATGATGGAACGAATACCATCTCTATAGGCAATTCTTAACATGTTAACGGTCTGATCCATATTGGGTGAACCATCGTCTAAATCAGGTATTATATGGCTATGGATATCTATAAAACCTTCCATAATTAATATTACTCCTTTCGTATATAAGAATCAAATGATTATATCCGACAAACAAAAACAGATTACGACATTCTTACTTATAGTCTAGAATACTGATGTCAAAGGATCTATCACTATTTTCACTTACTTTATTGTACCAAAATATACAGAATTTTGTCAAATAATATCGAATATATATAGCTCTAAACAGAATAAATTATCATTTTGTCAGCGTTTTTATTCATTCTGCAATTCCTTGAGCCAAATTTGCTGCTAAAAGTTCTCATTTCATAAAAATCCACTGAAAGAAACTCTTCAGTGGATTCATATTTATAAAACACCCTACAAGAAGCCTTGTATTACAGTTTAAATTTATCCACTGCTTCTTGAAGTGTAAAGGCTAAAGATTTCAGTTCATTAGAATGGCTGGCTACTTCTTCCATCTCAGCCAGTTGTTCTTCTGATGAAGCAGAAACTTCTTCCGTTACCGCGGATGTCTGCTGAACGGAATCGGATATATTACCGATGATATCTATAATTTCATTCTTACTGTCTTTGATGTAATTATTTTCATCCTCGATTTGATCTACACTTTGGAATAACTCTTTTACGGATTTTGATATATCCATAAATGCATTTTTGGTATCTTCTACAGAGCTGGTTTGCTCCATGGATACTTCTTTAATATTTTCAACCGCTTTCACAGAGGAATTAGAATAGGATTGAATTTCATTAATTATATTCTTAATTTGATTTACCGATTGGCTGGATTGCTCTGCTAACTTTCTTATTTCATCTGCCACAACCGCAAAACCTTTGCCCGCATCCCCTGCTCTTGCCGCTTCTATGGAAGCATTTAAGGACAGCAAATTAGTTTGCTGAGATATTTGTGTAATGGTATCAGTGATAATATTAATATTTTGGCTGCTTTCACTAACTTTATTAATAATATTACTGATTTCAGCAACCGTTTCGTTATTGACCTCTGTATTCTGTATTAATTTTTCAACTGCCTGTAAACCCACATCGCTTAATCGATTGGTTTCTGTAGCAAGTCTTAAAAGGTCTTCCGTGGATTTTGCTACGTTTTCAATACTATTTGATAAAGACTCTATTTTTACTACCGCATCTTCTGAGCTGGAGGCCTCTTCACCAACAGCTTGTGCAATTTCCTGAATAGATGCAGCCACTTCATTAATTGCTGTGGAAGTTTCATCGGTAATCTGTGCCAATGAATTAGAGTAATCCATAACCGTATCTGCTGATTTTTTAACTGTTCCTAATATTCCTTTCATATTACCAAGCATTGTGTTAAAGGACTGGGCTAACATTCCGGTTTCATCTTTATTTGAAATGCTTAATCTGCTGACTGAAAGATTACCTTTGGACACCTCATCTAGATTATTCCTGATTTGTTTAATTGGTCCTGTAATATGTTTGGTGAACAAAATGATAATAAATAAGCCTAATACTGTAGTGATCGCTGTAACAGGAAGAAGTATTTTCAGAATTTCCACAGATCCCTTATTATAATCTTCCATATAAGAACCTGCTATAACAATCCAGTTCCAATTAGGATCTTTTTCCTGATATGTGATTTTGGGCCCAAGTCTTTCGGAATTCGGTAGATTCCAGGTATAATATACAAATCCACCCCCGTTTTGTGCTACTTTTATCTGATCCTGAACAAAAAGATATTCATTGCCGCCCAAATCCTTGGTTTCCCATACATTTTTTCCTTCTAAAGTAGGATGGGCTACTTCTGTACCTGTTTCATCGTATACAATAAAGTAACCATTTTCACCTAAGTCCAAATTGTTAGTGATAGGCCTTTTACCGTCACTTCCCATTTCTCCGATTAAATAGGTCTTTACCTGCTCCTGGGCTTCTTCTAGTGTAAGATGACCTTTTTCCACTTCTTTCTGTTTTAGATCTATAACTTCCAAAGCCTGTTTTACACCATTTTTTAAAATAACCTGACCTTTTTTATCTAGTTCCGATTTTGCAATCTGATAGCTGAAAATTCCAGCTATTAATAATGGTATAACTAAGAGAATAGTTGTTACAGTTATCAATTTAATACCAATAGATTTTTCTTTCGATTTTCTCATGAGGTATTCCTCCTTTGTATTTTTATTTACAATCTTTCGTCTGATTTATAAGCATTTAAACCCTATATTTCATGGATTTTATTATAATGGATAATCAGGACTTAAGCAACAAAAAAGGTGTCGAAATCCGCTCTATTATAACAGTTTTCGACACCTTCCGTCATTTAAATTTTAAATCTTAATACTGTATCGTTTAGTTGTGCTGCAAGTTCCGCCTGACTTTGTGTTGTAGCTGCTACCTGCTGTATTGCTCTGGTGGTTTCACCGAGGCTGTCTTTTATCAGTTCTACCTCTTCATTTGATTTTTGAGCAGTTACTGCAATATTTTGAGTGGCAGCGCTGACCTGATCTATGGACGCAGCCAGTTCTTCCGACATGGAGGCTATTTCCTCAGACATTTGACTGGTTATATCGGAATCTTTATAATATTGGATTCCAATTTCTCCGAATTCTTCAAACTTTGGATCCACATTCTCATTAATGAACTTTAATATATCATTACTATTACCAGACAAGTTACTAAATGATTCCTGTACTTTCAATATGGTATCCTGAATTGCGGATACTGCATGGGAAGATTGTTCCGCCAATTTTCTTATCTCTTCTGCAACTACAGCAAATCCTTTTCCCTGTTCTCCTGCTCTGGCAGCTTCAATGGCTGCATTTAATGAAAGTAGATTAGTCTGTTCCGATATACTTGCAATAGTTTCTGCCATAACCCGAATATTATCAACTACTTTTCCGTCTTCAATGGCTTTAAGCACACCCTCTTGTTTTTCAGCATACAGGGCTCTTGCTTCCATTATGGCATCCGTTCCTTTTTTCTCAACTGACCTTGCCCTTTTTTTCGCTTCACCAGCATTATTGCTGCCTTCTCTTGCTTTATCGGATAATACGTTTATACTGGAATCCACCTCTTCTACGGAAGCGGTAATTTCTTCTGATGTTGCACTGGTATCCTGTATTCCTACCACAATATGTTTTACTGCATTATCTATGTATTCTACTTTAGATGTCAACTCTTCCACAGTAGCAGAAAGTTCCTGGCTGGCCGCACTCATCTCCTGTGAATTCTCCATAATTAATTTTACTAAACTACTTACATTGTCCTGTGCCATATTTAACGCAGATACAGTCTGTCCAAATTCATCTTTTCTCTTCATATCAATGCGGGCGGAGAAATCATATTCCGATAATCTGGTGGCAAATTCCCTGATTTTAGTCAATGCAGAACTCACATTTCCTGACATAATAAGGCCGAGTATAATGGCAATTACTAATCCCAAAACACTTAAAACAATCGTTAGCCTATTGGCATTGACAAATATGCCGTGGTTTTCTGCATTAAATGATTTTGCATTCTCTAAATTAGCTTTAATCATAATATCTAAGCTGCTTAACATAGCAGTTCTGATTTCGGATAATCCTTCATAAAGTTCTTCTGCCTTTGTATATTCTCCATTATTCACATATTCTATTAACTTTTTTCTTTGATTCCTATATTCCTCAAGCTGGCTTTTAAAAAGGGGCAGATTCTTTTGTTCCGTCTCTGTTAAAAATAGCTTCTCATAACTTTCAAGGAGCTGTGTATTCTCAGATGTATTTAACTGTATTGTATTAATCAGTGCTGATTTTTCTGCCTCATCTTTTACATATATCAGCTTTAATAAATCCTTTTCCACTTTTTCCACATTTATATGCATTCCTTTTAATTGACTGATGCCTTGTACTTTATCCACATACATATAATTAGAATTGGCTGCTACTTTTTTTAATGAATTGGAGGCAAAGAAACCAAGTATTGGTATCAGTACAGCCAAGGCAATATAAGAAATAATTAACTTTGTCTTTACTTTGAAATTACTAAAAAACGACATAGAACATTTCCTCCTAAGGTATGTTAGTTTTGTTTTTCATTCGAATGTTTCCAGTAAAAATTGATCTGTCTGTATTTGTAATTGAATACAAACTAAAATCTTAGTATGAATTTATTATAACTTTTTAACAAGTTTATAGAATATTATGGTAATCCTATAAAATTGTACATCAGTAAATTGGCTAATGCAACTTCTTTTAGGGAATATCTCGCTGATAATACAGCATACAACAGCCTACGGCAAAAAGGTATCGAGCTCTGCTGTATATGCAGTATTCGATACCTTCCCTTTTTAAATCTTAAATTTTAATACTGTATTGTTTAATTTCGCCGCTAGTTCAGCCTGGTTTTGTGTTGTGGATGCTACTTGCTGTATTGCATTGGAAGTTTCATCCAGACTGCTCTTTATCACTTCCACATCTTCATTTGATTTTTGTGCAGTTACTGCAATATTTTGAATAGCAGCACTGACTTGATCAATGGATGCAGCCAGTTCTTCAGACATGGCTGCTATTTCTTCAGACATTTGACTGGTAATATCGGAATCCTTATAATACTGGGTTCCTACATATCCGAATTCTTCGAACTTTGGATCCACATTCTCATTAATGAACTTTAACGTATCATTACTATTATCTGATAAATTACTAAATGCCTCCTGTACTTTTAGTATAGTCTCCTGAATAGCCCATACTGCGTGGGAAGATTGTTCTGCCAGTTTTCTTATCTCTTCTGCAACTACAGCAAATCCTTTTCCCTGTTCTCCTGCTCTGGCAGCTTCAATGGCTGCATTTAGTGAAAGTAAATTGGTCTGTTCCGAAATGCTTGCTATAGTTTCTGCCATAACCCGAATGTTATCAACTACTTTTCCGTCCTCAATGGCTTTTAATACACTCTCTCGTTTTTCAGCATACAGGGCTCTGGTCTCCGTTATAGCATCGGTTCCTTTTTTCTCGATTTCAGTTGCTCTTTTCTTTGCTTCTCCGGCATTATTGCTGCCTTCTCTTGCTTTATCCGACAATACGTTGATGCTGGAGTCTACTTCCTCTACGGAAGCGGTAATTTCCTCTGATGTTGCACTGGTATCCTGTATTCCAACTACAATATGTTTTACTGCATTATCTATGTATTCTACTTTAGATGTCAACTCTTCCACTGTAGCAGAAAGTTCCTGGCTGGCTGCACTCATTTCCTGCGAATTCTCCATAATCAACTTTACTAAATTGCTTACATTATCTTGTGCCACATTTAATGCAGAAACGGTCTGTCCAAACTCATCTCTTCTCTTCATGTCAATACCAGTGGAGAAATCATATTCTGATAATCTGGTTGCAAATTCCCTGATTTTAGCCAATGCAGAGCCCATATCTCTTGACATAAGGACTCCTAGTAGAATTGCAACTACCAGACCCACAATTGCCAATGCCAGCATTAACACATTGGAACTAAGATATATGGCACGGTTTTCTTCATTAAATGCCTTCGCATTCTCTAAACTGGCTTTAACCATAATATCCAGGCTGCTTAGCATAGCTGTTCTGATTTCAGATAAGCTTTCATAATGTTCTTCTGCTTTTGTATAATCTCCCTTATTTACATAATCCAATAATACTTTTCTTTGATTTCTATATTCCTCAAGCTGGCTTTTAAAAATAGGCAGATTCTTTTTCTCTGTTTCCGATAGAAGTAACTTCTCATAACTACTAAGCAGTTGTGTGTTATCTGATGTATTTAACTGCATTGTGTTAATCAGTCCAGATTTTTCTGCCTCGTCTTTAACATATATTAGTTTTAATAAGTCTCTTTCCACTTCCGCTATATTTATATGTATTCCTTTTAATTGGCTGACTCCTTGTACTTTATCCAGATACATATAATTGGAGTTATCTGCTACTTTCTTTAATGAATCGGAGGCAAAGATCCCAATTATGGTTATCAATACAGCCAAGGCAATGTAAGAAATAATTAATTTTGTTTTTACTTTTAGATTTCTTAAAAACATCATGAAATGTTTCCTCCTAAGGTATATTACTTTTCGTTTTAACCTTATGAATATCATAAAATCAACTTTGTATTATCCGTATTATGATTGTGGAATATATGAAATAATCTTTGAAATGATGAATTCATTATTAGGTTATTGAAAATATTAACATAGAATAATTTCCCAATCTTTATTGTACACTAGTATGTAAGATAATGCAAATACTTTTTGAATAATTTGTTGATTAAAATACTAAATAAGTTGATTTCACCTAAGTGTGTTCAACTCAAATTGTTATTAAATAAAAAAAGCTTCATTAATTTCTTAGTTAAAAAGTTTCTTTTAGGTTCGTTGTAAATTTTTATGGTTCGTTCCTTGTTTGAAGTTGCAACCGGGAAGTAATATCACTTATAATGTAATTGATTTTCTTTTGTATTTATATTAAACTCAAATAGTGATTTCATATACATTACCCCTCCTATAGGGAGTACGCCCAGAAGTGGGACTTGAAAGGAGTGTAATAATTACAATGAATATTCGGGAAATAGCTAAAATAGCCGGTGTATCGCCAGCAGCTGTATCTCTTGTAATAAATAATAAAAAAGGTGTAGGGGAAGAAACACGCAAACATATCATATCCGTTTTGGAAGAGTATAACTATACCCTTCCAAGAAAGATAAATAAAGCTCCCAAACATATACTTTTTATAAAATATATTAAGAATGGTATGATTGTTGAAGAAAATACAGGATTTGTTTCTTCCATTATGGATTCCATAGAAAATGACTGCCGAAACCAGGGATATGATCTGAGTATTATAATATCAGAAAATAATTTGGAGAATACCCTTTCTCATATTAATTACAGCAATTATCAGGGCTTAATCTTTTTAGGAACAGAACTGGAATCCTGCACATACCCTCTACTAGAAAAAATACCTATACCCTTTCTGGTAATAGACAATGTAATGCCAAACTTTAATTGCAACTGTGTTGTTATAGCTAATAAGGAAATCGTTAATCAGGCGGTATCCTATCTGGCTTCACTTGGACATAAAGATATTGCCTATTTTCGAAGTGACATGAGTATCCAAAACTTCGTAGAACGTTCCGAATCGTTTTATCAAGCATGTAATAAATTAAATTTAAATTTTAACCCCGCCAACGAATTCTTATTGACACCAACTTTATTGGGGGCTTATAACAGCATGAAAGCCTATCTGGAAAAAGGTGCAAAACTTCCCAGCTGTGCATTTGCTGATAACGATACAATAGCTATTGGAGCAATAAAAGCCTTAAAAGAATATCGTTACAAAATACCAAAGGATATTTCTATTATCGGATTTGATGACATTCATTTTTCAGCCATTAATTCACCTTCCCTGACCACTATGAATGTACCTAAGAAATTAATAGGCAGTATAGCATTAAAACACTTACTTAATTCCATTGAAGACCCAACGGGCAATTCTATTAAAAGCCATATTGGTGCTACTTTAGTTGTTCGTCATAGCACTTGTGAGTATGGTTTTAATATAGAATAAAGAGTAGCGAACTCGCAAAATTAAATTATAAATATAATAAGCCTTTGGGATATAGCTGTAATTATAATTATATTAATCAATAATTGCAGCTATATCCTAAAGGCTAAATTTATTATTCAAACTAAATAGAGGGATTAAACGTCAGCCAACCACAGGAAAAATCTTTGAGATTCTTCCTGCGGTCAGAATGACAATTTTCAGGTACACATACTTTATCTTATTCAAAATACTATATAAGTATTTTCTTATTTATTCAACTGTAGAATTTTCAAATGCTTTCATAATAAGCATAGCTACAGCTGCTCCTGGATCTTCTAATGTTCTTGATGCTTCTCCCCTGGTAGCGGCTCTTCCGTGAACAGCAACCATATTGGTCGTATTCTTAAATCCTTTCTCTGCTGCTTCTCTGGCTTTCGTTGCCCCATCAGCCAGTGTATCTCCATTGTTCAAAGCTTCTTTTAGTGCTGTTACTGCCGGATCAAAACCATCCAGAAATGTCTTCTCCCCCACTTTAGCTTTTCCACGATTAGCTACACCTTCTAAATAAGCTTCAAATATATCCGCTATATCCGTATCTGTTAATTCCGTTCTGCCTTTTAATACTTTTCCTGCCTGCATCAAACCAGAAGCCATAAGTGTACCCATTGTGGACGGAACTGCAGTAGACATGGTTTTACCTGCATTGTACAGAAGTTTTCCAATATCCATTTCATCACTATCTGCTGCAGCTTTATAAGTTGCAGCAAAACCGTCGCTCATAGTAAGTCCTAAATCACTGTCTCCCACTACACTGTCAAGCTCAATGAGATAATCTCTGTTTTCATCCATAATATCCTGAATCTCTTTTAACAGTCTGACTATATATATTCTATTCATAGTTGTTCTCCATTCCGCCATTACCCGAATTGGGGCAATCGCATAATAATTTCAAATTAAATTGTTTTACAATTCACTTTGTGAAGAATTCCTTTATTTTTCACGCAAACTCCCGTTGCATGCTTCATCTGTCATGCAAGAAGTGACACTGCTACAAATCAGAGTGTGTATTCTGCATTTCAGTAATTCACACTAATTCCCACAGATGCTGCATCTGCTTACAGATGTGACACTGCCGCAAATCAGGGTGTGTTTTATACATTATTAATAATTCACACTTAGTTCTATAATTGTACAAAAAAAGGTGTTTGTGCCGGAGCATCCAGATAGCCTTTTAATTCTTCATCCAGTTTTAATAAGGAGATTGAAAAACCTGCCATTTCAAGAGAAGTAGCATATTCTCCAACATAATATCTGTAAACTTTTATTCCTTTATCCTTTAAGTATTGGTTAATTCTTCTTGTAACGATATACTGTTCATCTAAAGGTGTGGCACCAAGGCCATTTACAAGAACTGCAACTTCATTACCACTAACATAAGGAATGTCATTAATTATTTTTTCCAGCATTTCATCAACAATCTGATCAGCAGGCTCTATTTTTCCCCTTCTTATACCTGTCTCACCATGAATGCCCATACCGATTTCCATTTCATCCTCTTCAATGTTAAAACCGGGCTTTCCTACCCGAGGTACGATGCATGGTGTTAAGGCAACACCCATCGTTCTTACGTTGTCCGCTGCTTTTTCAGCTACACGTTTTACTTCCGCCAGATTAAGCATGGCATCGGCTGCACCACCGGCACATTTGTATACAAAAAATATGCCTGCAACACCTCTTCTGGTGTTCTTTTCTCCTTCTTTTGTAGGCCCTGCTGATGCAACATCTTCTCCGGCTACAACGCTTTCTACAGGAATGTCTTCTTCAAAGTCTGCCATCTCAGCAGCCATATCAAAGTTAAATATGTCTCCATTATAATTACCATATATGTATAATACACCTGCTCCAGAATCAATTGCCTTAGTAACCGCCAACATCTGTTCTGCGCTTGGAGACTGGAATACATCTCCTACTGAACAACCGTCTAACATTCCTTTTCCCACATAACCTAAGAACAAAGGCAGATGTCCTGAGCCGCCTCCTGTCGCTATGCCTACTTTGCCTTCTTTTTTATTGGCTGTTACCAAGCAACGAAGATCATCATTGGTGTAAGTGATTAAGTCCGGGTGGGCAATATATAAGCCCTCTAACATTTCATTTACGTAATTTTCAGGTTGATTAATTATTTTCTTCATAACTATGCCTCCTTACATATTAGTTGCTTTATAGTATAGTTGTTTACTAAACGCATGTCTATTTTGTTTATCTATTCTTGCTAAAAGCATAACATTATTATATATTCATGTCAATATTTTTATATATATTTTATACATTATTATTAGTAACAGATTTATATTTGTTCATTATCATCATTTCTAACAAAACAGACAGAAGATGATATGCAGATACACTAAACAACTTTGAGTTTTGTTTAGTAGCCTTGGTTATAAATTAAACAAAAATCAGATAAAATATAAATTTAAAAAGTTATTGAAGCTTTTACAAAACAAAAAAACTGCCATCTAAGCGAGTAAATTCAACGAATTTGAATTCAAACTTGAAAAATCTCACTTTAAAATGAGATTCTTCGCCTTATCAGCCTAGAATAACAGTTTTTCTACAATCTCTTATTATTTTTCTATTCATATTTATATATTAGTAAATCAGCAGACAAATTTGCCTACAGGTAAGTTTATCTGCTGACGTTACTTACTCAAAACCTCTTACCACTACGTGATATTTCAACCGGAGCCCTAACTCCTGCTGAAACAGGCAGTCCCTGCCCCTTACAGGAGCGGAGGATTTCCCTGTTCAGGTTAAATAGTTCCATCCCAAGTACTAACTTTAGTACTCTTCTTCTCTTCTTCATCAAACCATTTTGTTGTAACAGTTTTGCTTTCTGTATAGAATCTTACTCCATCTTTTCCAAGGCAATGTAGATCACCAAAGAAAGAATTCTTATGTCCTGAGAATGGGAATACACCTACCGGAACTGGTATGCCAACATTTACACCTACCATACCGCCATCGGTTCTGTTTACGAATTCTCTTGCAAAATATCCATTTTGAGTAAAGATTACAGAGCCATTTGCAAATGGATTGTTATTCATAATAGTAAGTCCTTCTTCAAAGTTCTTTACTCTCTTAATACAAAGTACCGGTCCAAAGATTTCCTGTGTTCCAATAGTCATTTCTTCTGTTACATGATCAAAAATGGTAGGTCCCAGGTAGAATCCCTTTTCATATCCCTCTACTGTAACATTTCTGCCATCCAGTATTAAAGTTGCACCTTCATCAATTCCTTTTTGTATCCACTTCAAGATACGTTCTTTGTGTTTATTATCCACTACAGGTCCTAATGTGGAAGTCTTATCATAAGCAGGACCAACTTTTAAGTTCTTAGCTAATTCAACCAGTTTGGAAACTAAGGCATCTGCGATTTCATCTTCCGCAACTACTACAGGAAGCGCCATACATCTTTCACCGGCGCATCCAAATGCAGAGTTTATGATACCGGCAGCAGTACGCTCAATGGCTGCATCATTCATGACTAACGCATGGTTCTTTGCTTCGCATAATGCTTGAACTCTCTTTCCATTAGAAGCTGCAACACCATAAATATGTTTGCCTACGTCAGTGGAGCCAACAAAGGATATCCCCTTAACATCCGGATGGGATAAGAATATTTCTGCTTCTTCTCTGCTGCAGGTTATTACATTTACAACACCATCAGGTACTCCTGCCTCTTTGTATAATTCAGCAATTCTTAAGGCAGTACGTGGAGTTGAACTGGAAGCCTTTAGTACAATACAGTTACCGGTTGCTACACATAACGGTGTCATCCAGCCAAATGGAATCATAGCAGGAAAGTTAAAGGGAGTTATTCCTGCAAATACACCAAGTGGTTCCCGGTTAAGGGTGGTGTCGTATCCATCGGAAGTATTCATTAAAGATTCACCCATCATCAGAGACGGAACGGAACAAGCAAGTTCTGTACCTTCTTGTGCCTTTAATACATCTCCCTCTGCCTCTGCCCAAACTTTACCGTGTTCCTGGGCTACCAATAAGGTCAGCTCTTCTCTATGCTTGATAAGCAAATCACGTACATTATACAAAGTTTGTACACGTTTTAAAACAGGTACCTTCGACCATGATTGATAAGCTTCTTTGGCAACGGAAATAACTTCTTCCACTTCCTCCTTTGTACAGCAAGGAACCTTTGCGGTTATTTCTCCAGTGCTGGGATTATAAACATCATAATACTTGTCTGTTTTTGATTCGCGGTACTGTCCGCCTACAAAATATTTGATTGTCTCCATGCTTTTTTCTCTCCTTTTTATTTATTTAAATAACTCTTTTAACTTTTTGTAATTTTTATACTTTATTCTTACATTTTACGCTTACCGTCAAAGTGGCTATTCTCATTGACTAGGGCAAGTTTTGCCTACAGGTAAGTTTATCCCTTATCATTACTCGCTCACAACTTATTGTCATTTCATAGCATTTCGTTAAGGACTTAAACTCCTGTCTAAGCAGGCAAGTCTTTCTCCCCCCTTAAAGAAGGGGGCGGCTTTTCTGATAAGATCAAGCTCTTGCAATCATATCGCCATACTTCTTTTTACTATCTGCAATAAATTCTTTTACCGATTTAATATCAGGCATATCTTCTGAGCATCCATGGCTGGCTACTAACAAAGCTGCTGATGCACTGCCTAATTCAAGACAATCAATAATATCAAGCCCTTCAAATAAACCGTATAAGAAAGCAGATGCATAACCATCCCCACCGCCAAAAGATTTAAGAAGTTTTACCGGAAATGGTTTGATGCTGTATTGGTTTCCATCATTGGTATAGGCGGTAGAGCCTTCTTTACCATGTTTTATCACTACAACCTTACAGCCTTGTGAATGAAAATATTTTGCAGTTTCTAAATCAGTCCTGCCTTTTTCTATTAATTGTTCTGTCAGATCAAACTCTTCTCTGGAACCCAATATTACATCACTTTCTTTTGCCACTACGGAATAGTATATAGCTATTTCATCATCATTTTTCCAATTGTATGGACGATAATCCACATCAAAAATAACCTTTACATTATTCTTTTTAGCTAAAGCCAATGCCTTTAACGCCGCTTCCCTGGAAGGACTTTGGGCCAATGCGGTTCCTGATATAAGAATTGCTTTTGTATTCATTATGTAGTCTTCATCTATATCCTTTACATCTAACTGCAAATCTGCAATAGAGTCCCGATACATTAAAATACTGCTTTCGGTTTCACTTAAAATTTCTGTAAAGGTAAGTCCCAGTTTCTCACCATTAGTACATCTGGTAATATGTGATGTATCAATGCCTTCCTTGTTAAAGTAATTTGTAACAAAATCTCCAAACTGGTCGTCAGAAACCTTTCCAATAAAACCAATCTTCTTTCCTAATCTAGCCATTCCCACAGCAATATTAGCCGGAGAACCTCCAAGATATTTTTTGAATGTAACACTTTCTGACAGAGGCTTATAATAGTCAATTGGATTAAAGTCAATTGCTACTCTTCCTAATAAAATCAAATCATATTTCTTAGTATTGTCAAACTCAATAATCCCCATAGTCCATTCACCCTTTCCTGATTCACTTTAATAAGTGATCTATTATGCCTTATTATCACTTTGGAATATCTTTATATGTTTACTGACATTTTCATAAGTGCCTTGCACCATAGCACTGCTCATTAAAAAATAATCTTTTTTTTCGCCCTTAGAATATTCTCTAACAGCATTCTCTACGGATAAGAAGGTAGCAGTTGCAACATTTAACTTTCTAACCCCACCGGCAATACAGTTTCTAAAATCCGTAACACTAATGCCGGTTCCTCCATGAAGGACTAATGGCACAGGAACTCTTTTTCTAGCTTGTTCCAGAATACTAAAGTTTAATTTTGGCTCCTGTTTATAAAGTCCATGGGCATTGCCAATAGAAAGTGCTATTGCATCCAGATTGGTGTTTTTATATAATTCTTCTACTTCGTCAGGATCAGAATATAACATTTCGTTGTCTACACTTCCGTCTTCGCTTCCTGCCAACTGGCCTACTTCTGCTTCTACACTTGCACCATATGGCTTTGCAATTTCTATCACCTTTTTAACAATTGAAATATTTTCTTCAATGGGTAACTGGGATGCGTCTATCATAACTGATGTGAATCCTAAATCTAATGCCTGTTTAACTACTTCAAGATCCAAACCATGATCCAAATGAACTGCCACCGGTACTGCTGCTGTTTTTGCTGCTGCAACCATTAACGGTCCAATCATAGATAATGGAGAATAAGGAAGGCGGACTTGTGCAATCTGTAAGATGATTGGTGACTTTAACTCTTCAGCGGCCTTAATTGCTCCCATTACCATTTCCATGTTAGCCACACTAAAAGCCCCAATACCATAATTGCCTTTTTGGGCCTCCTCTAAAAGTTGTGACATATTAACAAGCGGCATGTATTTCACCTCTTTCATTTATATTTTATCTTTACCAACACGTTTCAATAACTTAATATCAATATACTCATTTTATACCATAAACATAACCATAAGTCAAGCAATTTTAATCAATCAAGTATAAGTTTCTATCAATCCAAGAGACATAATGGTGGTATTTTATTATTATTTTTATTGTAAATGATGATAATGTTTTTTGTTTTAGTTCATTTTACAATTGCATTATTTTTTATAATTAGATATAATATTATTAATTTATTATTATATAAATAAGCTTCAAAATACCATATACACAGAGAGGAGTACTATAATGAGGTCCAAACGTATTGATGATATAAAAGAATATATCTATCAAAATAAAACCGTTACCCTTGATCAATTATGTGAAGAGTTTCAAGTTTCCAAAAACACCATTAGACGAGACATAGATGAATTAGTAGAAACAGAGAAAATCAAAAAAATTTATGGCGGAGTTACTGTAGATGGCTTTAAACCTATGGTTTCCTTTGATGAACGTAACATTAGTAACCTTCATCAAAAACAGGTAATAGCTAAAAAAGCAGCCGAATTAGCCAATGATAACGAAATTATTTTTATTGATTCCGGAACCACAACCGTGCATATGATTGAATATATTAAAGATTTAAAGAACTTAACAATACTTACTAATAATATCGAAGTAATAATGCGTTCCATTCCATATCCGAATATTAACATAATATCTTTATCCGGCACTTTAAATCGCAAAACCTTATCATTTACCGGTTCATCTGCAGCCAATGTGTTAAGTCAATATAATATCAGCAAATCTTTTGTTGCTGCCACCGGAATATCAATAATGGGCGGATGCACTAATTCTTCTCCAGCAGAAACCGAGATTAAACGAACTGCATTAATGAAAAGTCAGAAAAACTATTTATTAGTAGATCATACAAAATTCGATGTAATATCCTTAATGACATTTTCAAACTTTGATAACATCGACTCAATTATTACAGATTCCATGCCTCCTGCTTCTTTAAAGGAAACGTTAAGCAAGAGTAATTGCGGCATTATATTAGCAGACGATAAATAGTATCCAATCAACATATAGAAAGACTGTTGCAAATAAAAAACTGTCATTCTATGAGCGCAAGTTCAACTTCGTTGAACTCCACACTCGAAGAATCTCGTTTAAAAATGAGATTCTTCGCCTTACCGGCTCAGAATGACAGTTTTGTAAATCTCTTCTCCATTCAGGTTCAGAACTACAATCTTGCAATTCTATCTAACAATTTTACAATCCTGTTTTTTCTGATATGTATTTTCTTGCTTTTATTGCGTATTCCAAAGGGTTTGCAATTGCCGGATCTTGTTCCGCTTCAACTAGCATATAACCTTCGTATCCCGCATCTTCCAGTTCCTTAAAAATAGGCTCAAAGTCAATACAGCCATCTCCCGGTATTGTAAAGGTTCCAAGACGAACTCCTTGTAAAAAGCTTAAATGCTCTTCCTTTACCTTCTTAACTACATCCGGTCTGATATCTTTTAGATGTACATGTTTAATCCGATTCACGTATTTCTTAACCATTTTTAAAGGATCTACTCCACTATATGCAAAATGTCCTGTATCAAAAAGAAGACTTACATATTCCGGATCAGTACCATTCATAAAACGTTCCACTTCTTCTTCTGTTTGTATAACCGTTCCCATATGATGATGATAAGTTAAAGACAAGCCTCTCTCTTTTGCAACTTTACCCAGTTTGTTTAATCCTGTGCAAAGCATATCCCACTCTTCATCATTCATTATGTATTTTTCATCAAACACTGCTTTATCAAGTCCTTGTATACTATGGCCCTGTTCTGCAACACCAATAACCTTAGCCCCCATAGCCTTTAAAAAATCTAATTGTTTAATAAATTCTTTTTCCGTCTCTTCATAGGGTTTTGTTATTAAAAAGGAAGAAAACCAGCAGTTACATATTTGAATTCCTCTTAAATCCAAAGCTTTTTTCAAGGTATCAACATCTTTAGGATATTTATTTCCGATTTCCGAACCGGTAAAACCAGCCAATGCCATTTCACTGACACATTGCTCAAATGTATTTTCTTTTCCCAGATCCGGCATGTCGTCATTGGTCCATGCAATTGGTGCAATTCCCAACTTTACTTTATTTTTATCTAACATATTTACCCTCAACACTCTTTCTTCGTTTATTTTTAACCTTCCAAACATGATGTGCTTTGTAACAGCTTCTCTTTCTTGCTAATTAGAATTTAATTTCTGAAATTTTAACCGGGCGATTTTCATCCAGTGATTTCTTTGCTGCAATTGCAATTAAAATCGGTTGTAACCCTTCTTCAACATCTACAGGTACTTTTGTATTATTTTCAATTGCTTTTGTAAATTCAGCCACTTCTTTAGTAAATGATGCCATATAACGTTCCAGGAAGAAGTACAGCGGCTTATCACTAATAACTCCATCTGCTGTACTAAGCACCGCGGTTGAAGGCGTGTCATTTGCCACATTAATCTGGCCTTTGGAACCAAATACCTCAGCTCTTTGATCATATCCATAAACCGCTTGTCTGGAATTATCAATTACGCCAATTGATCCATTTTCCATTTTTAATGTAATTACAGCAGTGTCAATATCTCCAACTTTTGCAATATCCGGATTAACCAGTGCTGCTCCTGCTGCATAAACTTCTTTTACCTTACATCCTGACAAGAAGCATACCATATCAAAATCATGAATAGTCATATCAAGGAACATTCCACCTGAACTTTTTACATAATCTATAGAAGGAGCTTCCGGGTCACGTGCTGTTACTCTAATCAGGTGAACATCACCAATTTTTCCAGCTTCAACTGCATCTCTTATAGCCTGGAAGTTATGATCAAATCTTCTGTTGAATCCTACTTGAAATTTAACATCTGATTTCTTTAATTCTTCCATTACTGCTTTAATCTTGCCTAAATCTTGCGAAATAGGTTTTTCACAAAATACATGTTTATGGGCTCTAATAGCCTCAATTGCAATATCTGCATGAGTATCAGTAGAAGAACAGATCATAACAGCATCAATATTAGGATCATCCAAAATATTATGGTAATCTGAATAGCAGGTCTTAACCCCATATTCTGCTGCCCATTTCTTTATATCATCATTCATAAAAGGATCTGCAATTGCAACTACCGTTGCATTTTTAACTCCAGTGGTAACTCCCTCCATATGTACTCTGCCGATTCTGCCTGCCCCTATAATTCCTATTTTAATCACGTTAACCATTCCTTTCTTATTTGTATTATTGTATTATTGTCTTATATACCTAACCCTTGCCGTATGACCTCAATAGACATCTTTACTCCAGTCAGAGCATCCATTGTCAGGTCTTCCATTTCAAGGGAAACTACATCATTATAACCAATCATTCTGGCAACAGAGAAAAATTCTTTCCACCATTGTCCGCTGTGTCCACATCCTACTGCTACGTAATTCCATGAACGATTGGAGTATTCTTCAATTGGCTTTGTATCAAGGACACCATTGGGTCCTAACAACCTTCTCTCTAACCTGGAATCTTTTGCATGGATATGGTAAAGGGCATCTCCCAATTCTCTTAAAGCCTCTATGGGATCCCCACCCATCCAAAACAAATGGCTGGGATCCAAATTCATACCTATCATGGGTCCAACTTCTTTTCTAAGCTTTAAAAGGGTCTCCGGATTATACACCAACTGCCACCCATGGTTTTCCAGAGCGATTTTTTCAATTCCAAAATCCTTCGCCTGTTCTACTAACTTAATCCACTTAGGAATTGCTACCTCTTCCCACTGATACTTTAAAATATCCTGTGTCATAGGCGGCCAGCTGGTTGTAATCCAAACAGGGGTTATATCATTTTTACAACCGGAAGGCAATCCACTCATCATAACTACTTTTTTTATTCCAAGTTGTTCTGAAAGTTGAAATGTTTTTAATGTTACTTCCATATCTTTTTCATAAGCTAAAGGATTACCAGAACAATTTAATGCTACTATTTCCATGTTTCTTGAAGAAAAACTTTCTTGAAGCCTCTTTCTTGATTCTGAATCAGAAACCAATTCATCCAGGTTTATATGAGGTGCTTCAGACCAATTACCAGTTGTTAATTCAATCGCATCTACTCCTAAAGCATGAACTGTATCAAGCATATGGTCTAATTTTAGGTGTCCCAGGCTATCAGGAATATAACTCAATCTCATATTAGTCTCCATTCTGCTGAAACACCGGTTATTGGGCTCAGCACATATTTGCATAGCTAATTGTTTAAAATTCCTCATTGAATTTATTTACCAGCTAGTCTTCTTGCTTTTTCTTCCATTCTATTACGTGTCACATCAATAAAGACAGCCGCTATGATAACTATTCCGATAACCATGTATTGCACATCACTTGCAGCTTTAAGTAATGTTAATCCATTTCGGATGATGGAAATTATTAAAGCTCCGATCAGGGTTCCCCATATAGTACCTTTGCCCCCGCTAAAGGATGCACCACCAATGATACATGCTGCAATTGCATCTGTATCATACGGAGAAATTGCTGAAGATGGATTAGCAACACCGGAACGTCCTACAATAACTATTCCTGCAATTGCACAAACAAATCCGGAAAGGGAGTATACAAAAATCAAAACATTATCTGTATTAATTCCAGAAAGACGAGTTGCTTCCAAGTTACCTCCAGCACAGTATATCGCTCTTCCAAGAGCAGTTTTGTTCAGCAATACATGAAATCCAACAAATAATATTAGCATAGCTATAAAAGCAATAGGAATTCCCGAAAAGCTACCCCTCTTAAAAAGGTTGGCAGAACCAAGCCAGGTAATTGAACCAGGGAAGCCGCTTATTGTCTTAGTAGATACTACGAATAGAGCTAAACCACAAAGTACATTTTTCATACCTAATGTAGAAACAAAAGGATGAGGCAAATGAAACTTTGTAAGAAGCAAACCATTTATACAACCGATCAGTACACCTGTAAGTAATGCAGCTCCTATTAATATCACCGGATTAGTGATTCCAAACTTATCCAACAACATACCCATTATACTGGCACATAGAACTGCATTTGCTCCAACTGATAAATCAATACCGGCAGTTATTAATACTACAAGCATACCGGAGGCAATTGTGCCATTTACAGCAGTTTGTCTCAGAATATTCATTATATTATTAATTGTTAAGAAATTTGGACTAGAAAAAGATAATATAATTGATAATACTATCAACGCCAACAATGGGCCTAACTTTCCAAGAATCTTTTTAATATTTATTATGCTTTCCATTATATTCTTCCTCCCCAAGCAGCCTTCATAATATTTTCCTGAGTAAATCCTTCATTATGTCTGTCTATTTCACCCATAATTTTACCACCACGCATTACAATAACTCTATCACTCATGCCTAAAATTTCCGGCAGCTCAGAAGAAACCATAATTACGCATTTACCTTTTGCTACCAAGTCATTCATAATGTTATAAACTTCTACCTTAGCACCAACATCAATTCCTCTTGTCGGTTCATCAAAGAGATAAATATCGGCATCCGTATTCAGCCATTTGCCAATAACTACCTTTTGCTGATTACCACCAGATAATTGACTTGTTATTGCAGTTAGACCTGGGGTTTTGATTTTTAAATCATCTACGGCTTGATCTCCATTGTTTTTTATTTTTTCTTTGTTCAGCCAAAGGCCTTTTGTAAATTTTGATAAATTGGCAAGTATAAGGTTCGTATCAATTCCTTGTGACAATACCAGACCCTGACCTTTTCTATCCTCAGTCAATAATGCAATTCTATTTTTCACCGCATCCTTTGGAGATTTTATAGTTACCCTTTTACCTTTTATATAAATATGTCCTCCATCCACCGGAAAAGCTCCAAAGATTGCTTGAAAAGTTTCTGTACGGCCTGCGCCTACTAAACCTGCAATCCCCAATATTTCACCGTGATATGCCGTAAAACTGATATTATGTAAAACACCTGTTGAATTTAAATTTTCAATTCTTAGTGCTTCTTTTCCTCGTTTTCCTTCTATCTTGGGATATTGATTGTTTAGAGTACGTCCAACCATGGCAGTAATTAGTTTGTCATTATCCATGTCTTCAATGGCATCTGTAGTTATATGCTCACCGTCACGCATAACTGTAACTCTATCACATAATTCAAACAATTCTTCTAATTTATGAGACACAAATAAAATAGAAACCCCACGTTCTTTTAAACTACGAACCGTTTTCATTAATTGTTTAACCTCTTTTTCACCAAGGCTTGAAGTAGGTTCATCCATAATAATTAGTTTCGCATCAATAAGTACTGCTTTTGCAATTTCAACCATTTGCAAAATTCCCATACCAAAGTTAGCACAAGGCTTGGTTACATCTACATCTTGACCTAAGGAAAGCATAACCTCATGTGCCTTTTTATGCATGGCCTTATAATCAAGAAATTTACTATTCTTTTTATGTATATATTTATTAATAAAAATATTATCTGTAATGGAGAGTTCTTTGACTATATTTAATTCTTGATAAACACAGGCAATTCCCGCATTTTTTGCATCACTGGGAGTCTTTATATCCTGTTTTACTCCATTAATAAACATTTCTCCTTCATCGGCTGAATGAACACCTGTTAAAATCTTGATCAGTGTGGATTTTCCTGCTCCATTCTCGCCAATCAGTCCTAAGATTTCTCCCGGTTTTATCTGCAAAGACATATCTCGAAGCGCAACCACGCCCGGAAATCGCTTTGTAACATTTTTTAATTCTACTACATAATTCCCCATAGTTTTATCACCTTTTCTCTAATTCTCACGTTATCATTTAGCAGTAGAATGCAGGTTGCGGTTCTAGTATTATAGGTTCAATCGTCTTTAATTTTCTCGCTTTTATTAACGTATCTGCCGTTACGGCAGCAACATATCCATCCCATGCATTTGGTCCCACCGGACCTGATTCCTTTATGCTGTTAATCCACTGTTGAAATTCCACATCATAAGCTTCTACAAATCTTTGTGACCAATCTGCTAATATTTCATGAGAACCCATACCAGATTTCTTTTTTAATATGCTAATTGGATCAGGCAAGCGAATTACTCCTTTTTCGCCTACAACTTCACATTGAATATCGTATCCATAATGAGAATTCATATTAACTTCAGCATCAATTCTTACACCACTTTTTGTCTTCAATAACATAATTTGCGGATCTTTCAAACCATCCAGTGCGTTTTGATTTTGCTTTGCCATTAATACTTGTCCCGATTCATAATCTTCCCCAAGCAGCCATCTTAAAATATCTATTTCATGTATACCCGAGTTTTTAATGGTCATATCGGTTGTATGCTGTGGGCCAGGAACACGGTTTCTATGACAACAATGTATCATTAACGGTTCTCCGATTTCTCCGCTTTCAATGATTTCTTTTAACTTTCTATATCCTTTATCGTAACGACGCATAAATCCTACTTGAACTAATTTCTTACCACCCGCCGCCTCAGCTTTAACAATTTCCATACACTCTTCTGCTGAGGTTCCTAATGGTTTCTCGCATAATACATGCTTTTTTGCTTTGATACATTCTAATACAAACTCTGCATGGGTGGGATCCCAAGATGCTATTACAACTGCATCTACATCCGGCGACCAGATTACCTCATAACCAGTTTCATAAAAAGTCACATTATATTTTTTAGATACTCGCATTGCATTTTCTTTATTAATATCGGATAGTGCTACTACTCTGGCTCCTGTAATAGTATCTGTCAAACGTCTTATATGATCCTCTCCGATTGCACCAGTTCCAATAACTCCAATTCTTAACTCCATCTTTCACCTTCCCTAGAACATTTACTCCTACACTACCTGTAGGAGTAAATGCTGCTATATAAAGAACCGATCAGTTGTCCTTCTTTATTCAAGTTTTGATTTTAATTCTGCCAGGTATGTTTCTGCATTCTCAGATGTTATAACAATAGCACCGGTATCTATGTATTTCATAACATCTTCTCCTTTTGCTGCAGCTACTGCTTTTTCTACTGCTGAGTATCCCATATCAAAAGGTGATTGAGCAACAGTTGCAGTAAATTTACCATCCACAACATTTTGTACACCTGCTTGAATACCATCAAATCCAACTATTATTACGTCATTTAAGCCGGCCTGTTCAACAGATCTTGATGCACCTGTCGCTATTTCATCATTATTACATAAAACAATATCCACATCATTATCTAAGCTTGTTAGTAAGTTTTCCATAATACTTGCTGCTTTATCTGCAAGTCCTTCTGCATATTGAACTGCTGCCAGCTCTACGCCATTAGCCTCAAGTGCTTCCCTATATCCTCTTTCACGTTCATCACTTGATGTATTGCCTTGAACGCCTCCAATGATAACCGCTTTTGAACCTTTGCCAGCTTTTTTAGCTGCATAGTCCCCACCAAGATATGCTGCTTCATAGTTACCAGTACCAATATATGATACCTTGTTTTCATAAGGAGCATCCGTATCTACAAATAGAACCGGTACGTTGGTATCTCCAATTACAGAAACAACAGATTCCGGTTGCAATGGTGAGATTACAAAAGCATCAAGATCCGGAGAAGATAGCATAGTCTCAATCATATTATTTTGTTCATCATAAGCTGTTTCAGAAGCCGGACCTTGTAAATCAACAGTTACTCCCAGGTCTTCCCCCGCTTGCTTAACGCCAGCAGCAACATAACTCCAATACTCACTGGATAGAGTTTTTAAAATTACGCCGACTCTAATGTTTGAATCTTCTGCTTTTTCTGGAGTTTCTCCAGAATTTGTTGTCTCTTTTGACTCTTCCGGTTTCGATGTAGTTTTGTCTTTTGAGCCGCCACATGCTGTCAAACCAACAATCATAACTACTGTTGTTAATAAAGCTAAAATTTTTTTCATAGTAAATCTCCCTTCACAATACATTGTTTTTGTTTTTCGCTTTTAAAGCAATTTTCACAAGTAATTGAATACATCTTCATCTATGTATAATTAATTGCTTCCATAATAAATACAATACCTTCTGTGAAAAAGTATTACTAAATATCCACAGCCATGAATGTGCTATATCTAACATTCAAAACAACCCATCAAATCACAGTTTTTTATTTACTTCTTTGCAATATGTTGGTTATATTTTAGTTTAATATTATCAACTCTTTGTTATATATTACAATCGCTTTATAGTTTTGTCAATATATATTTATGATTTTTATTCAATTTTTTGTAGCATTTCTTTCAAAACATCATACAAATGACCATATTTTCTTATTTATCCAGTTACTTTCTGTGTTATTTTTATATCTTTTTATTAAATTGTATTGGGATTTCGTTTATTTTCTCTAATTCTGATTAGCCACAATAATCTTTGTTATATTTTGATATTCTTTTTGAACATTATAAGTGATTCCAATTTTAAAAAAACATTATGAAGGCGAATGTGAAATTCTTTTTCATAATGTTTTTATTTTAGAATCCTTATAATTTTTACCGATAAGTAATAGGCGTATCCACCATCCATAAATGATCCGGATCATCAACCCGATCTGTCCATGGATTACCGTCCAGATGGCGAATCATCCAAACAACATACATAGGATAACCAGGAGCAGTTACCTGGGGATGTGTTTTTCCCGGAGTCAATGCACTAAAGCTTCCATCTTTAATTTTAAATACATCATCTCCGATAAAGCAGGCACCAAAGCCTTGAGGTTTATCAAAACGATAATAATATACTTCAGGCTGGGGATGATGATGTGGTATATATCCGGACCATCCACCTTGAAAACCCACGATTTCACCCAATACCATATTGGAGTATGGTGCATTATTATAATCAAAAGCAGTTCTTACAATCCGTCTTGCAGTTCCTTCGCACAAGTCCTTTCCTGCCAATGCTTCAATACAATCTTCAGGAGTATAGAATACAGGCGCAAATTCTCTTTCATTTGTGGTAGATTGCACCAAGATTTCTGTATCTGCAAAAGCAGTTATTGTAACCTTAGTGTCTTTGCACACATGAAGACACCATATACCTTCTTTTAAGAAATTACCTCTTTTTACATTTCTGCTTTCCTTTTCCCACTGATATTTAACATCACCGGTTACAAGAAGCACTGCCTGTTCTTCATTCACTGAGTAAAATTCCCGAACATCACCATTCTTCATTTTATAAACTGTAATATTCATTAGCATATCTTTATAAAGCCCTTCCATTTCGGTAAGAACTTTGATGCCATTTTCATCAAATTCAGGATAACCAAATTTGTTATTCATCATTTTATCATTCCTTTCGCCTCCCTCAAGGCACAAACAAATCATTTTTCGCTATTCCAACATAATGCGGCTTTGCCACATGTTAAATAACAGACGAAGAAGTTCAACGTGAGAATTCCAATGGACTCTCATGCCAGAGTTCTTCCAAATGGAAGACATGGTCTTCCATTGTGAAGATGCTTTTCACAATTAATACCTTCTTGCATTTTTTAGATTATTTTCTTTATCTTGATAAGCAACCTGTACGGATTCTTTTTTAGATGTGCTGGCTATTCCTACATGCCACCATGAATCATAGCCTTCTGTCATAGTTTTGGGCAGAACTTTAATGTCAATTAAAGTTGATACTTTTTGTTTCTTTGCATCTTCTAAGGCATCTCTTAACTCTTCTAATGTTCTGGCTTTATAAGTCTTAAGTCCATACCCTGCAGCATTCATAGCGTAGTCAATTGTAATTAATCCTCCATCATGGGATGGACTGTCTTCATTGTCACGATATCTAAACTCTGTTGCAAGATTACCAACTCCATTTGACATTTCCAGGTTATTAATACAACCAAAACCACTATTATCAAACAAAAGAATATTAATTTTCTTACGTTCTTGTATTGAAGTAACCGCCTCGCTATGGAGCATTAAATAACTTCCATCACCACACATGGCATATACTTCTCTATTTGGTTCAGCAATTTTCGCTCCTAATGCGGCAGCAATTTCATATCCCATACAGGAATATCCATATTCCATATGGTAACTGTCTTTTACATCTGTTGTCCACATTCTCTGTAAATCCCCGGGTAAGCTGCCAGATGCACCGGTAATAATTGCATCTTTTTCTATCACCTCACGAATTAAACTGATTGCTGCTACTTGTGTCAGCTTACTGCCTGTTAATTCATTAAATTCCTTAATACTATCAGGGTTTCCTGCCTTTATAAGAGGTCTGAATTCATCATCATATGTATAGGAAGCAAAGAAATTCATTTCTTTTTTCCACGCCTCTTTTGCTTCTTGTATCTGGGTTGTATAAGCAGAGTGATAACCTTTTTCTTTTAAAACAGTGCTGATTGCTTCTAATCCAGCTTTTGCATCACCAACAGCCTTTACACTATCAAACTTATAAGCATGAAACTTAGATACATTCAAAGTAATAAACCTTACATTTGGATTCTTAAACTGAGATTTGGAACCAGTTGTAAAGTCAGTCATTCTAGAGCCTATAACAATTACTAAGTCGGCTTTTTGGGCTATGGTATTAGCAGCAAGATTACCCGTTACCCCTATTCCTCCTAAATTATATGGAGAATTAGAGCTGCAGGCACTTTTTCCCGCCTGTGTTTCAGCGAAAGGTATATTAAAGTCTTCACAAAACTTTTCCAATGTCGTTCCGGCACAAGAATATTTTACTCCCCCACCACAAATAATCATTGGAAATTTGCTTTGTAATATCAGGCTTATAACGTCATCTATTTCTTCTCTCGCAGGGATTTGTCTTGTTATTCTATGTACTCTTTTCTGGAAGAACTGTTCCGGAAAATCAAAACTTTCTCCTTGAACATCCTGTGGTATTGCAACACAAACAGCACCTGATTGTTCTGGATCGGTTAGTACACGCATTGCATTAATTAACGCTGTCATTAACTGCTCCGGCCTTGCAATCCTATCCCAATATTTACAAACAGGTTTAAAGGCATCGTTTGTTGTTATGGAAAGATCGTTACTTTGTTCAATTTGTTGCAATACCGGATCTGGCTGTCTTGTTGAAAATGTATCACTTGGTAATAATAATAAAGGAATATTATTGACGGTAGCTACAGCTGCTGCCGTTACCATATTGGCTGCCCCCGGGCCAATAGACGATGAGCATGCTATGATTCTTTTTCTATTATTCTGCTTCGCATAAGCAGTAGCCACATGAGCCATGCCCTGTTCATTTCTTCCCTGATATACTTTCAAAGAACCAGGATTTTCATCCAATGCCTGACCTAGACCTAACACCATTCCATGTCCGAATATAGTGAATATTCCTGATACAAATTTGATTTCTTCTCCATCCATATTGACATATTGATTGTCCAAGAACTTCACTAGTGCTTGTGCTGTGGTCATTCTCACTGTTTTAACCATATTATCCT
>NZ_FOWD01000020.1 GCF_900115365.1 Anaerocolumna aminovalerica
GTTGTACGTAAAATAATAACTTTAATAGAATCATCAAAAGACTGGATTTACATATATAATGATTTAATTTACGAAATTCAAAAATGTCGTTCACAAATCCGCCGTAACCGGAAATATGAACGACAAATGACACGTAACAGAAGAAAATATCACAAAAACTCAAAACCAACTTTATAAGTATATTTAAGTGAATATTTGCAAAAAGCCTATTCTGTTAGGTTTATTTATTATACTCTTTTTTTAAAAAAATGAAAATATAAAATATAAATAATATAATATTTTTCTTGTAGAAATTTGCTATCATCTAAAGTTGACGACATTGGGCGGATACCGTGGCAACGGCTAGCTTTCAAGGTGCAAATGTGGACTGGTATATCAAAGCAGAGGATATTGTCTTGAAAAAGGGTGCTGCTTCTGCCGGAAATCCGCAGCAACCGAAAAAGGATATGCCTGCCGGAAAGTAAAAGTTCCTGTTAGGCAGGCGCTTTTAAATCAAAGAAAAGGAGTGATTCAGGCATGAAACAGTTTTTCTTCCGTGGCAAGCGGATTCGCCCCACGGACAAGGAGTTAGTTTTCCATGTTACCCTTGCCGCTTTGCTTCCGGTCTTTCTGCTGATTGTTCTGCTGTTTCATGGCAAGGCAATCATACAGATGGACTGGAAGAACAGCTCTCTTTCACAGATATGCAATATCAATTTCCCGTACCTGCTTATCAGCATGGGCGTGGCAGGCATGGTGTGTCTGGCGTTGGCTGTGCTGATTTATCATTATCGCCGTGATACTATAAAACAGCTCTATCACCGCCAAAAGCTGGCGAAGATGATTCTGGAAAACAAGTGGTATGAAGCAGAACAGGTACAGTCTGACGGATTCTTTAAAGACTTATCTTCCAGCCGTTCCAAAGAGAAAATTACTTATTTCCCCAAACTGTACTATCAGCTTCAAAACGGGCTGATTCAGATTCGGGTGGAAATCACACTGGGGAAATATCAAGACCAGCTTTTACATTTAGAAAAGAAGCTGGAAAGCGGCTTGTACTGTGAGCTGACCGACAAGGAATTAAAGGATTCCTATGTGGAATATACCCTGCTCTACGATACCATTGCAAACCGTATTTCCATAGAGAACGTACAGGCACAGGGCGGCAAGCTCCGGTTGATGAAAAATGTGTGGTGGGAGTATGACAAGCTCCCCCATATGCTCATTGCTGGCGGAACGGGCGGCGGCAAGACGTACTTTATCCTGACACTGATTGAAGCCCTGTTCCGCACCAATGCTGTCCTTTATATCTTAGACCCGAAGAACGCCGACCTTGCCGATTTACAAACCGTTATGCCAAATGTCTACTATAAAAAAGAGGATATGCTTGCCTGCATTGATTCGTTCTATGAAGAAATGATGAAGCGCAGCGAAGACATGAAGAAGATGGAGAGCTACAAGACAGGCGAAAACTATGCCTACTTGGGACTTCCAGCTCATTTTCTTATCTTTGATGAATATGTTGCGTTCATGGAAATGCTGGGAACCAAAGAAAATGCTGCTGTTCTGAATAAACTGAAACAGATTGTCATGTTAGGACGGCAGGCAGGCTTTTTTCTCATTCTTGCCTGCCAGCGTCCAGACGCAAAATATCTAGGGGACGGAATCCGTGACCAGTTTAATTTCCGTGTTGCTTTGGGGCGCATGTCAGAAATGGGTTACGGTATGATGTTTGGAGAAACCGACAAGGACTTTTTCTTAAAGCAGATAAAGGGACGTGGCTATGTGGATACGGGAACCAGTGTCATATCAGAATTTTACACACCTCTCGTACCAAAAGGGCATGATTTTTTAAAAGAAATAAAAGCTCTGATAGACAGCAGGCAGGCGGCACAGGCGGCGTGCGAAGCGAAAGCCGCAGGTGACGACTGACTAGCTGGCTGGTGTGGCGCAAGCCACGCCAGCACGTAACCCCCCGTATCTAACAGGGGGGTACAAATCAACAGGATACAGAACATAAAAAGGTGAAAATCCTTTGTGGTATAAGGGTTTTCTATAGAAATGGCGTATGTCAGCTTGGTATGAAAAGTTGACATACGTTTTTTGATGGGAGGAATTTTACTGAATACTGATACATGGGTACAAGAATTACGAGAAAAGCGTTCTTCTTACGGCATTTCCCAAAGAAGACTTGCAGTAGCCGCCGGAATCACACGCCAGTATCTAAGCGATATGGAAACCGGAAAGATAGTTCCATCAGAGGAATTGCAAGCGTCCATTTTGGAAGCACTGGAACGGTTCAATCCCGATTCTCCGTTGGAAATGCTCTTTGACTATGTGCGGATTCGCTTTCCAACGCTGGACGTTAAGCATATTGTTCAGGACGTTTTGAAATTGAAGCTATCCTATATGCTCCATGAGGATTACGGTTTTTATTCCTATGCAGAGCATTATTCACTGGGTGATATTTTTGTACTGGTATCCCCCGAACAGGAAAAAGGGGTTCTCTTGGAGCTAAAAGGGCGTGGCTGCCGCCAGTTTGAAAGTTATCTGCTTGCACAGGAACGGAGCTGGTATGAATTTTTCATGGATTGTCTGGTTGAGGGCGGTGTGATGAAGCGGCTTGACCTTGCCATCAATGACAAGGCAGGCATTTTAAATATTCCAAACCTGACGGAGAAGTGTCAAAAAGAAGAATGTATTTCGGTCTTTCGCAGCTTTAAGAGTTACCGCAGCGGCGAACTGGTACGGCGTGAGGAAAAAGAATGTATGGGTAATACGCTTTATATCGGCTCTTTGCAGAGTGAAGTATACTTTTGCATTTATGAAAAGGATTATGAGCAGTACAAGAAAAATGATATTCCCATAGAAGAAGCCGAAGTGAAAAACCGCTTTGAAATCCGGCTGAAAAATGAGCGTGCCTACCACGCCTTACGTGACCTGCTTTCTTATGACAATCCAGAGCAAACCGCTTTTAAGATTATCAACCGATATGTCCGATTTGTGGATAGGGATAATACAAAGCCCCGTTCCGATTGGCAGCTCAACGAAGAATGGGCGTGGTTTATCGGAGAAAATCGGGAAAGTATGAAGCTGACCACGAAGCCGGAGCCGTATTCCTTTCAGCGTACCTTAAACTGGATTTCTCATCAGGTAGCACCCACGTTAAAGGTAGCCATGAAATTAGATGAACTCAATCATACGCAGGTGGTAAAGGAAATTATCACCCATGCAAAGCTGACCAAACGGCACAGAACCATTTTAAAACAGCAAGCCGCTTCCACAAAGGAACTGATTGTAAAAGAAACGGACACTGCCCTGTGATTCGGGCAAAAAGGAAGGGAGAAATATTATGAATTTCGGACAGAACTTATACAACTGGTTTTTAACCAATGCGCAATCGCTGGTACTACTGGCAATCGTGGTCATTGGATTGTACTTAGGATTCAAGCGTGAATTTTCCAAACTGATTGGATTTTTGGTGATTGCCTTAATTGCGGTTGGACTGGTGTTCAATGCTGCTGGGGTAAAAGATATTTTGCTGGAACTATTCAATAAGATTATTGGGGCTTAAATGATTGTGAAGAAAGAAAAAACTTGTTATACTTGTTTATATTAAATACGATAAAAAGGGGTGGATTTTAATTTGATTAGCAAGGATATTCTTTCTTCAAAATTTGTTGATGACTATATCAATGAATGTCCCCATTGCAATAAGGGAATACAGGCAGAGATTTTATATCAATATTCAGAGGATTTTGATGGAACTACTTATGTAGACGTCATGGGGAAATGTCCAATATGTAAAAGAATTTTCTGGGGAAAATATAACTATGAACATTTATTTGACCCTCTTGGCTTTCCACAGTTTATCGAACCAGCTACATACTATCCTCAAAAGCAAACAGAAACAGCTTTTAGTAAGGAAATATCGACTATCTCAAAGGAATTTGTAAAACAATACCATCAAGCGGAAACAGTTGAACAATTAGGAATATCCGATGTATGCGGATTGGCTTATCGACGAGCTTTTGAACATTTAGTAAAAGATTTTGCTGTCGTTTTAAATCCCGACAAACAAGATGAAATACTTTCTGATACCAAATTATCAAATGTTATTGCTAATCGTTTGCCAGAAAAGTATGGAATCGAAGAAATTAAAGAGATTGCTAATCGTGCTTGGTGGCTGGGAAATGACTATGCTCATTATACAAAACACTATGTTGATAAAGATATTTCCGATTTAAAAGAATGTATTGATATTACGCAAAATTATATGACGCTATACTTAAAATACAATCATCAAGTATCAACCATTGAAAAAAAGCCTAATAGATAAGAGAAATTATGCAACTGATTCTTTGTGAGTTAGTTGCTTTTTTCATACCCATTTTTAGAAAGGACGTGATGATTTCACATGGAAATGCAGGTCTATATTTCAAACCTTGGCAAATACAATGAGGGCGAATTGGTCGGCGCATGGTTCACCCCACCCATTGACCCCGAAGACGTAAAAGAAAAAATCGGTTTGGACAGCGAATATAAGGAATATGCCATACATGATTATGAGCTGCCCTTTGACATTAACGAATATACGTCCATTGAGGACATTAACCGTTTGTGTGCTCTGGCAGAAGAACTCTCCGGCTCACCCATTGAATCTGAAATGAAAGAGATTCAGCAAGCCTTTTTTGGCAGCTTTGAAGAAATGGTAGAACACGCAGACGATATTCTCTGTTACCCCGATTGTGATGATATGGCAGACGTAGCACGCTATTTCATTGAAGAAACGGGAGCCTTGGGTGAAGTGCCTGCCAGTCTTCAAAACTACATTGACTATGAAGCCTATGGGCGTGACTTGGAGCTGGACGGAAACTTCCTAGTCACCGCTCACGGTGTATTTGAATATGCAGGATAACAACATAACGTAACTTTAAGGGCAGCTCTTTTCTAAGGACTGCCCTTTTCTTATGCAAATTTTGAAAAGAAAGGACAGGTATTTATGAAGAAAATACGAAGCTATACCAGTATCTGGTCAGTGGAAAAAGTTCTTTATTCCATCAATGACTTTAAGCTGCCGTTTCCCATTACCTTTACCCAAATGACATGGTTTGTAGTATCGCTCTTTTTCGTGATACTCTTTGGCAGCCTGCCGCCGCTGTCCCTGATAGACGGGGCGTTTCTCAAATACTTTGGGATTCCACTTGCCATTACTTGGTTCATGAGCCAGAAGACCTTTGACGGAAAGAAGCCATACGGCTTTTTAAAATCGGTTATGACCTATCTGGCACGCCCCAAAATCACCTATTCCGGAAAGCCTGTAAAGCTGCAAACAAAGCGGCATACCGAAGCCATCACAGCAGTTAGGAGTGAAGTTTATGACGTATCCGATTAAATATATCGAAAACAATCTGGTCTGGAACCATGACGGATAGTGCTTTGCCTACTATGAACTGATTCCCTACAATTACTCGTTCCTAAGTCAGGAACAGAAATTTCAGGTACACGATTCCTTTCGTCAGCTCATTGCACAAAACCGTGATGGAAAAATCCATGCCCTGCAAATCAGTACGGAATCCAGCATACGGGCAGCGCAGGAACGTTCTAAACAGGAAGTGACCGGCAGATTAAAAGAAATTGCTTATGAAAAAATTGACCAGCAGACAGAAGCCCTGATTTCCATGATTGGAGAAAATCAAGTGGACTACCGTTTTTTTATCGGGTTTAAGCTGCTCTTAAACGAGCAGGAAGTCACGTTAAAAAATATTGGAAAGAACATGGCAAACACCTTTTCTGATTTTATCCATGAGGTCAACCATAAGCTCATGGGGGATTTTGTTTCCATGAGTAATGATGAAATTGGACGTTTCTCGAAGATGGAAAAGCTGCTGGAAAATAAGATTTCTCGCCGCTTCAAGATCCGCCGCTTGAATAAAGACGATTTTGGATATCTCATGGAGCATTTACACGGGCAGTCCGGCACTGCCTATGAGGATTACGAATATCCTCTGCCAAAGAAAAAGCTAAAAGGAAAAACGCTGGTAAAGCGTTATGACCTGATTAAGCCTACCCGCTGCCTGATAGAAGAAAATCAGCGGTATTTGAAAATCGAACAGGAGGATTCCACCACCTACGCCGCCTATTTTACCATTAACTCCATTGTAGGAGAACTGGATTTTCCCTCTTCTGAAATCTTTTATTATCAGCAACAGCAATTTACCTTTCCCATTGATACCAGTATGAATGTGGAGATTGTGGCAAATAAAAAAGCCCTTTCTACTGTCCGCAATAAGAAAAAGGAACTGAAAGACCTTGATACTCACGCATGGGAAAGTGACAACGAAACCAGCAATAACGTCATGGAAGCCTTGGATACGGTCAATGAATTGGAAACCAATTTAGACCAGTCCAAAGAAGCCATGTATAAGCTCTCTTATGTGATACGGGTATCGGCTCCTGATTTGGAAGAATTGAAACGCCGCTGCAATGAGGTCAAGGATTTCTACGACGATTTAAGCGTGAAGCTGGTGCGTCCCTTTGGAGATATGCTGGGCTTACACGGTGAATTTCTTCCTGCCAGCAAGCGGTACATGAACGATTATATCCAGTATGTAACTTCTGATTTTCTGGCAGGCTTGGGTTTTGGAGCAACACAAATGTTAGGAGAAAATGAGGGTATTTATGTGGGATACAGTCTGGATACGGGAAGAAATGTGTACCTAAAGCCTGCCCTTGCCAGTCAGGGTGTCAAAGGCTCCGTTACCAATGCCCTTGCTGCCGCTTTTGTAGGCTCGCTGGGTGGCGGTAAATCCTTTTCTAACAACATGATTGTGTACTATTCCGTATTATTCGGAGCACAGGCAGTCATTGTAGACCCAAAGGCAGAACGTGGGAACTGGAAAGAAACGCTGCCGGAGATTGCAGAAGAAATTAATATTGTCAATCTCACCAGTGAAGACAGGAACAAAGGCTTGCTTGACCCATATGTGATTATGAAAAATCCAAAGGATTCGGAAAGCCTTGCTATTGATATTTTAACTTTTCTGACGGGAATTTCCTCCCGTGACGGGGAACGCTTCCCTGTCCTTAGAAAAGCCATTCGTGCGGTAACAAACAGCGAAGAACGGGGATTACTAAAAGTCATTGAGGAATTGAGGGTAGAGAATACGCCTGTCAGCACCAGTATTGCTGACCATATCGAGAGCTTTACGGACTATGATTTTGCACAGCTTTTATTTTCCAATGGTGAAGTCACACAGTCCATCAGTCTAGAAAAACAGTTGAATATCATACAGGTGGCGGATTTGGTGCTGCCGGACAAAGAAACCGGATTTGAGGAATATACCACCATGGAACTGCTCTCTGTTGCCATGCTTATTGTTATCAGTACCTTTGCCCTTGATTTTATCCATACTGACCGGAGCCTTTTTAAGATTGTAGACCTTGACGAAGCATGGAGCTTTTTACAGGTGGCACAGGGAAAAACCTTATCTATGAAGCTGGTGCGTGCCGGACGTGCCATGAACGCAGGTGTTTATTTTGTGACCCAGAATACCGACGATTTACTGGACGAAAAGCTGAAGAACAATTTAGGGCTGAAATTTGCGTTCCGCTCTACGGATATCAATGAGATTAAGAAGACCTTGACCTTTTTCGGTGTGGACGCAGAGGACGAAAACAACCAGAAACGCTTACGCAACTTGGAAAACGGTCAATGCCTGATTAGTGATTTATATGGTCGTGTAGGCGTGATTCAATTTCACCCGATATTTGAAGATTTGCTTCATGCCTTTGATACCCGTCCTCCGGTCAGAAAAGAGGTGGAATGATGAATCAGCTTGTAACAGGCAGTGAAAAAAGAAAATGGAGCTGGCAGCGTACAAAAAAAGTGGTGATGACCGTATTTTTAATACTGGGAATTGCTCTTTTTCTTGTATCCGCATTGGGAACGGTGGCATATGCCGCCGGACTGGTTGATGATACTGTGAAAGCCGGAAATGAATACAGCCGATACCCATTAAATAATTACCAGCTTGATTTCTATGTGGATAACGGCTGGGACTGGCTTCCGTGGAACTGGCTGGACGGCATTGGAAAGCAGGTCATGTATGGGCTTTATGCCATTACCAATTTTATCTGGACGATCAGCCTGTACCTCTCCAACGCAACGGGCTATCTGGTGCAGGAAGCTTATTCGCTGGATTTTATCTCCGATACGGCGGATTCCATTGGAAAGAACATACAGACCATTGCCGGAGTGAGTACAAGCGGACTTTCCCCTGACGGCTTTTATAGCGGCTTTTTGCTGATTCTCATTTTAATTGTGGGAATTTACGTTGCCTATACGGGGCTTATCAAACGGGAAACGACGAAAGCCATTCATGCCGTGATAAATTTTGTAGTGGTGTTTGTACTGTCGGCGGCATTTATCGCTTATGCGCCAGATTATATTGGGAAAATCAATGACTTTTCCTCTGACATCAGCAACGCCAGCTTATCCTTAGGAACCAAAATCGTCATGCCAGATTCGGAAAGTAAGGGAAAGGACAGCGTTGACCTTATCCGTGACAGCCTGTTTTCCATACAGGTGAAACAGCCGTGGCTTTTATTGCAGTTTGATAATTCAGACAGTGCGGCAATTGGAGAAGAACGAATTGAAAGCCTGCTCTCTACCAGCCCTAACGCAAACAGCGGCAAGGACAGAGAAGAACTTGTGAAAGAAGAGATTGAGGATAAGGACAATACAAATCTCACCATCACAAAGACCATCAACCGCTTAGGTATGGTATTTTTCCTGTTCCTGTTTAATATAGGGATATCTGTTTTTGTATTTCTGCTGACTGGGATTCTGATTTTCTCACAGGTACTTTTTATTATTTATGCCATGTTCCTGCCTATCAGTTTCCTGTTGAGCATGATTCCAACCTTTGAGGGTATGTCAAGGCGTGCTATTACAAAACTATTTAACACTATTCTCACAAGGGCAGGAATTACACTGATTATTACCACGGCATTTAGCATTTCCACCATGCTCTATACCCTGTCTACAGGATATCCATTCTTTCTAGTGGCATTTTTACAGATAGTCACTTTTGCCGGAATCTATTTTAAGCTGGGGGATTTAATGAGTATGTTTTCCCTGCAAAGTGGCGATTCCCAAAGCGTAGGAAGACAGATAATGAGAAAACCCCGTATGCTTATGCAGGCTCATATGCACCGCTTGCAACATAAGCTGGGGCGTTCCGTGGCGGCAATGGGAAAAAGCCAGTATACCACAAAAAAGACAGGAACAGGTGCAGGAACTTCCAGAACAACGCAGGCAGACCATACCCGACCGGACAAGGAAGCTGCCAGCAGACCCGAGCAATCTTCTTTTGGGAAACATGCCGGAGAAGTAGCCGGAAAAGTGATGGATACCAAAGACCGGATTCGGGATACCGTAGGACAGCTAAAGGAGCAGGCAAAAGATATGCCCGTAAATACCAGATATGCCCTTTATCATGGAAGAATGCAGGTATCAGAGGGAATACAGGATTTTACCTCCGGCGTGACACAAACCAGGGCTTTCAGACAGGAAGAACGGGAGAATAAAGCCAAAAAACGGAGAAACACCATTGCACAGCGTCGGTCAGAAATGGAACGGGCAAGCCAACGGACAGCTTCTCATTCATTTGATTCAGGAAAGGCACCAAAAGCTGGCGGTTTGGTTCATGAAAGACCTACTACTGCTCCAACCCGACAATCCCGTCCGATAGCTGACAGTCCGACACAAGCAACCAGACCAACCGTACAGCCAGAAACTGCCAGAACTACCACCCAAAGACCTGTTGTTTCTGCAAAAGGAGAACAACAAAGACTTGCCAAAGTACCCGACCATCAGGCTGACCGAACAGAGCGGCAGGCAGAAAGACAGGGTTCTTCTGAAAGACAATCCACACAAAGAGCCGCTTCTTCCGGTCAAAGGGAACGTACCTTCCCGGTGGAACGTCAAGTACAATCCATTGGTAGCACTGCTCCTGTTGAAAAACGGGTATTACGGCAATCTACTCAAAAGCGCAGATTTACTGTAAAACGAGAACCGAAAATAAAAGGTTCTACGATTCCTCCGACCAGCAGGAAGGAGGAATCAAAGCCATGAGAGGAAAGCATATCCTGATTGCATTTTCCGGTGTCTTCCTCTTGATTTTCTCTCTCCTTTTACTGGTGGTGATTCTTTTTTCGGAGGAAGAAGACGGAGGATATGACCTGTCATATGGTGGTGCAAATGTGTCAGCGGAAGTGCTGGTACACAAACCAATGTTAGTAAAGTACGCCAGAGAATACGGTATAGAGGATTACGTCAATGTGCTGCTTGCAATCATACAGGTAGAATCCGGCGGTATGTTGGAGGACGTAATGCAGTCCTCGGAATCTATGGGCTTGCCACCAAACACGTTAAGTACAGAGGAATCCATCAAACAGGGGTGTAGGTATTTTGCTTCTCTGCTGGAATACACAAAAGAAAAGGGCTGCGACTTAAATTCCGTTATCCAGTCTTATAACTATGGCGGCGGCTTTCTTGACTATGTGGCAAAGCGTGGAAAGAAATACACGTTTCAGCTGGCGGAGAATTATTCAAAGATACAGTCGGACAGTGTGAAAGTTCCCTATTCCAATCCTATCGCTGTCCAGAAAAACGGCGGCTGGCGGTACAATTACGGAAATATGTTCTATGTATTGCTGGTATCGGAATACCTGACCATGGTGCAATTTGATGATGAAACGGTGCAGGCAGTCATGACGGAAGCCCTAAAATATGAGAGCTGGCAGTATGTTTACGGCGGTGCTTCTCCGACCACTTCTTTTGATTGCAGCGGTCTGGTTCAGTGGTGCTATGGAAAGGCTGGAATTTCCCTGCCACGAACCGCACAGGAGCAATACGACGTGACCCAGCATATCCCTTTATCTGAAGCAAAGGCTGGGGATTTGGCCTTTTTTCATTCCACTTACGACGCAGGTACTTACATTACTCATACAGGGATATATCAAGGAAATAACCGCATGTTCCATGCCGGTGACCCAATCGGCTATGCCGATTTAACCAGTTCCTATTGGCAGCAACATTTAGTTGGTGCAGGAAGAATCAAACGATAGAAAGGACGATACTTATATGGATTTAAGGAAAAATGACAGAAAGCCAAGGCAGGAAAAAGAAAAGAAAATACGCGTTTACAAAGTAAACACCCACAAGAAAACGGTCATAGCCTTATGGGTACTTCTGGTAGTTAGCTTCTGTTTTGCGGTCTATAAGAATTTCACCGCAATCGACATACACACCGTTCATGAAACAAAGGTAATTGAGGAAAAAATTTTGGATACCCACAAGATAGAAAATTTCGTGGAGGATTTCGCCAAAGCCTATTATTCTTGGGAACAGACAGCGGTTTCTATTGATAACCGGAATGAAGCAATCAAGCATTACCTGACCGCAGAATTACAGGCACTCAATACCGATACAATCCGAAAGGACATTCCTGTTTCGGCTGCCGTCAACGAAGTACAGATTTGGTCTGTGGCGCAGGACGGAGAAAATCAGTTTAACGTGACCTATACGGTAGACCAGCTTATTACGGAGGGAGAAAACAAAAAGACGGTACGTTCTGCTTATGAAGTGGTGGTTTATGTTGATGGCTCTGGAAATATGGTTATCACAAAGAATCCCACCATTTGTAGCGTACCTGAAAAATCCGGCTATGAACCAAAAGCAAAAGAAAGTGACGGAACCGTAGATGCAATAACGATTAATGAAATCAATGAGTTTTTAGCAACGTTTTTCAAGCTCTACCCCACCGCCACCGCAAAAGAATTGTCCTATTATGTGAATGACAGTGTATTAAAACCAATTGGGAAAGAGTATGTGTTCTCGGAGTTGATAAATCCAGTCTATAGCAGAAGCGGCAATCAAGTGTTGGTATCTATTTCTGTAAAATATCTTGACCAGAAGACAAAGGCAACGCAAATATCACAATTTGATTTGGTGTTGGAAAAGAACGGGAGTTGGAAAATTGTAAAATAAAAATAACTAGAAGGGATTCTTTTATTTAATCAGCTTAAAATTAGTGGGAAGACTGTTGTATCCTTCCCACTAATAAAAGCTATTTCAGTCATTGTAAATTTCTTCTGTTTCCTTTATTATATCCATAGCCAATAGCACTCCAATTGTAAACGCATAAGAAAAAAGATTATCTTCCTCGCTGGTGGATAGTTCCATATGCAATTGCGATAATTCCTGAAATCTTTCACAATCGTCCAATGACATTTTCGATATAAAATAGCGTTCTTCCTCTTCTATCTTACTTAGCAATTCATTGTACTTTTCACTGTGAGAACCGTGTCGTTCCCATGGGATAATATTACCGTTATAAAGATCATGCAAAATCCGTTTCTTAAAAAGCATAATTTAATTCCTCCTGTTCTCTTCAATCAAAATGATGTATAAGTTCCTCAATAATATCTTCTTTATGTCCGTCTTCCCATTGGGCAATTAGCATTTGTATAAACATTGCTTCTGTTAAATTTTCCATATAATTATCTTTCCTGTGAACCATCAAAAATACCAGCATAATTTCATACATAGATTCTTTTGCAAGTTTTTTTAGTATATCCTGCATCGTTTGTATATTAATGTTTTCACAGTCAGGTGTACAAATTATATGCCACCAGCCAGGATAATCCTCAATCCATTTTAAAAATCTAATTGTTTGCTTATCCCTTTCATTTTCTTTAGCCATATAATATCCCTCCTTTCTATCACTTTCTATCACTTTCTAGTGATAATTTTACCACTAAACCGTGATACAATCAAGAAAAAATCACTATAAAGTGATAATCGAGGAGGTATCTGTTATGACAAAGATTATTCAAGATGTTAATTTAGGTACCAATATACAAAGGTTCCGAAAAGAAAAAGGGCTAACACAAGAACAAATGTGTGCAAAATTAGAGTTAAGCGGAAGACCTATGATACAGTCTACATATGCTCAAATAGAAACTGGCGTTCGTAATATATTTACAAGTGATCTAATTGCTATTACCAGAATATTGGGCGTTAACTTTAATGAGATGTTTAGTGGATTGGAACCAATAAACAAATACGAAATAGAAAGTCAGGATTAACCATTTTCTTCACTTTTTACTTCATCTACAAAAATCTTTCTTACAAATAGTTATAAAATAATAAAAAAATAACGGGTTACTACATACGATTTTTATATGTAACCCGTTATTTTTTTATTATATTTCCATATTGGTTGTATTTTTTATTGTACTAAACCATTTGTATAATACTTTTAGTTTCTTATAATTTAATGTATAATATTGTTATATTTTAGAATCAGTATTAAGAAATTATGTAAAGGTGTAAGTATAATTTTTGATAGAGAAAATTGATAAAGCTTATGGTTTTAAAGGGGGTACATAATGCTGACTTTTTATTTAAGTGTTATAGATACAGAGGAAGATAAAATAAAATTTGAATTGATATATGAGCAGTATGGTAAATTAATGTTTTATATAGCAAATCAAATTTTAAAAGATAACTTTTTAGCGGAAGATGCGGTACACGATTCATTTATTAAAATAATAGAGAATTTAGATAAGATCCAAGATGTGAATTGTCACAAAACAAAGAGCTTTATTGTTATTATTGTGAAGAATCATGCAATTAACATGTACAATAATCGTAAAAGAAAATTCTGTGTTTCTCTTGATGAAGTACAGCATATACTTTTTAAAGACTTTGATGATTCTGTTTTAGAAAACGGTGATGAAAATAATATAAATAATTTAGGTGACATAGGTAAAGCAATTGTGCAATTACCCGCGATGTACAAAGATGTCATGATTCTAAAATTTGTACATGAATTAGCGAATAAGGAAATTGCGGCTTTACTGAATATTAATGAAGCTACTGTACGCAAGCGTATAGAACGTGCGAAACAAAAAATTCAAGCTTCATTAGAAAAGGAGAATTGAAATGTCTTATAGTTTTGACGATGATAAATTGAAAGAAGCTGTAAAGAAAGTTGATGAATATTATATTAATTCTCTTCCAAGGAATGATGATATTGAATATCAGTTTTCTAAAAGATTTCAAAGGAGAATGAAAAAACTTATAAAACAAAGTATGAAAAAAGAAAATTCTGTAAGAACAACTTTTATAAACAAACGGATAGCAGTTGTTTTCTTAAGCATCTTTATACTGCTTGCCTCTTCTATGAATGTATCTGCTGTTCGAAGGGCAGTTTTTGAATTTATATCCTATGTATATGAAAAATACACGGAAATAATATTTGATAATTCTAAACCTATTACAAAAGGTGAATTTACACCATTTACACCTTCCTATATTCCAGAGGGCTTTACGATTAACTTAGAAGATTTGGATGGTAGTGTGTATCTGGAATATATAAAAAGTGATGATTATATTATATACGAACAAAAAAATAAGGAAGATGTTACCAGACATATAAATACAGAAGGTATTGAAGTTGAGGACACAGAAATAAATGGGCAGCCAGCAATATATTACTCTAATTATGGAGTACAAAATCTGATCTGGCATGATGAGTTATATATGTACTCCATCTTTTCAACACTAAATAAGGAAGAAGTTTTTCGAATTGCAATGAGCATTCAGTAATAAAACATAAAAAAATAGAAATTACTCCCTCTTTTTTGTCACAATACCCCTCTCTCATTTGTTTTTATATGTATAAGAGCAGATGAAAGGGGTGATTCCATTGGTTTAAATATTTACTTTTATAATACAGAAACGATTGCAAGGAAACTATTGGATAAAAAGGAGGGAATTTTATGAACATAAAACGATTATTAGGTTGTATATTAGCCGTGTGTATGGTATTTAACACATCTGTTGCTGCTTATGCTGCAAGTGCCACGGTTCTCCAAGGAGATACGGATAGTGCCAGCGATGTTGAGGAATTTGAAAAACAATTAAAAGCTAATGGATATAGTGTTACATATAAAGGTTTTAGAGGTAATAGGACGAGCAGCAGTACGAAAGCTACGGGAGCAAATTTAAAAACTGCGAGTACGAGTGGAAACGATGTAATTTATTGGAGTAGTCATGGCAGTAGTACACCAAGCTTAAATGTGATTAATGGGCCATCGTTCAAGACATTGGATTATTTCAATCCAACCTCTTCATCACCATTAAAGATTGCTATTTTTGCGGCATGCTATCAGCTTGATGGAAATTCAAACCGTGTATCTTTCGCAAATAAAATGCGTAACTCAAAAGTTCGAGTCATAGCTGGTTATCATGAACAAGCACCTTCTTCGCAAGATAAAACGCTTGTGGATCATTTTTTTGTAGCAGTTAAAGATGGTAATTCAGTACGTTACTCATGGGAAGCGGCGAATGTCGAGGTTGGAAAAAGCGGTTCGTGGATAGTACTTGCCTATAAAGACGGGTATAATGAATACTATCGAATGCCGGGATTTAAGAATGAACGTAATAGCGAATATCCAACACCTACATCATCTACACCTATTTATCGTTACTGGGGGTTATCTAATCCGGCGGCTGAAGTTAAAGCAGTTATGCCTTCCGGTGATAAAGCATCTGAATACTTGAGTGAGGGTGTTCCTTTAAAAATTGTACCAATCAGTGACGAACCTAAAATTGGAGCAGATGATATTAAAAATATAATGCCAGACGTTACCATTGCTTCTTCAAATGATTCTCAAAGAATTACAGTTCGCGAGCCAAATGATATAGCTATAGGTAATGTAAATGAGGCAAATACTATTGCTCGTGAATTATTATCTAATCAGCTTAACCTTGGTAACGTTGTAGATAATTCTCTTGTAGAAGAATATCTGGTTAAGTGCGCTGAAATTAAGGAGGATGGTACAGACGGTCCAAGTGAAGTTATATCAAAACGTATTACATACAATAATTCTGCCTATGGTATACCTATTGAGGGAAATATGGTATCCGTTGGAGTAGACAATGATGGCGTTTACGATATTATTGACTCTTGGAGAGATATTCAGCCGGTGTCCGAGATAGCTGGATCTGATTATAGTCGAAGCCAGAAGTATACTTATTCAGATGTGATATTAAGCGCAGAAGAATATTTAAAATCTGAAGGAAAAGAAATAAATGATATAGAAGATAGTGGATTGATTTATGTTAAAAATGATATTGGAGAATATGAACTCTCCTATTCTATAGAATATACAAATGGACTTCAATTACATGTAAGTCTTTCTGATTTGGCTGTAACAGAGATTTCCTCTGGTAAGTAGAGCTATAATATGTACAGGACAAAAGGTATCTATGACAAATGCGGCTAGAAACTGCTGATTAAGGCTTGTTTTAGAATCCGCAAATGGCTGGTTTAGTCATTTGCGGATTAAACAGAGAAAATGAAAAAAGTACAGTTTCTAATACTTAGCCAAATAAGGTTTTAATTAGTATAAGCTTATCAGTTTTTCATATATTAAATTGGAGGAACTGTGGTTATATTTTTAATAAAGGCAGCATTTTTAATTACTTAAATTTAATTGAAATGAGGAAATATCATTATGAGAAAGTTATTTGCTATTTTACTGATATGCGTAGTTAGTTTATCAGGGTGCTCTTCTGATAAAAACAAGACAACAGATAAAGATATTTCGGAGGAACAAGCTGATATAAAACAAGAGGTTTCTGCAATGCCGTCCACAGATGCCACGGAGTCCCCTGTTGATGCCACGGAATCCGATTCACTAGATAAGGAACTCCTGTCAATTAAGGGAGACGAAGCACTTAATAATTTTTCTATAAACGAAAACGGCAGATTGCATTTTCCAAGTGGTGTGGTAAACGATATTTCATTTCTTCTACCCGGGTATAAGAATGTAGTTTTAGATAAAGAAGAATATCGTAAGGATATTGAAAAAATCTTTGATTTACTTACACAAACAGAGCTAAAGACAAGTGAAACTCCTTATTCTCAAATGGACGGGGCGGGACTTAGAATTGACTATGCCCATAATAACAAAGTTACGCAGTTGGAACTTCTTTCCCACTATGATAAGAAAACAGTTTTTGTGAGATTTAGTACAGAAGATAACCTTCTTCATGACAGCGAGGATATTTTATCCGAGGAATTGAGCGAAATAATTCATCATCTTTCCGGATGGAAAACTTTTGATACCGCTGCTTTAAAAGAAATAGATTCTATGATCATCCAAGTTATCAGTGGCATACAAGCCAGTGATTCCATTGTTACACTTTCAGGAGAACAGGCTCGTAATCTACTGGACAGAATGAGCAGTTCTGCCGAAGTAATTGATTGGAATAATGGTGGCTATAATATTTTAATAAAAATGTTTAAAGGGGACGTATTAACTTATAATGCTTACTTATCAGGTGACAGCAGTCCAACCATAGGAATTGAAACCCAGTTTTTTAAAATTGATAGTGATATTGTGCAGGAAATATATAAAGAACTGGACTATGATATGGAGGTATCTAATTAAAATATACAACTGTATATTAATTGCAGTTAAAAGAGATTGTATTTTAACTATAGGAGGTTTATATATGTGGAAAAAAACTGTAAATACCATTAAAATTAGTTTTTTGATTATAATTTCTTGTGTCTTCATTTCAACTCCAGCACTGGCAGGTGAAAAAATGATTAATACAAGCGATATACCAATCATCACACCTCAATATACTTATATCAATAGTGCAAGTAGTTTGCTTACTATTTCTGATGGAACGGCTACAATAAAGGGAAGCGTGCAAAAGACCCCATCAGGAAAAAATATTTCTCTTACCTGCACATTACAAAAGAAATCTGGAAGTACATGGACAAATATCAAAAGTTGGTCTGATTCTTCTTCTACTGATCCTTCTGTTTATATTTCCGAGAAATATACAGTCTCAAAAGGAGAATATAGAGTCAAGACAAATTATTCTGTAAGTGGCACAAATGGAACGGAATCAGGTACGGTTTACAGTAAGACCGTTGAATATAATTAGTTTCTTGTGAGTTAAAACAAGTTAAATATAATTCAAGTAAAACTATTTATATTGTCATTACAGCAATAATTAAAAAGTTTCTTGTGTGAATACCGTTTTCTTGCACAAAATCAAATTATCCTATCAGAACAGACGGCGGTCATCTGCTGTCTGTTTTTATACGCAAGATATAAACTTTTTAAATTATGCAAGCTTACCGGAGGAAAGCTGCTATAGAATAATTGAATCAATTCAGAGGGCTTGCTAACAATCAGTTTGACTTCCAATACTTTTTAATATTGCAAGAATTAACAGGCACACATTCAGACATAGAAATCTGTTTGTGTGCTTTTTTGTTCCAAAAATTTTTACTCCCAATGCAACTGAGAGACCTCCCTTATCGGGACTTAGTGTGAAAGGGGAGCAAAAGAGTTGACGCTCACTCCCTTTTTATGGCAAGGAAGGGGGGTGAGATACCATGAAGCCATCTTGTTTTCAAAACACCATAGAGAATCAGTTTGATTATATATGTAAACGAGCTATGGAGGACGAGCGAAAGGACTACCAGAGATATATTTCCAGGTTATCAAAACGGGAAGTCCTGTTTTCTGATATAGGTGATTATCTTGTCAGTCAATTTTCAGCCATAGATAGCTATTCAACTGATTTTCATACTTTTACTCTAAATGGCTCAACTATAGGTGTGGAAAATGATTTATTAAGTGAAGCATTAAAAAATCTGACGGAAAAAAAGCGAGAAATTATTTTACTCTACTACTTTATGGATATGAATGATTCTGAAATAGCAGAAATGCTAAAGTTGAACCGTTCTACGGTCTATCGTCACAGAACCAATGGACTAGCCTTTATTAAAGAATTTATGGAGGAGCATACGGAGTGAAAACCACATATCCCATGGTTCCCTATTCTGTTATCGTAGCGGCAACAGATGGTGATACAGAGGCTATCAATCAGATTGTGAAGCATTACAGGGGTTATATTGCCAAAAGATCTCTCCGCCCGATGAAAGACGAATACGGGAATCAGCATATGGTCGTTGATGAAACTTTGCGAAGCAGAATGGAAACCAGACTGATTACTAAGATTTTATCTTTTGAAATCAAATAACTATAATTCCCTTCGTGGAAGCGTGCTGATACGCTCCACGCTTCCCGAACGGTGAAATTTGTCATTCTGTCAAAGCATACTGCCGTCAGTGTGTTTTGACAGGCTGTCAAGTCTGCTGTTCTTTGAAAATTAAATAAAAGCAATCGAATACATTTCAATAGGGAGAGAGCCGACGGACTGACACGCCATGACCCGAAAGGAGGAAAGAAATAGAGCGATTCCTGTCAGGGTTCCGTAAGCCGCCTTTGGCAAGGCAGCTGCCATGACTTCCCTATCGTGATAATGATACTCCCGTACAGCCATAGTCCGAGCGTGAAAGAACCGTCGCAGGCAATGGGTACGGCTGCATGAGAACCATGCAGGGGTGAAATTCCCGTGAGCTTTGCCAGAGCTATTCGATTTTGCTGTTAAAGTAAATTCATTCAAGTTATTGGGGGTAATATGCAAAAATCAGATAAATTAAAAATAATAGTATCTTCTAATATGCCGACAGAAAATGCATTAAAGAACTTCCATAATCAGCTTTATAAATTAATGTTAAATGCAAATAAGAAAAAAACGGACTTTACTTCTGATGATAGTAAAGCCGTAAAAATCGAGAAATACTAATTGTTTGATAATTTGTTACGGTCAAGTTCTTGGTAAATAGTGGCATGGATAATATGTCGTCCTCGATTGTCTAATAGCCTATAACTGTTTAACAATTCTTGTTCATCGTCCGTAAGTAATGGAACTTCTAAGTTGAGAGGTTCCCCTTCACCTAAAAGCAACCATGAGAAAGAAAACGAATTATCCCCTTTTGAATATTTACACAAGTAAATTAAGGCTTCCATTGATAGCCCTCTATTACCGTTTTCTATATCGCTTAAAGCACCTTGAGATACTCCTATAAGATTTGAAAAATCTTTTTGATTCAGCTTAAATATATTTTTTCTGACGTATGATAAACGTTTACCAATATGCTCCATAGTATTCCACCTTTTATCCAAAATAGGATATTTATTATTGACAATATCCTATTTTGGATATACAATATCATTAACAGGATATATTAAATAAATAATATCACATTCCAGAATAAATGTCCAATATTTTGAGTATTACAACAGGAGGTGAGTATCTATGGACTTTAATGATAACAAATATGATATTCGTTTTGTTGCAAATTATTTGAGAAAATCTCGTGCTGAAAGCATGAAAGATTTAGAAAAGCACAGAATGATACTCACAGACTTGTGCCATAAATACAACTTTAGATTTGTTGAATACTTAGAGGTTGGTACATCAGATAGTATTGAAATGCGTCCCCAAATGTCAAAATTACTGAAAGAAATTGAAGAGGGGGTATATGATGCTGTATGTGTTGTGGATTATGATAGACTTAGCCGTGGCGATATGGGTGACCAGGACAGAATAATAAAGACTTTTAAAAAGTCTGAAACACTAATTATAACGCCGGATAAGTTTTATGATCTTAACGACGATGTTGATGATGAAATGGTTGAATTTAAGGGGTTTTTGGCAAGACGAGAATACAAGATGATAACAAAAAGATTACGTCAGGGTAAAAAAATAGGAGCAAGGCAAGGTCAATGGACGAACGGCATTCCCCCATTTCCTTATGTATATCAATCGTACAAGGATAAATTTAATAAAAAGGGGCTTGTTGTGAATGACGAAAGATTACTTATTTATCGTGAAATGATAGAAATGGCTTTGCTAGGCATTTCACCACAAAAAATTGCTGAAAGTTTTAATAAGAGAGGTATGCTTACACCAAAAGGAAATTATTGGAGCAACACAGCTATTCAAAGGTTAATTACAAACGAAATCCATTTAGGTAAAATCATCAGCAATAAAACGCAAGGTGACGGACATAAAAATAAGCGTCCTAATGCAAAAGAATACAGGGTTTTACCTAAAAGTGAATGGGTGATAGTGGAGAATTGCCATGAAGCAGTTAAGACACTTGAGGAACACGAAAAAATAATATATATTATCAATCAAAGGCAAAAGGTACCTGTGAAATGTCGTAAACAGACACATTCATTGACCGGTTTAGTAAAATGTGCAAAATGTGGACATTCTCATTCGTTACATACTGTTGATGGTTGTGTATATATAAAGCCTTGCTGGTATAAAGACAGGCTGGGTAATAAGTGCAGAAACTCTGGTATCCTTTCAGACACTTTAGAAAAAATTATTTTGAATGAAATATCAAAATATAAGAATGAGTTTATAAATAGCACTTGTGAAACGGATACACAACTTTACGATAGGATAAGCAGTATGATTCATGATAACGAGGTACTGTTAGCAAAATATCAAAAGGCTTTAGATACTGTAAATGACAGCTATGATTTAGGTGATTACGGTCGTGATGAATGGCTTAAACGTAAAGAAAAATGGAATAAGGCTATTGACAGTGTCACAACTGAAATCTATGAGTTAAAAAAACAGTTACAGGCTACACAACAAAAAAACAATGAAGAAAGGCTTGAAAACTTATTATACTTTTTTGATAATATAACTGCTGCTGCGGACGGTAAAGAACGAAATGACTTGTATAAAACCATAATTGAATGTATCTTTTACCAACGTGACGGGGATAGTATTAATGTAAACATTATATTTAGATAAAGGGGGTGATTACGCATGTTATCAGAGAAAAAAATACCCAATAGATTAATCAATGAAAAATCTCCATACCTATTACAGCACGCACACAATCCTGTAAATTGGTACCCATGGGGAGAGGAAGCATTTGAGAAAGCAAGGCTGGAAGATAAACCTGTTTTCCTTTCTATTGGGTATAGCTGACAACTTGCTTTTATGAACTTGTCATTGGTGTCATGTAATGGCACATGAATCTTTTGAGGATGAGGAAGTAGCTAATTTATTAAACCAATATTTTATTGCTATTAAGGTAGATAAAGAAGAGCGACCGGATATTGACAGCATTTATATGTCTGCCTGTATTAAGATAAACGGCAGTGGCGGATGGCCTTTAACAATTATGATGTTTCCAGATCAAAAACCTTTCTTTGCAGGAACATATTTCCCTAAAAGGTCAAGATATAATATGCCTGGCCTTATGGAATTATTAAAAACGGTTCATGATAAATGGGTGGATGACAGAGAAAGTTTATTAAGGTCTGGTGAAACTTTAACCAATGCCATTAAAGAAGAATATGCCATGGACTATTCGGAGAAGGTAAATCCGGAAGATTTATTAAGGGATGCTACCCATACATTACTAAACCATGGAGATAAAAAGTATGGTGGCTTTGGCCATGCGCCCAAATTCCCAACACCTCATAATTTAATGTATTTGCTGCGGGCAGCATATTTTGAAAAAAACGAAAAAGCCTTGAAGCTAGTGGAAAAAACTCTTACCGGCATGTACCAAGGTGGGATTTTTGATCATATTGGTTATGGGTTTTCCAGGTATTCCACAGATCATAAATGGCTGGTTCCTCATTTTGAAAAAATGCTATATGACAATGGGTTACTGATAATCGCTTATTTGGAATGTTATCAGTTTACACATAAAAATCAGTATAAAGAAATTGCCGAAATGACTATGGAGTATGTTTTAAGAGAACTTACTTCTTCGGAAGGCGGATTTTATTGTGCCCAGGATGCTGATAGTGAAGGTGTGGAAGGAAAATATTATGTTTTTACTCCTGAAGAAATTATTGAGGTTCTAGGTAAGGAAGATGGTGAATATTTCAATCAATACTATGATATTACAAAACATGGTAATTTTGAAGGCAAAAGTATTCCAAACAGGCTGCATGTGGACTACTCTAATTTTGAGGAAGAGGGAAGTTTGGAATCAGATAAACTTACAGCGATAAGAAAGAAAGTTTATGACTATCGTATAAATCGTACAAAACTTCACAAAGATGATAAGATACTAACCTCCTGGAATGGAATTATGATTACTGCATTTGCAAAGGCTTATATGATTTTACGGGATGAAAAATATTTAAATGCAGCAAAATCAGCAGAACAATTTATTCAGAATAAATTAAGTAAGGATGGAAGATTATTTGTACATTACAGAGAAGGCATATCAACAGGAGTGGGTCATATTGATGATTATGCTTTTTATATCTGGGCATTGCTTAGTTTATACGAGGCCACACTGAATGTGGACTATTTAAAGAAATCCCTTGATTTTACAAAGGTAATGACAGAACAGTTCTTTGACCAGGAACATGGTGGTTTTTATTTGTATTCCCAGGAAGGGGAGCTTTTAATACACAGGCCAAAAGAAGTATATGATGGGGCCATTCCTTCCGGGAACTCAACGGCAGCCTATGTATTATCAAAACTTGCACTCTATACCGGAGATATAGCTATAAGTGAAACAGCTGAAAAACAAATGTATTTCATAATGAAACAAATATCCGATTATCCAAGCAGTCATACTTTTTCAATGATGGCAGTCATGCTTTGGCATTATCCTACAAAGGAATTAATATGTGTGGCAGGTAAGGATTGGCAACTGAAAGAGTTTCAAGAATTAATGGCTGTGAACTTTCTCCCTAATGTAAGTATTATTGGGAAGACATTGGAGAATGAAGGAGAATTAAAAACCATTGCTGAATTTACTTCTGGTTACAGCATGAAAGAAGATGTGCCAACCTATTATCTGTGTGAAAATCATGCCTGTATGGCTCCAACAACAGATATTCATGATTTGGAAAGCTTGTTAAATATATCATTATAAAATAAGAGTGTCAAAACCGGTTATTGTGGCTTTGGCACTCTTATAACTTTTTCTAAGTACATCTTTCTTCTCTGGTCAGGCGGTTATAAAGTTTGGCAAGGCTGAAGTAGGTAGCAGCATTTACCACTCCCGTTACCGGCTCGTTAAAAATAGCTTGATATGCCCTTACTGCAGCTTCAGTGGCGGGACCAAAGATTCCATCTGTTTCAGGAGCAGGGATAGCCACATATACCCGGGATATAATATTTAATTGATTCTGCAGGGCAGTTACATTATTCCCTGTAGATCCAAGACTTAATACCTGCTGTTCCCAAGGAACTTGTATTCCCTCAATATCATTGGTGGAAGTGATAAATACATTATCTCCAAAATAATATCGAATAATAGATAAATAGTCATATCCAGTATCAGCAAACATTTTAGACCCCCAAAGAGAAAGCATACCCGGACAGTCGTTAGTGATACCTGAGCAGATTTGTGTAAGCAGAGGCTGGGAAATTCCAGGGCTGACGATAAAAAAGTTAAATATATTGTCTACGGCAGTATTAATGTTTAAAAAAGTGTTTCTGCCATATACCCATAACTGGTCATATGCAGTTGATGAGGTTATGTTAAAAGAGTACCCCTGATTAATATACCAGTTAGTATAGATTCGGTTCAGGGTAAATGATATTACTGATAAAATTATAGAATATAGGGCTTCCTCCGGCCAGGTGGGATATGAAATACTGGAAACAACATTTTTAATATAGCTCCCATATTCTACATAATAGTTTTTTGCAGACTCATCACCGGGAATGCCATTGTGTACAATAACATGATCTGGAATTGTAACGGTGGATATTTCTCCAGTTTCAAATTCATATTTAATGGTATCCTCCTCAACTTTTGGAGGAAAGGAACCATTTAAGTAATTGGGGCTTATAATTATGATTTTAGGATCATTAGTAGTGTCATCTATTGGTGGAAGGGTAGCTCTTTGTGTGGATACCATATTGGGGAATATCTGTGCACTGTCAATTATTACAGTTCTCAGCCCAGGTGCGGAAATGACTAAAATGTATTCTGAATATGGTAAAGCATCTGTTGGTGCCATACTGTACTCTAAAGGTGGAGCAGGCAGCTCAATGGGGGAAATATTACCGGAGATATTCGTATAAAGCCTGGTCAGTAATGTATTTGGATCACTTTTATTGTAAATCTCTACATTTGCTGTATCAACAGGTCTTGATCCAAGTTCACATATAACATGAATATAAAGTGTACCGTAATAACCGGTTTCTGATTGGGCAAGGCGAGTTGTTTGATTATTATTATCCATTTCATGCTCCCATCTGGTTTTGAATAAAAATATCATGTTAGTTTTATATATGCCAGATTCTTTTAAATGATTACCTGTACTTTATAAATAGGTATGGAAGTAATAGGAGAATGGATAGAAAGTAGCAGACCTTATTCCATAGTTTATTAAATGAACATATTATAAGAAGCAGTATTCACTGTATTATGGAGTTAGAAGAACTTAAGTCATGGACCAGTAAGTTCTTCTAACTCTTTTAAATAGCCCATAGCCTCCTCCTTAGTTGTCCTGCACATATCTTGCGAAGGTTTAAGACTTAAACATACTTTAGGTCTTTTTTTATCTCCGAATAATTTACATTTTAAGTCCGGTGTTAACTGAATGCAGGGAATACCGGCAGGTTTACCTTCAGGCATTCCGGGAATAGGAGAGGAAATGGATGGAGCAATACAACAGGCAGCGCAATTACTTCGGCATTCCATAAGTCGGTCCTTTCTTACATTTTTTATATGTTAATTATACAAGTCCCAAGACACAACTATTAAATCCGGCCATTTGCTTAACCAGATACTTTAGTTTCATAAAATCTTTTTATAATTGACCACTAGGACCAGTACTTTTGTATCTGATCCTTTGTTAATGTATCTGCAAACTGTTCTTTTACTAAGAGAAACATTTTAAAATCCTTTAATATCATATATAGCACAGCACGGTCTTCAAATTCCTCTCTTGTAAGCGGGAGAGAACTTTGTCTATATTTATCTTCAAGATTATCTTCTAATTGTAATAGTCCTTTGGCGTTATTGGATTCTGCCAAAGAATTAGCGATGCTTTCTATAAACTGTGAAATTGGTAAAGCTTGTTTTGGTACAGAGTGGAGAGATATAATTTTTTTATAAATTTCTGTAAGTATCTGTAACTGGTGTTTTCGCATCTCCATATAACGGATAAAATATTCTGACTCCTGGAATAAGGTATTATTCATGTTTGTATATGCATAAGTAAGGCCTAGATTGATATCTTCTTGCAATGGTGTAAAGCAGTGATCTTTATATTCACTTTTGTCTGCTTCTCTAAGAAAATAGGCCATGCGAAATAATATTTTACGTAAATCAGATTCGATTCGTTCCTGAACTTCCCGGATTTGCTTAATATTACTTGGCATATATAAATTAATAAGTGTTCCAATTCCTGCTCCGATGAATAGAAGAAGGGCTTCGTTTGTTATCATGTGGATACTTATACTCTTAGAGAGAATGTAGTGAGTTGCAAGTACAGAATTCATAGCAATTCCATCCTGTAACTTTACCATAGAACAACCTCCTACAAACAAAAATAGAAATATACCAAAAGGAATTGTAGTAAATCCGAAATTTGAAAAAAGAATAAGAGCAAGTATTGTGGCAAATAAAAATGCAATTATACGTTTTAGGGAGATAAAAATAGTTTCTTTCTTTGTATCCTGTATTGTTAAAAGGGTTATTATCCCTGCTGATATACTATAGTCCAGTCCAATAGAACTAGCAAGCAAGATGGCAAGAGTACTACCTACAGCAATCTTACTAACTTTATTAAACTTTTTCATTGCTACTCCTCTTTAAATATCATTTTATTTTAATCATACCATAAATTTCTACTACTGCATAGGATTGATGGCTTTATTCTAGAAAATTAAAGGTTTGAATACCCCAAAAGATGTACTAATAGAACTCATAAGATTTTTAGTTTCCTATTACAACTCAAGGGTATTTAAGGTAAAAAAATAATTAATTCAGATTAGATTGGTAAAACTGGAAAATTACCAGAATGGTATGGACAGATAAATTCTTTGGAACTAACAATATTAAAAAAATTATTAATAAAAATTCCAGAAGATGTATACACTAAATTAGGCAGGGTTATGGTCATGCTACCTTATCTATTAAGATAAAAATTGGAGGATTTTTTATGGCAGTTGAGTTTAGAAACAGTGAAACCAAGGATAATTTAATGCGGGCCTTTGCGGGAGAAAGTCAGGCCAGAAACAGATACACCTTTGGGGCTTCTTTGGCAAAAAAGGAAAATCTTTATGTAATTGAATCAATATTTACATTTACAGCAAATTAAGAAAAAGAACATGGGGAAATATTCTATAATCATTTGCAGGAATTAGTAGGAGAACATATACATGTAGATGGTAATTATCCGGTAGACTTACAAAAAGACATGGTCGGTTTGTTAAGGGCGGCCCAGCACAACGAATATGAAGAATACGAAGATGTATATAGGTATTTTGGTGACAAGGCAAAAGAAGAAGGTTTCTTAAATGTGGCAAATTCCTTTTATATGATTGCTGAAATTGAAAAAACCCATGGTGACCGGTTTAAAAAATTTGCAGACATGCTTGAAAAAAATGAGTTATTCGTATCCAATATGAAAACAGGCTGGATGTGTTTGAACTGTGGGCATGTACACTATGGAAAAACAGTACCGGAGAAATGTCCGGTATGTGACCATAATAGAGGGTATTTTATCCGTCTGGAATTGGCACCGTATCAAAATAAATAAAATTCGTTCAGGTAAAAGACATTTTACAGAATATATCAAGCCTATCTATAAAAAAGAATTGAATATCATAAATGTAATTAAAAAGCTTTTATGGACTGAATCCGTATATAATGGATTTGGTCCATTTTATTATGGGCATGGCAGAATTTATCGGGTGAAAGTCCCGGTGTGGGTTAGTTTCCCAATTACACATTTAATTGGTTTTCATTGCAAAGGCTAAAAAATGCTAGTATTATGAGTTTAATTATTAAATGTAATAATGGAGAAGTGTAAAGATATCGTGGTATCTATTTGAAATGGAGGTAAAAATGTATAAATTAATAATCACAGATGATGATGAACTTATACGCAAAGGATTAGAAAAGGTTATACCATGGGAAGAATTGGGGTTTACTGTTATTGGAGTGTATTGTAATGCATTGGAAGCGCTGGATTCCATGAAGGCTTATCCCGCAGATGTAATTTTAACTGATATCAGAATGCCTGAAATGAGTGGATTGGAATTAATTGAGCAGGCCAGAGAGTATCATTCTGATTTGAAGGCAGTTATTGTAAGTGGATACAGTGAATTCGAATATGCGAGACAAGCTATTGAGCTGAAAGTTGAGAAATATTTATTGAAACCTTTGGGGCAGGAAGAAATAGAAGATACATTTCAAAAAATAAAGGAACAGTTGGATGCGGTCCAGGAGCCGAGCGTGCAGGGAAAACCAGCACCTTTTAATAAAGAATATGAATTAATGCGGATTCTTAATACACGGCTGCAGGCTGATAATACATTTTTTAAGCTTTTGGCACGTGAGAGATATTGTGAGCTAATTGTTATTAAGACTTTTAAAGCTTTGAACTTAACAACGAATATGGATAATTTGAAAGAATGCAATAAGAAGATTAGTATTATTTTGGAGCAATATTTTTATTGCGGCATAAAGTGGATATTTGCCGCATTGGTTCTGCCTAGTCGGTTGAATGGACTTATGCTGCAGCTAAAGAAGGAATTTTCAAATTATCCTGATGTGGTTTACAGAATTGCAATAGGAAAAGAAATTTATTCGGAAACAGAGGTGATTTCTTCATATTGGTCTGCTATTGAATTAATGAAAGAAAGTGAGAAGAGTGTAATCATTCATTATGAGCGAGAAGGTAATGGTTATAAGAAAGATTGGGATAAAGTAGGGGAAATTCGGCGGAATCTTGTAGAAGCATTGGAACATGGACGATCTGAACAGGTGGATAAGATTCTAAATGACTTGTGGACTATCCTGGATTCCTATAAATGTAAAGACGGCTACTATTTTTGTTCAAGTATTATTACTAAGTTAATTAAATACTTTAAAATAGAACGGGATACGGACTTTATTTTCGGAAATTATTCTTTTGAAATAGCAGAGCTGGATGGGGACAGGGAACAATTGAAACGGGACTTTATGCAGGATATGGACAACTTGCAACAGGTTTTAAGAGAGAATTCGGAAAGTATGTATAATATTATTGTTAATAAGGCAATTCAAATAATAGATGAAAAATATGCAGATAGTGATTTAACATTAGCAAGCCTCGCCAATGAGCTGAATGCAAGCTATGGATATCTATCTACAATTTTTACGAAAGCAATCGGTAAGAGCTTTAAGACTTATATGGTTGAAACAAGGATGGAAAAAGCCAGAGCTATGTTAATCACAAGAAAATATAAGGTTTATGAAATAGCAGAACAGGTGGGATATAGTAATCCTAGATATTTTACCGATGCATTTAAAAAATATTTTGGTTGCTCACCGGCAGATTATATTTCTAACTTTCATGGACATTTGGAGGATAATGGGGATGGTAAAGTGGTATGAAAGTAAAACAAATAACCAATAAAATTTCATTAAAATTCTATTTGATATTTATTTTTATTCTATCCATTCTTGTAGCAGTGATAGTGACAGGTATTATCATTGTAGCGGAAATCACGGACAGATCAAAAACACGTATGGAAAGTAGTGATGCATGGTTAGTGTCGCAGCTGTGCGAGACGGCCATTTATCAAAGCAGTCAGGTGGATAACCTGGTTAATAGCCTTGTTTTTGACAATGATATTCAGTCGGCAATGATTGCTTACGAATATGGTGAAACCATTAATATGAGCCAGCTAAAAGTTAAAATTAACACCAGTTTGGTAGATAGGAGCCGGTTTAATAAAGCACTGTACGAATGTACCAATATTGTTATGTTTTCCAGAAATGGAGATGTAATAGGAAGTAAGGAGACCTTTAACCAGCAGGCAAAACTTACTGATTACGAATGGTATGAACAGATTAAGGAATCGCATGGAAGAAGCTTGTGGATGAATTTATGCTATGATAATAACAGTAAATATACTAAGAATACCTTAACTTTGCCCATTATTAAAAAAATTTATTCTACGCAAAGCAGTGCTAATAATTCTATGGATGAAATTATGAGTGTAGGAAAAGAGCTGGGATATGTGATGCTTAATATTAATGTTGATATGTTTTCCAATATTGTTGCAGATAATCTGAATGGGGTAACAAAACAGTTTTTATTAGTAGATGGAAACAATATTATCATCAGCAGTAAAGAAAAAGGAAAAGTAGGCCAGACATTTACTTATAAAAAATTAAGAAACGGATACATAGAGTATGATGGGCACAGCTATCTGATGACGCAAAAGTCTGTTCCGGATAAAAATTGGAATTATATTTGTCTTACCAATCGTGAGGAAGTTACCAGAGAAAGTAATCTTGCGTGGATTGTATGCTGGGTAATTGGATTTATATTGATTTTTCTATTTTCCATCAATGGTTTTTTGATTGCCAAATATATTGGTAAGCCGGTTACTGTACTAAAAGATCATTTTAGACAGGCTGAGAATGAAGAAAATGTAACAATTGCAGATAAAGCATTTCTTGTGGAGTTTGAAAGCCTTTACCAATCCTTTAACCATATGGTAAATAAAATTCATAATTTAGCGAATCAGATTTATGAAGATAAACTGGAACACCAGGAGTTGGTAACAGAAATGAAAGAAAGTCAGATTCAAGCTCTTCAGATGCAGATTAATCCCCACTTTTTATATAACACACTGGATTGCATTAATTGGCAGGCAAGGTTGGACGGAAATAAAAAGGTTTCTGAGATGATACTGTGTATTGGTAAGTTTTTCCGCTCTAATATGAGTATGAGCAGTGAATTCACAACAATTAAAGATGAAATCGAAAATATCCGATTATATATCAAACTGTCACAACTTCGTTTTGGCTCCAGACTGCACTGTTTTATTGACGTAAAGGAAGAACTGTATCCATATCAGGTGATTAAACTCTTGTTGCAGCCTTTTGTTGAAAACTCCATTAAGTATGGCTTAGAAGAAGAAAATACCAGTGAGAATATCTGGATTTGGGTAGGAGAAGAAGAGGAGGAACTGGTTATATCCATCCGGGATGACGGAAACGGAATAGAGCCGGAAAAACTGGACTATATCAGAAACCTTTGGGCTACCATAGAAAGTGGATACCAAAAAACAGATTCAATAGGTATGTATAATGCAATGAGACGGCTTTATTTATGCTATAAAGACCAGTGCAATTGTGAGGTGTTCAGCAAAAAAGGAAAAGGAACAGAAGTTGTGCTGACTTTTCCAAAACGAAAGACCAATGAAATAAAGCAAAAAGACTCTGAAGACAGAGATATGAAAAAAACAGAAATTATATGAAATTATTTTATTTGAATAAGAAAAAATCAGAAGAAATCTGAAATGGAGCTCCTTGTTATTCCATCCCCTGCTGATATAATAAATCATGTAAAGATATAAAGAACGTGGCATAAGCAGTAACAGTAGCTGAGAATGGGAGGAATAAACCCATTTGTGGAATCAAAATTTGCGAGGAGGAACGTTATGAAAAAGAGTGTATTAAGACTTATAGTGGTTGGAGTTTTAGCAGCAGTTATGCTTACCGGATGCGGCGGAAAGAATGGGGATTCAGATGGCGGGAAAAGTACAACAAAGGATGTAAAAGAGGATTCACCGAAAACAGCAGAAGTTGATAAGAAGACAGCAGAAGACACTGGGTCCAAGGATAAGGTTACAATTAATTATTATGATTGGGTTAACTTAGATACATCCATTATTGATGATTTCAATGCAGCCAACCCGGATATTAAGGTTGTATATCATATGATTCCGGATAATGGTTCTGATAAACTAACACAATTAGATGTGCTTGCAATGGGCGGGGGTGAAATTGATGTTATGCCCGGATCTGACGGAGAACAGATGCTTCGTATGAAGAATGGGATATATGCACCTCTTGATGAGTTTATTAAAAAAGACGGAATTGATATGGAAGCTAATTTTGGAGATATTTTAGATTATGCAAGATACGACGGTGTGTATTATGGATATCCCTACCGTTCTACAGTTGAAGGAATCTGGTACAATAAAGATATGTTTGATGAAGCCGGTATTCCTTATCCTGACGGTTTATGGACATGGGATGAATATATTGATATTGCAAGAAAACTCACAAAGGGTGAAGGACAGGACAAGATATACGGAACATATACCCATACATTTAACGGACAGTGGGCCCCTATAGGTAATGAGGTTTCTGACTGGTATACGGAAGATGGAAAATGTAATATCAAAGCGGAGGGCTTTATTAAGGCTCTTGAAACCAGAAAGAAATTAGACGATGAGGGCATTCAACTATCTTTTAATCAGATTATAGCAACAAAAGCAACCCAAAGCGCTTATTTTTTAGGTGGAAAATGTGCTATGGTACAAGCCGGTTCATGGATTGTACAAAATATAAAGGATCAGGAAAATTATCCTCACGATTTCAAAATTGGAGTAGCACCGCTGCCAAGATATGATGAAAACGTTAAAGAAAATAATAATTTCTGTGTGGCAGCATCCATATTAGCTATTCCGGCCAATTCTGAGCATAAAGAAGAAGCATGGAGATTTATTCGCTATATAGTTGAAGAAGGAGCAAAAAGAACTGCAGGAATAGGCAATTATCCTTCTTATAAACCGTCATACAATGATGATTTAATCAATACTTTTATTGAAGGTTCCAATTTGGAGGCAGATGATATAAAAGTTATATTTGGTGACTTGACTACCTGTACACAAAAGCCTATTGGTATTGGTTCTGCTGAATACCAACAGTCCATGCAGGAACAGACCCAGCTTTACTTTAATGGTGAAAAAACAATTGAGGAAATTACGGATACCATTGAAAAAGTGACCAATGAATCAATTAGTAAGGAATTAAATAATAAATAGTTTATAAAATTAGTGTGATATGATAACTGCTTACTGCCACAAAATGGATTGGATTAGTTCTGACACTGTATTTTGTGGCAGTTTTTATGCCCAAAAATAAGAGAAGGTGATTGATTTGAAGGAAAAAACCAACGGGATAAAAATTATTACAGCAAGAAAAAAGCTAACCAAACGGGAGCTAAGAGAAGAAAGGGCAGGATATTTGTTTGTTATTCCTAATTTTATCGGAATATTGATATTTGTTGCACTTCCAATTCTGTTATCCCTGCTTCTGGGTTTTACAAAATGGAACCCTATGCAGGGTTTACAGGGAATAGAGTTTGTAGGCATGGATAACTTTACTGATATGTTCAGTGATGAACGTCTAAAGGCAGCTCTAATAAACAATCTGGTGTATACAGGACTATATGTTCCTATATCTATTTGTATCGCTATGGTAATGGCAGCTTTATTAAATCGTTTTGTGTTTTTTAAAATCCCATTAAGGCTTATGTGCTTTATGCCTTATATTTCAGCTATGGTTTCCGTAGCCTATATCTGGCTTATTTTATTAAATCCGGAAGGGGGACCGATTAATTCCATACTAAGTGCATTGGGTATGAGTAATTTACCGGGCTGGTTTACCAGCAGTGCTTCTGCATTGGGAGGAATCATTATCATGTCTATCTGGCATGATGTTGGTTACTATATGATTATTTTCCTTTCTACCATGCAGGGAATATCAAGTGAAATTTATGAATCTGCAAAAGTTGACGGTGCTGGAGGAATTCAATCTTTTTTCAAGATTACAGTACCAATGATGGGACCTAACATTTTCTTTGTTTCTATTTTAGCAACCATGAATTCCTTTAAGGTTTTTGATCAGATTAACGTATTAACAGAAGGCGGACCGGGTTATTCAACTAATGTATTAGTTTATTGTATTTACCATTATGCATTTAAGGAACATAACATTGGCTATGCTTCTGCAGTTGCCGTATTACTATTTGCAATAATATTTGTCATCTCTATGTTTCAGGTAAAACTGAAAGATAAAGTGACGGTTTAATAAGGAGGAGTATGATGAATTCAAAGTGTAAAACATTTCTTCTTCGACTGGTTATAACTGCATTGGTAGGTATATTTGCGTTACTATGCATATTCCCTTTTATATGGATGGTTTCAGCTTCTTTTAAGAATGAAATCGATGTTATGGAATTCCCAATACGAATAATACCAAAGGTTGTGAACTGGAACAACTATCCTACGGTTTGGTTTAAGAGTGATTTCCCATTGTATTATAAAAATAGTTTAATCGTCACATCTGTTACTTTAATAGGTACCATGATATTATCAACTACCGCCGCCTATGGATTTGCAAGGCTGAAATTTCGTGGGAAAAATATAATATTTGCCGTATATCTGGCAACATTGATGGTTCCTGTACAGGTTGTATTATTACCCAAATATATTTATTTTGGCCAGCTTCACTTAAACAATACATTTTATGCTTTAATATTACCGGGTATTTTTTCGGCATTTAATACATTTTTAATGCGCCAGTATTTTGAGGGAATTCCCTATGAACTAACAGAAGCTGCACAATTAGACGGTGCAAATCATTTTCGTACATTTTTTCAGGTTATTTTACCTTTAACCAAGTCCGGGCTTGTGACTCTCCTTTTATTTTCATTTTCATGGACATGGAATGACTATATCAATCCCCTGATATACTGCAATAAGGAATCCCTTCTTACATTAACTGTGGGACTGCAGCGGTTTCAACAAGCGCAGAGTACACATTATGCATTGATTATGGCAGGATGTACATTAGCCTTAGCACCATTAATTATTTTGTTCTTATTCACCCAGAAATATTTCATTGAAAGTTTCGCATCCAGCGGAGTAAAAGGATAAAGGAGGATGAACTATGAATCAGATTGATAATATTATGAAGAAATTAACATTGGAGGAGAAAGTATCCTTGTGTTCCGGTATAGGACTTTGGCAGACAAAAGATATAGAGGACAAAAGAATTCCTGCAATATGGATGGCAGATGGTTCCAATGGAATCCGTATTATGAAACCTGTTCATAATCAAAGAAAACAAGATACTTCTGAATTTTTGCAGGTAACAGATTTAACCCAGAACTCACCTACTATCACCAAGCAGTATGAAGCAGTATGCTATCCCTCCGGTGCAGCATTGGCATCAACCTGGAATATGGAACTCATAGAATCTATGGGGGCCATGCTGGGAGATGAGTGCAATTTCAGAAAAGTAAATATTTTACTAGCTCCGGGTATTAATATAAAAAGAAGTCCTTTAGGAGGAAGAGGCTATGAATATTATTCAGAAGACCCTTATTTAACCGGTAAAACGGCAGAGGCCTTTATTAAGGGGGTTCAAAGTCAGGGTGTGGGAACCAGTATCAAGCATTTTGCTGCAAATAATGCGGAAACCTTGCGAATTAATATGAGCTCAGATGTTGATGAGCGTGCCCTGAGGGAAATTTATCTTGCGCCATTTGAATTGGCAATTAAAAATGCAAAACCCTGGACGGTTATGTCCAGTTATAATAAGGTAAATGGTGTACAGATGGCAGAGAATAGAAGGCTGCTTACAGATATTTTAAGAGATGAGTGGAACTTTGATGGGGTTGTTGTATCAGACTGGGGCGGTATCAAAGACCGTGTGCAGGCTTTAAAAGCAGGAAATGATTTGGATATGCCTGAAAACAGAAGAAATAACAAATCTATTCAGGAAGCGGTGGAAAACGGAACTTTAGATGAATCTGTACTAGATGTTAGTGTGCGCCGTATCTTAGAAATGATATTTAAAGCAAAAGCACAGGAACGTTTTAAAGACAGTATTGATTGGGAATCTCATCGGGAGATTGCAAAAAAAGTGGCAGAAGATTCAATTATTTTATTAAAAAATGAGAATAACTTGCTTCCAATTACCAAAGAAAAATATAAGAAAGTAGCTGTTATCGGTGCTTTTGCAACAGAACCAAGATATCAAGGGGGAGGCTGTACTTTGGTAAACCCAACCAGAATCAGCAATCCATATGATGAAATCTGCCGGTTAGCAGGTAATGATATTAAGATAACCTATGCAAAAGGTTATGAAATAAATAACAGGATAAATGATCAGTTACTTACAGAGGCGGTAGAAAAAGCCGGGGAGGCAGATGCAGCTGTTATTTTTGCAGGTTTATGGGTTGCTTATGACAGAGAAGGATTTGACAGGAAGACCTTGGATATTGATTCCTCTCATATTCGCCTGATTCAGGAAATCTGTAAGATTCAAAAAAGGGTTATTGTTGTCTTAAATAATGGAGATGCGGTTACTATGGATCCATGGATTAATGGAGCAGGTGCTGTGGTGGAACAGTTTTTAGTAGGTGAAACCGTTGGAGAAGCCGTAGCAGATATATTATTTGGTATAGTAAATCCATCCGGTAAACTGCCTGTATCTTTTCCAAAACGCTTGGAAGATACTTCTGCCTATCCTTTATTCCCAGGTGAATGCAACCATCATATATATGGAGAAAGTATTTTCGTGGGATATCGTTATTATGAAAAGAAAAAGATTGATACGTTATTTCCATTTGGATTTGGTTTAAGTTATACGGAGTTTGCTTATTCAAACTTGAAATTAGATAAAACTGTAATGAATGGCATCCAGAAATTGACAGTTCAGGTAACGGTTGCTAATACAGGTTCCTGCAAAGGGAAGGAAGTTGTTCAATTATATGTGTCTGACAAAGAATCCAGATTGCTGCGTCCGATAAAAGAACTAAAGAAATTTGAGAAAATTGAATTAGAGCAGGGAGAGAGTAAAACCGTTACTTTTGAACTGTCTTACAGAGATTTTGCCTATTATGATCCAGAGGCTGAGGACTGGGTTGTGGAGGATGGTATTTTTGATATTCATATTGGAAAGTCCTGTGAAGATATTGTGTTAACTGCAAGTGTGGAAATGAAAGATGCCAAAAAGAAGTTCAGGTATCTGTATCTGGATTCCCAGCATGCCAGAGTATTTGAAAATACCGTATCAAAAAAAATGTATCTTGATTTCCTTGTTGAAAAAGGAGTTCTTACTAAGGATAATGTGGACGCTATGGTACCATTATTAAAGGGTAATTATATGGGAATCTATAATGTAATTACATCTTTATTAGGTGGTGATATTACAAAAGAAGAGATGCAGGAAAAACTTGATGAAATTAATCAGGTATGTACAGCTAAGTCCAAAGCAGAGTCTTGTTTTTAGTAAAGGTTTATCCCACTGGCACTGAACGATATCTAAGTAAATAAGTTTTAAGGGCTGAATTTGATATTGCATTGGATTCAGCCTTTTTATATAAATGTCTATGTTTTGTGGGTGATTACTAGTTTTTTATAATAAAATATATGTTTATGGGATATGGGCAACATTGACAATGGCTGTACAAATGCTATAATTTTTATAAGCAATATTCTTTCTATAAAAGGGCACATGACAACCATTACTTTATACCTGCTATAAAGTTTTCAAAAAAGGATGTGTAATAATGGAGCGTTTATCAATAGGAAAAATGGCGAAACTCAATCATGTTTCTGAACAAACCCTGCGTTTATATGACCGGCTTGGTTTATTAAAGCCTGAGATGGTGGATGAAAGCAATGGCTATCGTTATTATGATGTAAAGCAAAGTGCTCAGTTGGATATGATTCAATATATGAAAGAATTAGGTATGCCGTTAAAAGAGATTAAGCTGCATTTAAAGCAGAATAACATTGCATTCTTTAAAGAGATATTGGAGAAACAAAAAGATAAAATCAATGATGAAATAAGAGAATTGCAATATAAGAGAAAGGCCATTAACAGAACCATAGACTCCTATGACAGATATCTAAATTCACCTCCTCCCGGTACTATTACCATAGAGTACATAAGTAAGAGGCAATTATATGTAAGGGAAATAGGAGTAAACTTTTATGATTATGGAATAGAAACTTATGAAAAGCTATTGAGAAAGTTCAAAGAACAGATGCTAAAAGATGCCCTTCCTCAAGTTTGTTTTTATAATGCTGGAACTATAATGAAAAAGAATAAACTTTTAAATCGGGTATTTGAATCAACAGAAATATTCGTACAGCTGGATGAAGATTTTGTAACGGAAGATCTAATTACTACCATACCCAGTAATATGTACGTCTGTATATTTTGTAACAAATTTGAAGCTGAAATTCCTTATGCAATGCGGCTTTTAGAGGAGATAGATAAAAAAGGATATGAAATTGTGGGAGATTATATATGTGAAGTAATTGCCGAATTGCCTGCCTTAAAATGTAATGAGAGGGAAATGTTCTTAAAATTACAGATTCCAATTCGTATAAAATAAATTGTTAAAAAAATATCAATATTCTATTGACTTTATACCTCCTATAAAGTTTATGATAATAATGTAACCAAATATATCTGCAATATCAGATATATTAAGTTTCCGAAAAATATTCACATTGAATTAAAGGAGGTATTATTATGTTTCATGAGAAAATCAGAGTTGTGCAGTACGGTTGCGGTAAAATGGCTAAATATGCCCTTCGATATCTGTATGAGAATGGTGCGGAAATTGTTGGCGCAATTGATGTAAATCCAGAGGTTGTTGGAATGGACGTGGGGGACTTTGCAGGTCTTGGAATAAAGCTTGGAGTACCTATTCGTAGTGATGCAGATGCCGTCCTTGATGAATGTGATGCGGATATTGCTATTGTCACTTTATTTAGTTTTATAAAGGACATATATCCCTATGTGGAAAAGGTAGTTAGCCGTGGAATTAACGTAATTACTACCTGTGAAGAAGCAATTTATCCATGGACTACGGCTGCAGCTTTGACTAACAAGTTGGATAAACTGGCCAAAGAAAATAACTGTACCATTGCAGGATCCGGAATGCAGGATATATATTGGGTAAATATGATAGCTTGTGTGGCAGGTGGTATTCATAAGATAGAAAAGATAGAAGGAGCTGTCAGTTATAATGTAGAAGATTATGGGCTGGCTTTAGCTAAGGCTCATGGCGCAGGTTTAACACCGGAACAGTTTGAAAAAGAAATTGCACATCCGGAAGTACTGGAGCCTGCGTATGTATGGAATTCCAATGAAGCTATCTGCTCAAAAATGGGATGGACCATCAAATCCCAGTCTCAAAAATGTGTTCCTTATTTTTATGATAAAGATTTATATTCTTCCACCCTTGGTGAAACTATTCCGAAAGGTAACTGTATTGGTATGAGTGCGGTTGTAACTACAGAAACCTTCCAGGGACCAATTATTGAAACTCAGTGTATTGGTAAAGTATACGGACCTGATGATGGAGATATGTGTGACTGGAAGATTATCGGAGAACCGGATACAGAATTTCATGTTAACAAACCGGCCACGGTGGAACATACTTGTGCAACCGTTGTGAACCGTATTCCAACTATCTTAAATGCACCGGCCGGTTATTATACAATTGAAAAAATGGATAATGTAGAATATCTTTCCTATCCTATGCAATACTATGTAAAGTAGAAGTAATAAAAGAATTATTTAACATAAGTTATACAGTTAACTCTAAATGTTGCATATAGGTTCTTATTTGACTAAAAAATAAAAGTATCGTAAACTTTAAATAACGTTTACGATACTTTTTATTTTAATTACTATTTAAAAAGAAAAAGAAGTTGAAAGAAAGTAAGAATATAGAGAGGATGCCACAAAATGATTCTTTCAACTTGATATTTGTGGCAATATCAAATCTGTAGGCAGAGTATACATCGATAAACAGATTTGATATGCAATGGGTGTATATATGAAAGTCACCAGAGATTTCTACCAAAGAAGCGCTGTAGAGGTGGCAAAAGATTTATTGGGCCTTGTACTTGTTCATGAAACCAAAGAAGGAATTACAAAAGGAATCATTGTGGAAACAGAAGCTTATATGGGGCCAAAAGATGCTGCTGCCCATTCCTATAAAAATATAAGATCCCAAAGAACAGAGATTCAATACGGAGAAGGCGGGTATGCTTATATATATTTAATCTATGGAATGTATTACTGTATGAATATAGTTACCAATAAAGAAGAGATTCCCGAGGTTGTATTACTTCGGGCTTTGGAACCTGTGGAAGGAATCGATTTAATGAAACAACGCCGTAAAACAGATAAGCTTAAGAATCTTTGCAGCGGGCCAGGGAAATTATGTGCTGCAATGGGTATAGATAAGAATAATTATGGTATGGATCTTTGTGGAAATAAGTTATACCTGGAATATCAGGATAGCATTTCCTACAAAGAATCTATCAATATCGTCTCTTCCAAACGAATTAATATTGATTATGCAGGAGAGGCCAAGGATTATCTTTGGAGATATACTATCGAAAACAATGAATATGTATCTGTAAAGGATAAAAAAGTACTAAAGAAATGAAAACTTTGAAAAAAAATTAACAAAACTATGGACTAATCAGATTATTTGTGAGAAAATAGGTGCGAATGCGTAATATGCATTATTATGTATATTGAAAGGAGTCTCAATATGATTTATTCACATGAAGTAGAAATGATGTGTCCAGTTGCACAAGGTGTTAACCATGGAGCAGCCCCTATTCCAGAAGAGGCAAAATGGGTAAAAGCTAAGGATGTAACTGATATTTCCGGCTTAACACATGGTGTTGGCTGGTGTGCACCACAACAAGGTGCCTGTAAATTAACACTTAACGTAAAGGATGGTATTATCCAGGAAGCATTGGTAGAAACAATCGGATGTTCCGGTATGACTCACTCTGCAGCTATGGCAGCAGAAATTCTTCCGGGAAGAACTATCCTGGAAGCTTTAAATACAGACTTAGTATGTGATGCAATCAACACCGCTATGAGAGAACTTTTCTTACAAATCGTTTATGGAAGAACACAAAGTGCTTTCTCAGAAGATGGTCTGCCTGTAGGTGCAGGACTTGAAGATTTAGGAAAAGGACTAAGAAGCCAGGTTGGTACTATGTATGGTACATTAAAGAAAGGACCTCGTTATCTTGAAATGGCTGAAGGCTATGTAACAGGAATTGCTCTTGACGAAGAAGATCAAATTATCGGTTATCAATTTGTAAGCTTGGGTAAAATGACTGACTTTATTAAGAAGGGCGATGACCCTACAACAGCTTGGGAAAAGGCCAAGGGACAATATGGTCGTGTTGCTGATGCAGTGAAGATTATTGACCCTAGAAAAGAATAATAGAGGAGGATACATAAAATGGCTTTATTTGAATCATATGAAAGAAGAATAGATAAAATTAATGCAGTATTAAACAGCTATGGTATATCTTCTATCGAAGAAGCTGAGAAGATTACAAAAGCAGCCGGACTTGATGTATATAACCAAGTAAAAGGTATTCAACCTATTTGTTTTGAAAATGCTTGCTGGTCTTATATTGTAGGTGCTGCAATTGCTATTAAGAAAAATTGCAGAAAAGCTTCTGAAGCTGCTGCAGCAATTGGTGAAGGACTTCAGGCATTTTGTATTCCAGGTTCTGTTGCTGACCAGAGAAAAGTTGGTTTAGGACATGGTAACTTAGGGAAGATGTTACTGGAAGAAGAAACGGAATGTTTCTGTTTCTTAGCAGGACATGAATCCTTTGCGGCTGCGGAAGGTGCAATCGGTATTGCATTATCTGCTAATAAAGTTAGAAATAAACCTTTAAGAGTTATCTTAAATGGTTTAGGAAAAGATGCGGCACAAATCATTTCCAGAATTAATGGATTTACATTTGTTGAGACAGAAATGAATTACTATACAGGTGAAGTAAAAGAAATATTCAGAAAATCCTACTCAAAAGGTGACAGAGCAAAAGTTAACTGCTATGGTGCTAATGACGTAACAGAAGGTGTTGCAATCATGCATAAAGAAGGTGTTGACGTATCTATTACCGGTAACTCAACTAACCCTACAAGATTCCAGCATCCAGTGGCAGGTACATACAAGAAAGAATGTATGGAACAAGGAAAGAAATATTTCTCCGTAGCTTCCGGCGGCGGTACAGGAAGAACTCTTCATCCGGACAACATGGCAGCAGGTCCTGCTTCTTATGGTATGACAGATACTATGGGAAGAATGCACTCTGATGCACAATTTGCTGGATCTTCTTCCGTTCCTGCTCACGTTGAAATGATGGGACTTATTGGAATGGGTAACAATCCAATGGTTGGTGCTACAGTTGCAGTTGCAGTTGCTTTACAGCAAGCTGCTGATGCAGGTAAATTCTAATAACTAGCATAAACACTGATTGTTAGATAGCGGCACATTACATAAAACAATGTGTAAGGAACGCGTAAGGAACAGTCGTAAGGAACAAAACATTTTATAAAAATTGCAGGCATATCGATAAAATACGATATGCCTGCTTATTTTATTTTAATAATATATTCCTTAAGAAAATTTGCCTTTTGTTATAAAAGCATACAAACAATGGGGGTATATCTTTAATCCGCATTGTGCCATTACCTTTACAAATCTACCGCGATATTTATCATATGTCATCTTAGTGCCTTTTGCCCTTCATTTACCTGTGCCAGATTCTGTTTTATTCCACCCAACATGGTGTCGTTAATTAAGTTAATATTTTCTTTCTAGTGTACTAATTATTATATAAATATAAAAAAGGAGAAGCCAGCAGGTAATCCCTACTGGCCACTTATGAAAAAGGAAGGTTACTATGTAAAACTCTATAACTATATTGTATCGTTCATATATGTACTATATTTGAATGGTTATTAAAAAGTTTATGAACAGTTAGGGGTGATAAGATGACAAAAGATATTTTAGTGCAGTATTGTGATTTCATAAAAAAGAGATGAATTAAAAATATAAGTCTGATTCTGTAAAAGGTGGATTAGGAGGAATGTAGAATTTTATGGAGTACTTAGGCTATAGCTTAGGTACTTTTATTATGTTTAAAAATAAAGAAGTTAGATAAATAAGTGATGCAAGAAATAACTTTGATCAATTTACCAACCAAACGAAATAAAAATAGAATAGAAGTAACACTTTACGGAAAAAAGAATTAATTTTACAGTTAATACGCATATATAGACAGAATGGCTTCCATACTATTCTTAAATCAAGAAAAGAAGAACAGGAACGCTTCATTACAAATAGAGAGAGTGACTTAAAGAAGCTAATACAATTAACTAATCTGGAGCTTTTAAAGGATTTTAGAATTGAGTTTATAAAGGAATGATAGCATGAACAAAATTACCCTTTGTTTAATACTAAATTTTTTTGCATTATTAGCATATGCAGCTGAACTATGGAAAGATTATGGTGTAATACTTGACAATACAGAACTTGTTAAAAGTAGATGTAAGTATACTATAAGACTTATAACATCCTCCATAATCTTTATTATTGCTCTAAGTGCTATGTATAGCTTGTTTAATATAAACACGACAGATGTATCTTATTATTTTAAACATGGCGGCAGGTGATTGAACGGATAAATTATATGATGAGACGGGAGCGTGAAAAGGAGTCCACGCTCCCGCACAGCCTAACGATGTTAGATGGCGTAAATTTTAACATTGACAGTATATCTGATAATATCCTTGAGGATAACCGCAGATTGGACAAATTTCAGGTGCACACAATCCGCCTATAATATTACCGCAGCCTAAGCATATCCATAAAGTTTCCGTAGGTTTGCAAAATAATTCTGAATTTTGAATGTCCTCAGCCGTTCTATGAAAAGCTACATCGTGACTTAATTTTATGTTTCCTATACCGTTAAATAATGCTGCAATATCCTGATATCCTTCTTCAAGAGCAATTCGGGAATATTCCCGGTAACTTTTTTCCGCTTTTTCAGCATCAGCGGAAGCTTCTAATAAGTTATTTAAAGTTGATGGATCACCGCCATATAATATTCTTCGAAGTCTTTCTGAGATAAATTCAGCATTTCTTGCGGCAGTATCAAAAATATACCGAATTACCAGCAATTCATCCTGATCAGCTTTTTTTCGGAACAATTGTAATTTAGCATTTGATTGAAGTTCATTCTGCAATGCAATTTGTAAGTTTATGTAGGTTTTACTTTGCTGAAAATCCAATATTACTCCTTTTGAATAAAGCATTCATATTGACTTTGTAAAATATATGGCATATTCGGTTTTTTATGTATTCATTTATTAGTTATTTTTATGATCTGAGAACATAATAATATATAAAGGAGGAGAGGCCAGTAGAAAAACTACTGCCTCTCAATGGAAAAATATATGTAAACAAGTTGGGGAACTTGATAATTGTTATTGTAAGAAGAAACTGTGTTGAATGTTTGTTATTTCTGTGAAGTTAGTGTGAACTTTTAATAAAAAAAGGAAATTATGCAGTTTTATGGAAAAGGAATGAAGTATAAAAAAGAGACTATAAAAAGAAAACCAAGGTTTAACCCTTGGTTTCTTCTTTTGGTTCGTATGCAATTAATACAACGTCTTTATTAGAACTGTTTTTAATGGATTCTTGTAACTCATCTATTTTATCAATTTCATTTGTTGATATATGAGCTATTTTATAATCATCATATAATTTGTTTTCCATGACGGCTCCTTCCTCGTAATTATTTGTCTCCGTTTAATTCATTTATACATGCTTTGATATCATTTATAGAGCTTAAATCATCTACATGTTTTGCTACATAGTCTTTCGTATCAGAATCCAGAGAATCAAAGTAGTCATTTCCATCTTGTGAATAAGCAAAATAATTAATTAAGAATCCAGGGTAAAGAGGAGGCATTGCTGGAGTGGGTGTTCCACTAGGGTCCATAAACTTTCACCTCCGGGTAAAATTATTAAAAATATATTTTAAGAAAGAATGAGAATATCAAAAAATTCATGAAATTTAAAAAAATATACTTACGAAAAACCTTAAAAAAGCTTTCATTAATTTCAATAAAATTATCATGAAAAGATTTCTCTTATAAGAAGTATTATCTGAAATTAAGAAATTATGCAATTGTGTTAAAAAAGCAATGTTGGATGAAAAAACTTTAATAAAAGTAAGGAACTTGGCTCTTTTTTTATGACCTTATTAATATAATATAGAAAGTAATAGAATTATTTTTTATTGAAATTCAAAAGAGTCATAGATTTTAAAAATATTATGAAAAGGAGGAGTTTTTGTGGAGTTCTTAAACCAATATGTGGTGGCATTAATCGTTGGTATTTGTTTGGCTTTAGGGTACATAATCAAGCACAGTTTGGATTTTATCCCCAATAAATACATACCACTTATTATGGGTATTGTGGGAGTATTACTAAATGTTTGGATGAATGATTGGAAATTTAATCTACAGATTCTTTTAGGTGGCCTTGCAAGTGGTCTGGCCAGTACCGGAGCTTTTGAAATGGTCAGAAATATACGGGATAAAGAATGAGTGGTTAAAGCTGCAGAGATTTATTTTTTTATAATTGACTTCTTATCTTTCATAATGGTTTATACAACAGGTGTCATTCTAAGCAAAAAAGGGATTAGCTTTGTTAACCCGATTGGTGCTTAGAGTGACACCTGTTTATTATAATCTGTTCAGTTTTTCACAAGCTTAACTTAATAAGGTATCTAATTCGTCAATTAATTTATTAAATAAAGCCAAGGCATCATTAACCGGTTTTGCAGTGGTCATATCCACTCCTGCATCTTTTAATAGGGAAACCGGATCTTTGGAACAGCCACCGCTTAAAAATTGAAGATAATCTTTTACAGCAGGTTCTCCTTCCGTAAGGATTCTTCTGGATAGAGCGATAGCAGCAGAATAACCTGTTGCATATTGGAATACATAATAATTGTAATAAAAATGGGGGATTCTTTCCCATTCTAAATCAATTTCAGGATCAATTACAATATCGTCTCCATAATACTGTTTATTTAGATCTCTATAAAGGCTGCAAACTCTTTCAGCTGTAAGGCTTTCTCCCTCTTCCACCGTTCTGTTAATCAGCAATTCGAATTCTGCAAACATAGTTTGGCGGTATATGGTAGTTCTGAATTGCTCCAGGAAATAATTAATTAAATAAGCCCGTTGGTATTTATCCTCTGTTTTATTTAACAAATATTCCATCAATAATGCTTCATTACAGGTAGAAGCAACTTCAGCAACGAATGTTTTATATTCAGTGTATATAAATGGCTGTTCCCGATTGGAAAGGTAGGAGTGTATTGCGTGGCCCATTTCATGTGCCAGAGTAAATTCACTATCCAAATTTTCTTTGTGGTTTAATAAAACGTATGGATGTACACGGGCGCCTGCACTATATGCACCGCTTCTCTTACCTACATTTTCATAAACATCTATCCAACGGTTGTTAAAACCTTCTTGTAAAATACGTTGATATTCCTCTCCTAAAGGCTTTACTGCTTCCATTACATTTTTCTTAGCCTCTTCATAGGTTATGGTTACATCTACATCCTTTATTATAGGAGTATAAAGATCATACATATGAAGTTCATCCAGTTTTAATAATTTTTTACGGAGCCTTACGTATTTATGCATATAGGAAAAATTATTATGCACTGCATCAATTAAATTATGGTATACTTCAACAGGTACATTGGTTTCATCTAAAGATGCCTGAAGGGTGGAAGAATATTTTCTTGCTTTTGCATTAAAAATTAACTGTTTAACCTGAGAATTTAAAACGGTAGCCATAGTATTTTTGTAAGTTCCATAGGAATGATAAAAGGACTGGAAGGCAGATTTTCTTAACACACGGTCTTCACTTTCCATTAAAGATATAAAGCTGCCCTGGGTTACCTGATGTGGAACGCCATCCTTATCAATGGCATCCGGGAATTGCAAATCAGCATCACCGAAAATAGAATAAATATTACCCGGTGCTAAGGTCATTTCACCTGCTAAAGCAATGATTCTTTCTTCTTCCGGTGAAAGTATATGTTCTCTTTTTCTCCGTATTTCATCCAGATGTTTCTTATAAAGGGATAATTCCGGCTTTGCTGCATAAAAGGATTCTAACACTTCATCTGATATCTGCAGTAATTCCGGTGTTTCAAAAGATGATACACTTTGAATTTCAACTACTAAGGAATAAAACTTGCCGTACATATCCTGATAAACAGATACTTTTGTATCTTCATCGTGTTTACGGGCTGCATAATGTCCTAAATAACTCATTAATATATTTACTTCATCACTTAATTTCAGATATTCATATAGTATCTCTGCTGATTCTCCGAGCTTTCCTTTATAGGAAGCAATTTTTTCAAGGTAAGTCTTTACGTTCTCAAACTCGGATTTCCATGCTTCATCAGATGGGTATAAGTCCTCAATTGCCCAGGTATATTGTGGGTCTAACTCACTTCTTACCGGTATTTGTGTTTTTGATGCCATAATAGTAACCTCCGATTTTATGTAGTAAATCCCTGGTTAAGACCAGAAATTAATGCTGATATGTTAACCAAAGATTCCATACTAATAATAAAATTATGAAAATAGTATTTACTACCTCTAATATTAGTAAATACATTTTTTACATTATACATCAAAATGAAAGAAAGGGCTACCACAATTTACAATTATAAGAAATATAATACAGTGGATTGAAAGTACCAATTTTACAAATATAATACAGTAGATTAAGGGGATTTGACCCTTAAATTGTACAGTGGGCTAGGAACAAGAAATGAATCAGGAAACCTTGTGATGAAAAATAATTTAAAAATTTATACAATTTTTCTTTCAATTTTAAATATTTATGCTATTATATTTAGAAGATTAAACCAATGAATAAATCCTGTATAGGATATTAGGATATGAGGAGATTTCATGAAAATAAAAGATTATTTACTACAACATAAATTAGTCATGGACGGTGCAATGGGGACTTATTATTCCAGATTAGTGAATAATAATAATGAGATATCAGAATATGCCAATTTGAATGCTCCGGACACCATTATAAATATTCATAAAAGCTATATAGAAGCAGGTGCCAAACTGATTCGAACCAATTCTTTTGCGGCTAACCGGGAGGCTCTTTCCATTACCAGCGGGGAACAAGAGAAGCTAATAAAAGCTTCCTATGATATTGCCAAAAAGGCGGTGGAAGAAAGCGGAAAAGAAGTTTATATTGCCTGTGATATAGGACCCATATCGGAAAGTTCAAAAACAGAAGAAGAATTATTGGAAGAATACAAGTTTATATGTGATGTGTTTTTAAAAGAGAAACCGGAAGTTATTTTATTTGAAACATTTTCAAGTTTTAAGTATATACGGGAACTAGTTCCGTATATTAAAGAAAAATTGCCGGATACTTTTATTATTACAAATTTTTGTTTGGATAAGAATGGTTATACCGCCGCAGGCATTAGTATAACCTCCCTTCTTGAAGAGTTAGCAAAAACAAACGAAATAGATGCAGGAGGGTTTAACTGCGGAATTGGTTCCGGTCATATGTATCACATATTGAAGAAGGTTCCTTTACCGGATAATAAATACATTGTGATTACACCCAATGCAGGCTATCCGGAACAGTTTCAGAATCGAATGGTATTCATGGATAATGAAGGCTACTTTACGGAAAATATGAAACGGATTGCTGGTCTTGGGGTAGATATAATGGGCGGTTGTTGCGGAACAACCCCTAACTATATTAAAAATATTAATCAGCATATTAATATGCAGGATCTGAATCGGGGAAACCGGATAACTTATTCACAACAGGTTACTCTTTCCTTAAAACATGAAAATTCTTCAGAAGAGAATAAGGAAAATAGGAGTGCAGATGGGGTAATTCATAAGAATAACCTTTATGAATTATTTCAGCCCGGCAAAAAAGTTGTAGCTGTGGAGTTAGATCCTCCATTTGATGCAAAGGATGAAAAGATTCTTGAGTGTGCCAATAAATTAAAAAACAGTACGGTAGATGTAATTACATTGGCAGATTCCCCTATGGGCAGAAGCCGTGTTGACTCCATTTTAATGAGTGTTAAGATAGCCAGGGAAACGGGAATGGAAGTGATGCCCCATTTATGCTGCCGGGATAAGAATATGATAGCTATGCGATCCGGCATTCTGGGTGCGTATGTTAATGGTATCCGCAATATTTTAGTAGTAACAGGTGATCCAATTCCCAGTGAGAACAGACAATCTGCTACTGGAGTATTTGATTATAACTCTATACAGCTTATGGACTTTGTAAAAGAGATGAACCGGGAACATTTCAGTGAAGAGCCCATTTATTACGGAGGTGCTCTTAATTATGGACGGGGAGATATTAATAAAATTGTAGAACGGATGCAGAGAAAAATAGATGCCGGTGTAAAATATTTTCTGACCCAGCCTATCTTTAGCAAGGAGGATGTTGACCGGATTCAAAGTATAAAGGAAAAGATAGATACAAAAATACTTTGCGGCATTATGCCTCTTGTCAGTTATCGTAATGCTAACTTTATTAAGAATGAAATTACAGGCATTCACGTGCCTGATGAAATAGTTAAACGTTATCATCCGGATATGTCAAAAGAAGAAGCGGAATGGACAGGGGCGGAGATTGCCAATGAGATTATTGAAAAGCTTAGTCCATTTGCAGACGGATATTACTTTATGCTGCCGTTTAACCGTGTTAGTTTAATGGATAAAATTCGAATTATATAAATTGGAGTTAGTTACAAATAGTGGGTGATACCGTTGGCTGTATCATTAAGAAAGGAATGATAAGATGACAAGGAAAGAATTTTTAGACTTAATAAATAGCAAGATAGTTCTTTTAGACGGAGCTACGGGAAGCAACCTTCAAAAGAGGGGGATGCCCACCGGAGTCTGTCCTGAAAAGTGGATATTGGAAAATAGCCGTATACTCATTGATTTACAAAAGGAGTATATTGCGTCCGGCTCAGATATTCTCTATGCTCCTACTTTTTCCGGTAACCGTATTAAGTTAGGAGAATACGGTCTGGCAGATGAGATTGAAGATATAAATCGGGGATTGGTGAGGATATCAAAGAAAGCAATTGAAGAGTCAAATGCAGAAAAAAACGGACGTAAAGTGTTTGTTGCCGGAGACTTAACTATGACCGGAGAACAGTTATACCCAGTGGGCTCCTTACAATTTGAAGAACTGGTAGATATTTATAAGGAACAAGTTGCCTATATGTTGATGGAAGGGGTAGACTTATTTGTAATTGAAACAATGATGAGTCTGTCTGAATGCAGAGCAGCTCTTCTTGCAGTAAAGGAAACCTGTGACTTACCAGTAATGATAACATTGACCTTTGAAGAAAATTTAAGAACCCTTAACGGCACAGATCCTGCAACTGCTATTATGGTTCTTCAGAATATGGGGGCGGATGCAGTTGGTGTAAATTGCTCTACCGGTCCTGAGAAAATGTGTGAGGTAGTAAAGCTTATGAAGGAATATGCTACCGTTCCTATAGCGGCAAAGCCCAATGCAGGACTTCCGGTTTTAATAGAATCGGAAACCGTATTTGACTGTGGACCGGAAGAATTTTCTCTGGAGGCCAAAAAGTTAGTAGAGGCCGGTGCAAGTATGGTTGGGGGATGCTGCGGAACCACACCGGAACATATTCATCTTCTAAGCAGGGAAATAAGTAGTTTAAAGCCTCGTTCTATAAGTAAGAACAAGAAAAGAGCCCTTACAACTGAAAGAAATACTTTAAATATTGATTTAAATGGAAAGTTCCTGATTGTAGGGGAGCGTATTAACCCTACCGGTAAGAAAAAACTTCAGGAAGAGCTAAAGGCAGGAAATCTTGATACGGTAATAACCATGGCCAATGAACAAATCGAAAATGGTGCAGATATATTGGATATTAATATGGGCATGAATGGTATTGATGAGAAAGATAGTATGGTAAATGCAGTGCAAGAGGTTGCTGCCATATCCAATGTACCTTTATGCATTGATTCCAGTTACGTTAGTGTTATTGAAGCTGCTCTTCGTATTTATCCCGGCCGGGCTTTAATAAATTCTATTTCGCTGGAGAAAAATAAATGTGAGCAATTGCTTTCTATAGCTAAAAAATATGGTGCTATGTTTATTTTACTTCCTGTTTCAGAAAAAGGTCTGCCTAAGAACATAGAAGAGAAGAAAGAAATTATTCAAACAATTATACATGAAGCTGAGAAAATCGGATTAACAAAAGAAGATATTATAGTGGATGGCCTTGTTAACACAATTGGGGCTAATAAAAATGCCGCCAAAGAAACTGTGGAAACCATTCAGTATTGTAAAGAAGAATTAGGAGTGGCAACGATAATCGGCTTATCCAATATTTCTTTTGGACTTCCGGAAAGACAATTTATTAACAGTACTTTCTTAGCTTTTGCAGTACAAGCGGGACTTACTATGGCTATAGCTAATCCTGCTCAGGATTTATTAATGAATACAGTTTATGCAGCAGATTTATTAAGGGGAAAAGAAGAAGGGGATATTCGTTATATCCATCGTGTTACATCCAGACTAATGGTGATTACCGGCAGTAAACCGGTCAATAGGGATGAAAAAGGAAAGAGTCCATCTTCTCCTTCTGATAATAGAAATCTTATTGGAGAAAACTCAGAGAACTCCTTAGATTCAAATCCTGTTTATGAAGCAGTTATAAAAGGAAACAAAAGAAATATAGTGTATTTGGTAAAGAAAACATTGGAAGAAGGGAAAGCACCCTCCTATATTCTTGATCATCTGCTGATTCCTGCCATTAATCAGGTGGGAATATTATTTGACAAGCAAATTTATTTTCTGCCTCAATTAATATCTTCTGCTGAAACTATGAAGCTGGCTATTGAGCTGCTGGAACCGTTATTAAAAAAAGATGAGAAAGAAAAACACCTTGGTACCATTGTCCTTGCCACCGTATCGGGAGATATTCATGATATAGGCAAGAATCTGGTAGTTCTAATGCTGAAAAATTACGGCTTTCGTGTGATCGATCTTGGGAAAGATGTACCTTCCAAGAAGATAATTGAAGTGGCTGAGAAAGAAAAAGCGGATATTATCGGGCTATCTGCATTAATGACCACTACCATGTTAGAGATGAAAGAAGTAATTCGCCTGAATAAAGAAACCGGTCTTAATGCAAAGGTTATAATCGGGGGTGCTGTTATTACACAAAGTTATGCAGATGAAATCGGAGCGGACGGATATGGTAAGGATGCAGGAGAAACCGTTATGCTGGCTAAGAAAATAATGGGACTATAAACATCCGGTATCAGTTTCGGTCATTCACTAAATAAAACGGAATGAAGGAAGGATTTATATGCTTAAATTATTTAAATACTTAAAAAAGTCAATACCATTTATCATCTTGATATTTGGGTTATTGGTATTACAGGCTTTTTGTGATTTATCTTTACCTACCTATACATCTGATATTGTAGATATCGGAATCCAGCAAGGTGGTGTACAGGAAGTTGTTCCTGTTGCAATTAGAGAAAGTCAAATGGCTAATATAATAAAGCTGTTGGAAGCAGAGGAACAAGAAACTGTTCTAAATGCTTATACCCTTTTGTCTAAAGACAACTTAACAAAAGAAGAGTTTAAAGATTATCAAAAAAAATATCCGATTCTGGATAAGGAAAACATATATATACTGAAAGATAACAGTAAAAATAATCAGGAAGAGTATGAAAAATTGGAAGCAATTATGAAGGATGCCTTGATACTGGCAAGCATGCTTAACAGTGATTCCGAAGAAACGAAAGAGATGAGATCACAGCTGTTATCACAATTACCAAAAGAAATGGCTGATAAAAATTTACTTGATATTATTACTATTTTACCAAAAGAACAATCTAACAAAATAATAGGGTCTATAGAGGAAAAAATAGCCGCCATACCTGACGCTATGATTGGACAGGGGGTTATTGCAGCTGTAAAAAATGAGTATCAAGCCATTGGCATGAATGTTAATAGCATTCAAAGAAATTATATTATGCTAACCGGCGCTAAAATGCTGGGATTAGCTTTGGTTGCAACCGTAGCATCGGTATCAGTTGGATTCTTATCGGCAAGAATAGGTGCAGGTCTGGGAAAAGATTTAAGAGAAAGGGTTTTTACAACGGTTATACAATTCTCTAATCTAGAATTTGACCAGTTCTCTACCGCATCTTTGATTACCAGAAGTACTAACGACATTCAACAGGTTCAGATGATTATGGTAATGCTTCTTAGAATGGTGTTCTATGCACCGATTCTTGCTATTGGAGGCGTAATAAAAGTACTGAATACTAATACTTCCATGACTTGGATCATCGCTTTAGGTGTATGCTTGCTGCTTGGTCTGGTGGGAACTTTATTTGTACTGGCCATGCCTAAGTTTAAATTTATGCAAAAATTAGTGGACAAATTGAATCTGGTTACCAGAGAAATTCTAACAGGACTTCCTGTAATTCGTGCATTTAGTAAAGAGAAAACAGAAGAAAAAAGATTTGATAAAGCCAATAGGGATCTAATGAGAACAAATCTGTTTGTTAACCGGGTAATGGCTTTTATGATGCCGGTTATGACAATAATTATGAATGGCATTACTATACTTATTCTCTGGAAAGGTGCTGAGAGTATAGATTTAGGTACTATGCAGGTAGGCGATATTATGGCATTTATATCTTACACCATGCAGATAATTATGTCCTTTTTAATGTTATCCATGTTATCCATTATATTACCAAGAGCCTCTGTATCAGCTTCAAGAATTATGGAGGTATTAAATAAAAAGGCATCTATACAGGATCCGGAAACTCCCGCTGCTTTTGATACCATGAAAAAGGGTTATGTGGAATTCGAAAATGTTTCTTTTCGGTATCCGAAAGCAGAGGATGATGTGCTATCCAATATATCATTTACTGCAAAGCCGGGAGAAACTACAGCTATTATAGGAAGTACCGGCAGTGGTAAGTCTACTTTGATAAACCTTATTCCAAGATTCTTTGATGTAACAGAAGGCAGTGTAAAGGTAGATGGTGTTGATGTTAGAAAGATAACCCAGCATGATTTAAGAGATAAGCTTGGTTATGTACCTCAAAAAGGTGTTCTATTCTCCGGTACCATTGATTCTAATATTCGATATGGTAATGAAAAAGCAACACAGGAAGAAATAGAAGGTGCGGCAAGGATTGCACAGGCCTATGATTTTATTGAAGAAAAGCCAGATAGATATGATTCTCCTATTGCTCAGGGAGGGGGTAATGTTTCCGGCGGTCAAAAACAGAGATTATCCATTGCAAGAGCCATTGCTAAAAATCCGGAAATTTACATCTTTGATGATAGTTTCTCGGCTTTGGATTATAAAACCGATGTTGCACTTAGAAAAGCTTTAAAAACAGAAATCGCTGAAAGTACGGTAATTATTGTTGCCCAAAGAATCAGTACCATCCTTCATGCAGATCAGATATTAGTATTGGATGAAGGTAAAATAGTGGGAAAAGGTACTCATAAAGAACTTCTTAATAGCTGTGAGGTATATAGGCAAATTGCATTATCACAACTTTCACAGGAGGAATTAGAGTAAATTATTAAAAATCATAATTCATACCCTGTAGATGGCAGTGCACATCTGTAAGCAAAAGGGGCATGGCATGAGAGCTAGGTTGAAAAAGTAATATCTTTTTCCACTGAAAACTTGCGTTGAAATAGGAATTTGATATCAATTAAAAGGTGCTGAGCACTAGAATGGAGGTTCACATGAATAAAGAAAATACTCCTCAGGATAAAAATATAAATACAGATAACCCTAAAATGCGAAAGCCCGGGGGACATGGACCAATGGGGGGATATACAGGAGAAAAAGCAAAAGACTTTAAAGGGTCAATAGGAAAGTTAGCGGTGTATCTTTCTAAATACAAAATAAAAATTATTATTATGATTATCTTTGCAATCGGCAGTACCGTTTTTTCTATCGTAGGACCTAAAATACTTGGTAATGTAACTACCTCTATATTTAAAGGTTTAATGGCGAAGATATCCGGTACAGGAGGAATTGACTTTGAAAAAATAGGAAGAACATTACTATTTTTACTTGGGTTATATATAACCAGTTCAATATTCTCCTTAATACAGGCATTTATCATGAATAAGATTTCTCAAAATGTAACTTATCAATTAAGAAAAGAATTATCAGAAAAAATAAATCGCCTGCCGATGAAATATTTTGATTCAAAAACCCACGGTGAAGTATTATCTGTGGTTACTAATGATATAGATACGCTAAGTAATAGCTTAAATCAAAGTATGATGCAGATTATTACTTCTGTTACGTCAATTATTGGTATATTGATTATGATGTTATCCATCAGTTTATCTATGACTTTGGTAGCCCTATTGGTACTCCCGCTTTCCGGTGTGTTAATCAGTTTTATGGTTAAAAAATCACAGATCTACTTTAAATCTCAGCAGGAATATTTAGGCCATGTAAATGGCCAGGTGGAAGAAGTGTATGGGGGGCATCAGGTAGTTAGGGTATTCAACGGAGAAGAGAAAGTAATTGCAGAATTTAAGGAAGTAAATAATTCCCTTTATGATTCTGCCTGGAAATCTCAGTTTTATTCCGGTTTAATGTTCCCGATCATGTCCTTTGTTGGAAACATCGGGTATGTGGCAGTGGCAGTTTTAGGCGGTTATCTGGTTATTCAGAACCGTATTGAAGTAGGAAGTATTCAATCTTTTATACAGTATGTGAGAAACTTTAACCAGCCAATCGGACAGATGGCTCAGATATCCAATCAAATACAACAGGCAGCTGCGGCTTCCGAAAGAGTATTTGAATTCCTAAGTGAAGAAGAGGAAATACAAGATGTGGATAATCCTGTTTCCACAAATGGAATACAAAGTACAGTAGAATTTAAACATGTAAAGTTTGGATATACACCGGAGAAAATAATAATAAAAGATTTCTCATCTAAAGTAGAACCGGGTCAAAAAATTGCCATTGTTGGCCCCACAGGAGCAGGAAAAACAACCATTGTAAAACTATTAATGCGTTTTTATGATGTAAATGAAGGTGAAATCCTGGTTGATGGCCATAATATTAAGGATTTTGACCGAAGTGAATTACGTAAAATGTTCGGTATGGTTTTACAGGATACATGGCTTTTCCATGGCACTATTATGGAAAACATCCGCTATGGAAAAGAAGATGCCACAGACGAAGAGGTTATTGAAGCAGCAAAGGCTGCCCATGCCCATCATTTTATCTCTACATTGCCCGATGGCTATCAGATGGAATTAAATGAAGAAGCTAATAATGTTTCACAGGGCCAGAAGCAGCTGCTTACCATTGCAAGAGCTATTCTTGCAGACCCTAAGATTCTTATTCTGGATGAAGCTACCAGCTCTGTTGATACCAGAACAGAAGTCAGAATTCAAAAGGCAATGGATAACCTGATGAAGGGCAGAACCAGTTTTATTATTGCTCATAGGCTTTCTACAATACGAAATGCAGACTTAATCCTTGTTATGAAAGATGGAGATATTGTAGAGCAGGGTAACCATGAGGAATTAATCGTAAAGGGTGGATTTTATGCGAACCTTTATAATTCTCAGTTTGAACAGACAGCTTAAAATTTTGTATGACGTAAGGTAGTGAGAATTTGGAGAGTGTCTGGTGGGCTTTTTAAATTCATTGTGGGGTATTTATAACAAGTGGGTATCCTATATATGAAGTGGATTTTTCAGTAGCTACGTACAGTTTCAATAAAATGTCTCCGCTAACGAAAAATCCAATTTCATATATATGGAAACTATGGAAGTCTTTACTTTATTTCTTGTGCTTTTTGCATATGGAACATTTCTAATTGCAATTCTATCCTATATTGACCATAGAAAAAAGTAGCTATCCTCGCCCTAACCAAGGTGAGATAGCTACTTATATGGGATAATCGATTTATATTCGATTACTTGTTACTCTGATCATAACATAAGATTTGGGTAATATAAAGTAATATTTTCCTATATCTTACCTTTGACATAATATTCGCCTTTTATCTTTGTCTGCCTTATATTAAAGGATTCATCTCCATCTGGTTTCTTCCTTATTACTCTTGCATTTAATTAAAGAGCAGTGGAGAATTCTAATATAAATACAAGATTGGGAATTACTGTAACTTTTGACCTGTATAAATAAAGATGGCATCTCTTAAGAATTTTGCAGTTCCGGGTTGGTCTTTATCGTAGTAGGCAGTGAATCTTTCGTCGTCTACATACATTTGAGCCACGCCGGCATGGGCTTCTTTGGAATAGGAGTCCCAGTAATGGCAGAGCCATTTTTTATGGAGGTCAGCTGCTTCTTGGGCTAATTCACCGGAAGGATCATTGGTTTTCATGGCTTGACTTAGTTTTTCCATAAGTGCTTCTGAAAGTCTTGTAGTTTCTTTGTATTGTTCTTCAGTCATGTTCATGAATTTTTCGTTGGATTTTGCTACGGTACTTTCTCCATATTTTTCACGGATTTCTTTTCCGTATTTTTTTTCATTTTCTTCTAATAAGTTCTGTTTAAAGCCTTGGAATTTTTCTTTATCGGACATTGTTGTTCTCCCTTCTGTCATAGCTAATGTTTTTTCAACATTTGCTATTAATTGATTTAATTGTTCTTGCTTTTTGAGAAGCTTTTCGTGATGGTCCCTCAGGGCTTTAACACCGTCAAAGGATGGTGCGGTAACTATATCTTTTATATTGTCTAAGCTTACACCAAGTTCACGATAGAATAGGATTTGCTGTAATTGGTTTACTTCTGATTCTCCATAGATTCTATAACCGCAGGAATTAATTCTTCCGGGTTTTAGTAAACCGATTTGGTCATAGTATCGTAATGTTCTTGGACTGATGCCGGCCATTCTTCCAAGTTTTTGTACTGTATATTCCATAACAAACCTCTTTTCTAATTCATTTTTGCTTCTCACAAGATTATCATAAGCTATGACGTAACGTCAATGTCAATAACTTTTTTAAAATTTTTTTGTAAAATGTAAAAGTAATTTCTTATTTGTAAAAGCAAATTTATTTTAACGATTATTTACGCTAAAATTCCTATGCTGTCAAGCCAGCTTTGAACTTGCTTATCATCAAAATCACTTGTTGCAGCATATCCCGGTAATAACTTTGAGTTTGAGCATTCCTTAGATATATTGATTTCTATTTTCCCAAATCCACCGCCACCATGAGTACGAAAGGAATAATTATTTTTTCGTTTAAATCAACGCTCCGTAAGAAACTCAATATCGGCGGTGCAAATGATTTGAACCAATTAGGAGCTATCCACAAATATCCCAGTGTGCCGCCAAGGAAGCTAAAAAGTAACCCTTATGATTATATAAAAAAAGAGGCTGTTGTAACTGTTATTTCTGAGAGCATATTCAGGTATAGCTGAATTCTACGCATAGTAGCATAGCTGAATTCTAAGTATAATTGAATTTGAGCAAAGAATCTCATTATAAATAAGTGAGATTTTTTCGCACTATGGTTCAGAATTACAATTTTATAACAACCTCTTATTAATTAGGATGTACTTTATTTAATATTCAATTCGAAAACATCCGTAAGTGTTTCTTCTACTAAATTACTGCGATAGGAATATCGGTTTTTTATATCGTCCACTGCATTATTCATAACGTAACCATATTTCACCAATGATAACATTTCTAAATCATTATAATTATCTCCAAATGCCATAACTTCTTCAGGAGTTATGCTTAATTTTTTTAACAGATGAGTTAAAGCGGTACCTTTATTAACATTAGGTGATACAAAGTCTAACCAGCCAAATCCAGACACCGTGCACTTTACTTTATCCTGCCATTTATTTATAAAATAAGTTCCCGAATTCTCCATAATTCCGGCTTCTTCATAGACAGATACTTTTATTATATCCTCAGGAATATCAGCAGGATCTTGGATTATTTTATAATTATTTTTTAATACATTCTTATAATGGTTAATGTAACTTTCTGATTTTGGTATAAGATAGGTTGTGTTTTCACCGGATATTTGAACTTCACAGCCATCCTTGCTTCTTATATCTTCAATGATTTTAAAAGCAATTTGCTTATTCATTGAAGTTTTGGATAATATTTTATCCTGATACATTACCAGCGCGCCGTTTTCACATATAAAGGCGATGTCTTTGCTTACCGGTTCAAATAACCGGTATAGGTTGGCATATTGCCTGCCGCTGGCAGCAACAAAAAGTATACCCTTTTCATGTAAAGCCTCTATAATTTCTAAGATTTTAGCAGTGATATTCTGATTTCCATTCTGTAGTAAGGTTCCATCCATATCACTGGCTATCAATTTTATATTCATTTATATTCCTTCCTATTCTTTGGTTTCAAATAATAATCTGAATCAGTAACCTTCTGATATTAAAATTATATGATATATTTACATTTTACCATAGAATTGCATATTATAAGTTTAAGTTTCTTAAAGTTTCAAAACTTTGTATACCTTTTCCAGCTTTGGGATTTTATCAAAGGCTTTTTCGGTAAAAAAGGACATTGATATTCTGTTTTTTTAAGTGCATAATGTTATCCGTTGGTATTATGTTGGAGTATTTTTAATTTTGAAAATAACGGTTTGTGAAAATTATTGATATTCACAACATAAGATTATTAAGTACATAATGGTTTTTTACAGATTAGGAGAAGATAAAAATGTTCACGAAGAAGCAGCTATACAAATTAATTATTCCACTTATAATTGAACAACTATTAGCAGTTGCAGTAGGTATGTCTGATACCATGATGGTATCTTATGCCGGTGAAGCTGCCATGTCCGGAGTATCACTGGTAGATACCCTAAACATACTCCTTATTAATGTGTTTGCTGCTTTAGCAACAGGTGGTGCAGTTGTTGCATCCCAATTTCTGGGACATAAGGATGAAAAAGAAGCATGTAAATCAGGAAGTCAATTATTACTTACTACTGGGGCTATTTCTATAATTGTTATGTTAATATCTATCATTGGCAATTACAGTATACTACATATGATATATGGTGACATCAATCCGGAGATTATGAAGAATGCAAGAATTTATTTTTATATAACAGCTATGTCTTTCCCTTTTATAGCAATATACAATTCTTGTGCTGCTTTATGCAGGGCTATGGGAAATTCAAAAGTCTCCATGAAAGTATCTCTTTTAATGAATTTAATTAATATTACCGGTAATGCAATTCTTATTTATGGATTTAGAATGTCTGCTGAAGGAGTAGCTATACCTACATTAATTTCCAGACTTGTTGCATCTATTGTGATGCTTTTTGTAATATCCAACAAGAAACATGTCATTCATATAGATAATATATTTAAATTAGGATTTGACTGGAAAATGATTAAAAGAATACTGCGAATAGGAATACCAAGCGGTTTAGAAAACAGTATGTTTCAAACAGGTAAGATTTTAGTGCAGGGATTAATTGCAAGCTTTGGTTTAACGGCCATTTCAGCTAATGCCGTTGCAGGTAATCTGGCAAATTTTCAATCTATTACAGGATCATCAATAGGTTTGGCAATGATTACAGTAATTGGTCAATGTGTTGGTGCCAATAATTTTGAAGAGGCTAAAAATTATACGAAGAAATTAATGAAAGCAACTTATACTGCTATGTTCTTTTTAAACATTGGATTTATTTTACTGGCAACCCCCATGCTGCAAATATATAACTTATCTTCAGAAACATTAAACGTGGCATATAAATTAGTTGTATATCATGCGGTGTGCGGAATTATCTTTTGGCCATTGTCCTTTACCTTACCCAATGCACTTAGAGCTGCAAATGATGTGAAGTTTACCATGTTAACCTCTATATTGTCTATGTGGCTATGGCGAATAACCTTTAGTTATATATTAGGAAGATATATGGGACTTGGTGTTTATGGTGTGTGGTTTGCAATGACACTTGACTGGGTGTTTCGGGGTGCTTGTTTTGTATGGAGATTCCTTAGCGGTAAATGGAAACACCAGGCCTTTGCAGATTAAAAATACCTTCCGGTTTAGTTTCAAACCGGAAGGTATTTTTACAATTTAGAGTTAGTTTTATAGAACAATTGTTATTTACGAAACAATTACATACTCATTTGTAAGAATACATCAATGGAATCCGCCACTGTTTGTAAACTTTTTCTCCAGAAGTCAGGAGAGGTTAAATCAATACCGGCCATGGCTGCAACATCCTCAACGGATTTTACGGTAGTTGCTTTTAATATATCCCGGTATTGGGGAACAAAAGCAGCTCCTTCTTCCTGATATTTTGCATATAATCCTCTGGCAAATAATCCTCCGAATGCATATGGGAAGTTATAGAAGCTTAATACTTCTGAATAATAATGGCCTTTGCAAACCCACATATATGGGTGCAAACAGGAATGGTCCAGGCCATCGCCATAGGCTTCTTTTTGTGCTTCAATCATTATGTTCTCTAATTCATCTGCAAATAGGAAAGAGTCTTTACGTTTTTCAAACACAGCACTTTCAAACAGGTAACGTGAGTAAATATCGCAGATTATCTGTGTAGTATCCTGTAACTGACTTTCCAGCAATGCCAGTTTTTCTTTTCCCTCAGATTCATTAATAGCTGCATTCATTATTATTAATTCGTTAAAATTGGAGGCTGTTTCTGCAACAGGCATGGAATAATCTGTATTTAATGGTTGATGGTCTTGGATATTGTAACCGTGATAAGCATGGCCAAGTTCATGAGCCAATGTAACAACATCACTAAGGGTGTTGTCAAAGTTCGTAAGAATACGGCTTTGTTTTATAAAGGGAAGGTTATAACAAAATGCACCTCCAACTTTTCCCTGATGAGGGAAGAAATCAATCCATTCATCATCAAAGGCAGTTTCAATCAAATCTGCTAAATCATCGGAGAAGCCGCGAAAATGAGTAACAAGATATTCTTTTGCCTCTTCCGTAGTAAAAGTCCGATTGGATTCTCCCAGTGGTGCGAATAAATCATACCAGGGCAATCCGTTTTTATGTCCAAGTATTTCTGCTTTCTTTCTTAAGTAAGCATGGAATTTTGGCATATATTCTTTCATTGCCGTTAACATGGCATCTAAAGTCTCTTTTTTCATTCTGGAATTTTCCAGAGTCATTGCCAATGGAGATTCATATCCTCTTAAATCTGCAATAGTGTTCACTTGAGATTTGATATTATTAAGTGAAAATGCAACAGCATCTTTAATCTTATGGTAAGCAGCTATTTCTGCATCATAAGCTGTTTTACGAATCCTTTGATCCGGATCATAAGCCTGATTGCGAATACCAGAAAGAGTAGTTTCTTCTCCATTATAATCTACAGCTACGGTAGAAGTCAGATATTGATGAAGCATGGCCCAGGCTGAGCCGGCAGATAAATTCATTTTTGCAATTACTTCTTCTACGTCGTCACTTAAGGTATGTTTTGCTTCTCTTCTAATTTCATGGAGCATAAAATCATAATTTTTTAACTTTTCATTTTCGGAAATGATCTGATCAAGGTTAGGAATAGCTCCGATGTATTTATTGATCATTGCTTTTTCTTTTGATAATGTACTGTTTATCTCTTCCAACCGTCCTATTAATGCAGCGGTTTCGCTGTCTGTAGTATTGGTTGACTGACGAAGAGCAAGATAAACGTATAATCTTTTAAAAACTAATTCATATTTTTCCAGATAATTAATAAGTGAGATAAGTGCTTCTGCAGGTTTTATATCAGCAAGTGTTCCCACGTAATCTTTTATAGCTGTAATCAGTTCTTTCATTTGTTTAAAATCATTTTGAAAGGCTTCATCCTGATAGCCTTTGTAAAGTGCATCTAACGACCATTCTTTTTTCATATAAACCTCTTTCTAAGGGCATCTAAATGTTTTATTGGAAGTACAATGAACGCCCTTTTTCAGTTTTCACTTAGTATTACTTCCAATCCTTAAACAAGATATGATTATATTATACCACCAATTTCTTCAAAAAAGTACAAATATTGCAATTCTTTCTAGAAAATATAAGTCGGAGTAATAGCAGATGAAAGTAGTACATAATATAATACTATAGTGTATCTGAGAGGTGCTCATGATTAAAAAAATCAATATAAAACACGGGATTATTGGTGAGTTGGTGATACTTATTATTTTAGCTTCCTTTCTTATTTATCAGAATGTAAAGGAAAATTCTATTGATGCTTTCTTGCCTACCGCTGAGAAAGATTACATAAAATGGGTGGATTTTGATGTTAGTCATACAGCTATGGATAAAGCCTATAATTATGACGTGGAGTCTCAATCAGAAGAAGTGAAGCTGAATTGGATTGAACTCCTTGCCTTCTTGGGAGCAAGATATGGAGGGGACTTTTCAAAGTATAAGGAAAAACATATGGCCGATTTGGTGGAAAGGCTAAGGTCAAAAAAAGAAACCATGGAAAGTATAACAAAAGATATGAAATATTATAGTTATTATCTGGAAGCTTATACCACAATTTTAGGGGGATTTGTGGGTGAGTATGAAATTCAGGTACCAAGCGAAACCAATCCGGAAGAAAAAGTATGGGTTAAGAAATATGGGTTGAAAGCTTTTTTACCTATTGCAAAGAATTTCCCTTATAGTGATTATGATGATTTTGGAGCTTCCAGAAGTTATGGTTATAAAAGAGTTCATTTGGGACATGACATGATGGGGCAGGTGGGAACACCAATTGTTGCAGTAGAATCCGGCTATGTAGAAGCCATGGGATGGAATCAATATGGAGGCTGGAGAATCGGAATCAGAAGTTTTGATAAGAAACGTTATTATTACTATGCCCACTTAAGAAAGAATTTTCCCTACAACAAATCCCTGGAAGAAGGCAGCATTGTAAAAGCAGGTGATGTAATTGGATATTTAGGAAGAACCGGATACAGCGCAACAGAAAATACTAATAATATAGATACTTCCCACTTACATTTCGGACTACAGCTTATATTTGACGAATCACAAAAAGAAGGAGTCAATGAGATTTGGATTGATTGCTATGATTTGATACGTTTTCTATACCGCAACCGTTCGGAAACAACTAAAGACATGGAGACTAAGGAATGGCATCGAGTCTATGATATAAAAGATCCTGTGGTCGATGTATATATGGAGGAAAACTCCAGAAACATAAGTAAAGATTTTCCAATGAAACCACAAATTGATGTTCCTGTAGATATGAAAATCGTAAAAAATGAACAAGAAAGTGTAGACCAGGGACATTCACCCTGGATGTTGGATCCGGCTTACGTAGCACAAGTTTTTGTCAGCCAGATCATTTCGCCGGAAGGCATTAAGGGAGAATATCCAATCCCCTACGAAGATGTGGAGATTTTGTATAATTCAGATGAGAATACAATTGCAAAGATTAATGGAAGCACAACTCCCGTTAGAAGGGTATATATGAAACGTCTCATAAGGCAGGATAAGACAGGAATTTGGACTGTTGTGGGATACGATCCTGTGGAACAGAAGTAAAATGTGAGCATTGCCGGTAAAGGTATTCAGATATTCGAGAGTAGGGAATAAGAATCAGTATCCCATACTCTCGAAGTCAAGGCAATACACTAAATCTCCATTTCCGGTATTAAGCTTCTCATGGCATGAATGGTTTTATCAATTAATTCTGTTAATTCCATTTCTAACATGTCTGCACCTTTTTGAATGACTTCTCTGGAACATCCGGCAGCAAAACTGGCAGTTTTAAATTTCTTCATTACGGATTTTACTTCCAGATCAGAGACACTTTTGGAAGGTCGCATGATAGCCACTGCACCAATTAATCCGGTTAATTCATCTATGGCATAAAGTACTTTTTCCATATATAATTCCGGTTTTATATCCACTGTAATTCCATATCCATGACTTGCAGTGCTACGAATAATGCCTTCATCTAAATCCAATTCTTTCATTAATTCCTGTCCTTTTATACAGTGCTGTTCCGGGTACATCTCAAAATCCAAATCGTGTAACATGCCCACCACTTTCCAATAGTCCACATGTTCCGGATCATATTCTTCTGCAAAATAACCCATAACACCGGAGACAATTTTTCCATGCTTTAAATGGAATTCATCTTTGTTATATTTTTTTAGAATTTCATATGCTTCTTCCACGGTTGGTATATAACTCATAACTTCCTCCTATCCGGCTGCCCGATTAATATGGGCAAACTTGTGTATATTTTTGATTCATTGCTTCAAATTAAAAGGTATTGTATCATAAGGAATAAATCCGGTCAAATACAAAAAATATTACTAAAAGTAGCGAAATATGATATAATACAAACGGAGTGAAAGATTTGCAAGCTTGCTTGGAAATCTTGAGCGTAGTGCCAAGATCATGAACGTGCTTTATGTTCATGATATAATACAAACGGAGTGAAGGATTTGCAAGCTTGCTTGGAAATCATGAGCGTAGTGCCAAGATCATGAACGTGTTTTATGTTCATGATATAATACAAACGGAGTGAAAGGTTTGCAAGCTTTATAACGTACATAAATTTATATTAGATATAGGTATACATTACTTACACAATAAGGAGGACTTTCGATGTTCTTTATTTTTGGAATCAGCAGCGGTAAAAAAAGATTGGATTTTAATCAGACCATGATATGTCCCAATTGCGGACATTTTGGAAGACTGGAAGTTTATATGACATATATGTATTTCAGCCTCTTTTTTATACCCTTATTTAAATGGGGGAAGCGGTATCTGGTAAAAACCTCATGTTGTGACGGAGCTTGTGATATTCCAAATGAATTAGGGAAAAGGATTGAAAAAGGACAAACATTAGAAATAGATCCCAAGGATTTGCATTTTCCTTTTGGACATCGATTCAAACAATGTACCAATTGTGGATTCAGCACCAGTGAAGAGTTTGAATATTGCCCTAAATGTGGCAAACCGCTATAGAAGTATAGAATACATTCCGTGATTGTATTAAATCTGTAAAACAAAGTATCACAACACCAATTCTGAATATCACCTCTGAAAGGGGATTGTTTCACCGACAAACAAGCATCATTAGCAAGCAGAATATCACTGGAAAACAGGTAACATCAGCGAACAAGGTATCACCTGAAAAATAGTTATTATCAGCTAGCAGAGTATTACATTGGCAAGATTAATGTGATATATAATGGGGTAAATATGAAATATTTTGAATAATTATAAAAGCTATTGACATTAAAAACAGGGTTCATTATAATGATTTGAAAGTAAACAAGGGAGTAGTCGAGGGATTACTCCCTATTTTTTAATACAGAAAATTTATATAATGAAAGAGGCGTGTATTGGGTGAATGATAATTTATTGAAGGAATTACAGAAAATTACGGGAAAAGCAGGTTTTTATTATAAGAATCTGGTAACTGGTGAGCAGATTACCTTTCAGGAGGATATGCCCTTTCAGGCAGCCAGTGTTATTAAAATACCAATTCTAATAGAAGCATTTACAAGATTGGAAACAGGCTCCCTACATAAAACAGATCTATTTACAATTAAAAAGCAAGATAAATTACCATCTTGTGGTGCCTTGACCTACATGCACGATGGTTTACAGGTTACTTTAGAAGATTTATATACACTAATGATTATATTAAGTGATAATACGGCTACCAATCTCCTTATAGAGCATTTGGGAATGGATCAAATCAATAATACCATGCAAAAACTTGGATGCAGGCAGATTAAATTAAACCGCTATTTATTTGATTCAGAAAAAGCAGCATTGGGAATTGAAAATTATATTTCTGCCGGCGACATTGCAGGACTGCTGGAAAAAATGTACCATGGGGAATTAGTTTCTAAGGAAGCATCTGTGGAAATGCTTCGTATCTTAAAGAACCAAAGATTAAATGGGAAGATACCGTTCTTTATTCATGGCAAAGCAGACATCGCTCATAAAACAGGTGAGGATGATGGTATTACCCATGATGTTGGTATTGTTTATGGGAAAGAACCATTTATCATATGTTTTTGCGGAAATGAAGTAGATGTTCCTGCATATGAACGTTTGATGCAGGATATATCTTATGCATTATTTAAAGAACAGGAGTAATAGTAGAGTTTTTCATTTGGAACAGGCAGAACCCATATGGCTTACCTGCAAAATATAACCACATTGCTTAATATAAAGCTTTATCACTACAATCATTATTAAGGGATGTAAGAAAAGGAGAAGGCTATGATAATTAAGGATATTGAGCTGGGTGTCATAAACATACCCCTTGCCAGACCATTTAAGACAGCACTAAGAACTGTGGAATATGTAGAAGATGTAGTAATAAAAGTTACTACCGATACGGAGTTCTCAGGGTATGGAGAAGCCCCTCCTACCGCAGTTATTACAGGAGAAACAAAAGGTTCCATTATCACAGCAATCAGAGATTTTATAAAACCTGCATTAGTTGGTATGGATATTGATAATTTGGATGGAATCTTTCATAAATTACATAGCTGCATGGTGAAGAACACCTCTGCAAAAGCCGCTGTAGATATGGCTATATATGATTTATATGCTAAAAAATACCAGACACCTTTATATAAGGTACTTGGGGGAAATAAAACAGAACTGGAAACAGATTTAACCATCAGTGTAAATCCAATTCCGGAAATGGTTGCTGACAGCCTGGATGCTGTGGGTAAAGGCTATAAGATTCTCAAGATAAAAGTTGGAAAAGAAGGACTTAAGGATGTTGAACGCATTGCAGCCATTCGGGAAGCTGTTGGGCCGGATATTAATATAAGGGTAGATGCCAATCAAGGGTGGAATGCGAAACAATCGGTCCAGATCATAACTGCCATGGAGGACAGAGGGCTTAACATTGAACTGGTAGAGCAGCCAGTACCTGCCCATGACTTAAAAGGAATGAAGTTTGTTACCGGTCATGTAAATACCCCCATATTAGCAGATGAAAGTGTGTTTTCACCGGAAGATGCAATTAGCATTATTCGAGAAGGTGCTGCAGATTTAATTAATATTAAGCTAATGAAAACCGGCGGTATTTATAATGCATTAAAGATATGCAGTATTGCAGAAATTTATGGGGTAGAATGCATGATAGGATGCATGTTGGAAAGCAAATTATCCGTCAGTGCAGCCGCACATCTGGCAGCAGCTAAGAGTGTCATAACAAGAGCGGATCTGGATGGACCTTCATTATGTAAAGCAGATCCTTTTGTAGGGGGACCAATTTATGATGAGAATATGATCCGAATGGTGAATGAACCTGGGATAGGAATTGAGTCTGTTCCTTTCCTGGTAATTGACTAAAAAGTCCTTTGAAATTCATGTATACAATCTTTCATTTACTATTGAATCAAAGAATAAGATAATGTATACTTAACATATTAATTTAGTCTAAAATTTTATTTGTTGGACTCTACTTGATGTAATAAACCTGTTACATAACAGTTCTTTGCGAATAAAATATTAAAATGGGCATGCCCTATTTATTTTGAAATAAGATTAAGTATACATAAGTTTTTGCAGCCTTAGACTTTGACGCGTTAATTCAAATAAGAGGCAATTAGATCAGAAAATATTCTTGTATATAAAATATTATTATTGTTAGAAGAAAAAAATGCGGATAAATCTTTGCATTTATAATTACAACAAAAAAGGAGGAGTTTTATGAAGAAAAAAATGATCTCATTACTATTATGCCTGACATTAGTTACAACGGCATTTGCAGCATGCGGTAAGAAAAAAGGGGCATCCGATGAAGTAGTTTACCGTAAACTATACGCAGGAGAAGTTACGACTATGAATTATCTGGTAACCGTTTCTGAGAATGAATTTGATGTAGGTGCCAATGTAATTGATACCTTAGTGGAATACGATAACTTAGGTCAAATTAAACCTTCTTTAGCAGAATCCTGGGATATGAGTCCCGATGGCCTTACATATACTTTTAAGATTCGTGAAGGTCAAAAATGGTATGATTATGAAGGAAAAGAAGTAGCCGATGTTACTGCTGAGGATTTTGTCAGTGCAATGAAATTTGTATTAACTCCGGAATATGAAAGCGGTACCGCTCAGCTTTTATTTGGTGTAATTAAAAATGCAGAAGAATACTTTAATAGTCAGGTAGAAGATAATCCACAAACAGAAGAAGTAGAAGGAAATGGTTTAGATATTGATTTTTCTGAGGTTGGTGTAAAAGCATTAGATAAGTATACTTTAGAATATACCCTTGCACAACCGGTTCCTTATTTCTTATCCTCCTTAACCTATGTATGTTTTATGCCTGCATATGGTCCTTTATTAGAAGAATTAGGTGCTGAATTTGGTTCCGACAACACTAAAATGTATTACAACGGTGCATATATCTTAAGTGAATTTGCTCCCCAGGAAACCAAAATCTATGTAAAGAATCAGAATAACTGGGATGCTGAGCATGTCTATATTGATAAGATTGTTGAACGGTATAATGCAGAAGCAAATACTTTAGCTCCCCAAATGGTTCAAACCGGTGAGATTGATTATGCTACCATTGAATCCAATATTGTAGATGACTGGTTAGCGGATCCGGAAAGATCTAAATTAATAAGTAAGAGCCGTGTTGAAGTAGACTATTCTTATTTTTATAGTTTTAACTTTAACCCGCAGTTTGATAAAGCATATGAACCTGACAACTGGAGAATTGCTGTTAATAATGAAAATTTCCGTCAATCTCTGAAAGCAGGTCTGGATAGAGTTAGAGCTCTTAGTGTAACTGAACCGGAAACACCGGAGGTTTTATTAAACAATACTATTACACCGGAGACATTTGTTACAAATGAGGGTAAAGATTACACCAGCTATGGTAATTTAGAAGCAATTAATAATGGTAACAGCTTTGATGAAACAGCAGCTCTTTCTTATAAAGAGGCGGCAATATCCGAACTTACGGCAGCAGGTGCTACCTTCCCGGTTAAAATACTTATGCCCTATAACCCGGGTACCTCAGGTGATACAGATTGGGGAAGTGAATGTGTAGTTATTGAACAGCAGTTAGAAAATTTACTTGGTAAAGATTATATTGATATTATTGTAGAAGCCGGCCCTTCCACCAACTTCTTATCCGAAATCCGCCGTTCCGGTAAATATGCATTTATGAAAACTAACTGGGGTGCTGACTATGCAGATCCTCAGACTTTTACAGAACCATTTACGGCTGATAATTCCTATAACTTTATGGATAAGGCTATGGCAGCAGGAGAAGGTGTAGCAGATACGGTAGCTGAATATTATGCATTAGTAGATGCAGCTAAAGCAATTACTATTGATTTAGAAGCACGTTATGATGGATTTGCTAAAGCAGAAGCCTACTTGATTGAACATGCCTTAGTAGTTCCATATGCACTTAGCGGATCTTACTATCAAGTAACTAAGAAGGATATATATGAAGGACAATATGCTCCATTTGGTGTATCCGTATTACGTCATAAAGGACAACATCTATTGGATAAACCGGTAACTATGGAAGAATTCCAAGCTTCTCAGGATCAATGGAATAAAGATCGTGAAGCACTGGCAAAATAGGCAGGTTGACAGATCATTTCAAACAGGAAATGAAAAGAAATAAAATAGGTTGTCCCAAATGGTGGTGAACTCCGCCATTGGATAACCTATTTTAGTATTATAAGGCTCTGTTAAGCAATGGCATTGATATTTTAATAGTAAACAATTCTCAATACCATTGTTTTGCAGAGTGTTATATGAAGCTGGTATATATATTGACTCAATTTATAAAGGAGCAGTAGGATGATAAAATATCTGATAAAGAGGTTTGCAAGATCAATATTAACACTGATTATCATTATATCCGTTGTGTTTATACTACTTCGTATGATGCCAATTGAAGGATATTTTCAAAACTTTGAAAAGCTTACAAATGAGCAGATTCAGGCTGGTATACATAATATGGGGCTGGATAAGCCTGTACTTATTCAGTTAAAAGATTTTTTTATTCAACTTTTACATGGTAATTTAGGAACATCCAGAATCTATCGTGCCAATGTACCTATTTCTAAAATTTTAGCAGGAAAAATTCCTATTTCCTTAAAACTAGGTGGTATTGCACTAGCTCTTTCCTTAACTTTAGGTCTTCCCCTAGGTTCTCTTATGGCCCGTTCCAAGGGTAAGTTCTGGGATAAATTTGGTACTGCATTTATTGTATTTGTTCAGGCAGTGCCTGCAGCAGTTTACTTTTTATTTATCCAGATATTCGGTAATGAGTGGTTTGGTTTCTCCATGTTATTCAGTAAAGACGATTACTCCACCTGGATAATGCCAATTATCTCCATGGCTATTGGTAACACAGCATATTATGCTATGTGGCTCCGCAGATATATGGTAGATGAAAGTAATAAAGATTATGTAAAACTAGCTAAAGCAAAAGGCGTTCCTGAGAAAAAGATTATGATGAAACATGTCTTTCGTAACGCATTTGTTCCTATGATACAATATTTACCTACTTCTTTCTTGAATTCTATTGTGGGATCTATTTATGTAGAATCTCTTTACAGTATACCAGGAATGGGTGGTTTATTAGTAGACGTTGTGAAACGTCAGGATAACACTATGGTACAAGCAATTGTAATTGTATTTGCATGTGTGGGTATCCTTGGATTGATGTTAGGAGATCTGCTTATGACATTAATTGACCCTCGTATTAGTCTTAATAAAAAAGGAGGTGCTCGTTAATGGCTAAGTTTGGAAGCAGCAGGATCAGGTTAGAGGAAAGTGTCAGTGAAGTTCTTCGGGCAAAGAATGACCTACAGGATGGCAGCAAGGGAAATGGTTCACCGGAAAGAAACGGTTCACATAGCAGAAATGGCTCACATAGCAGAAATGGCTCTCAGGGCGGAAATGGTTCACGGGGCGGAAACAGTTCACAGGATGGAAACAGTTTTCAGAATGATAATATTTCTGAGAAAGAACTGTTTGAATTTGCAGGATATGATGAGGCCAGTGGAGAAAAAATCGGTTATTCCAATTATTCTTATTGGGGCAGCACACTGAGAGCATTTTTAAAGAATAAGATGGCAGTAACTTTAATGGTGGTTATTTTCTCTATCTTGTTATTTACCATTATACAACCCTATTTACCGGGACAATTTGATCCCAATCAAATTAATAACGATGTGAAGGGTAACCTTCTTCGTAATGTAAAACCTAACAGGGAGCATTTGTTTGGTACCAATTCGATTGGACAGGACCTATGGAGTAGAGTGTGGTCAGGAACCCGTACCTCTTTACTTATTGGAGTATGCGTGGCTGCAATTGAAGCAGTGGTTGGAATTATTGTAGGCGTATTATGGGGATATGTTCGTAAATTAGATTTCTTCTTTACAGAATTATATAATGTACTGGATAATATTCCGTCTACGCTGGTTCTGGTGCTTTTTTCTTATATAATGAGGCCAAGCATTGCCAGTTTGGTTATCGGTATGAGTTTAACCAGATGGATAGGTATGTCCAGATTTATACGTAACCAGATTATTATCATCCGTGACAGAGATTATAATCTTGCTTCCAGATGTTTGGGCAGTCCAACTACAAGAATTATATTCAAGAATTTACTGCCTTATTTAGTATCCGTTATTATGCTGCGTATGGCTATGGCAATACCGGAGGCTATCGGCAGTGAAGTGTTTGTTACTTATATCGGTTTGGGCTTACCGATTGAGATTCCAAGTCTTGGTAATTTAATTACCACAGGGCGTGATTTGTTAATGAATCCGGGATTACGTTATCAGTTAATCTTCCCAACCATTGTGGTATCTGTTGTAACCATATCATTTTATATTATCGGAAATGCATTTGCAGATGCAGCAGATCCTAAGAATCACGTGTAGAAGGAGGTTATCTGAATGGAAAAAGAAATTGCATTATCAGTAAAACATTTAAACGTAAAGTTTAACCTCCGAGGTAAAGTATTACATGCAATCAGAGATATTTCTTTAGATATATATAAAGGGGAAAGCCTTGCAATTGTAGGTGAATCCGGCTCAGGAAAATCTGTTTTTACAAAGACCTTTATGGGGCTGCTGGATAAAAACGGATGGATTGATTCCGGTGAAATCTTATATGGAGATAGAAATCTTGCTGCTTTCAAGAAAGAAAATGAATGGCTTACCATTCGGGGCAAAGAAATAGCCATGGTATTGCAGGATCCAATGACCAGCTTAAATCCCCTGAAAACAATCGGTGCCCAAATTAGTGAGGCTATTGAAATGCATCAGGGTTTAAAGGGAGATGCACTAAAAGCAGCAGTTCTGGAAATCTTGCAGGATGTTGGTATTACCGAACCGGAGAGAAGATATAAGCAATATCCTCATGAATTTTCCGGCGGCATGCGTCAAAGGGTTGTAATTGCTATAGCAGTTGCCTGTAAACCAAAAACATTAATTTGTGATGAGCCTACCACTGCCCTTGATGTTACCATTCAGGCGCAAATATTAGACTTGTTAAAGAATTTAAAGAAAAAATATGATCTAACTACCATATACATTACCCATGACTTAGGTGTGGTAGCTAATGTAGCTGACCGAATTGCAGTTATGTATGCAGGGGATATAGTAGAATACGGAACTTGTGAAGAAGTATTTTATGATCCAAAACACCCTTATACCTGGGCGTTATTATCCTCCCTGCCTCAGTTAGGGAAAAAGGGTGAGGACTTGTACTCCATAAAAGGAACCCCGCCTAATCTTTTCAACCAGATTCACGGCGATGCTTTTGCACCTAGAAATCCTAAGGCGTTAAAAATCGATTTTATAGAAAGACCGCCTCTTTTTGAAGTAACTCCTACACACAAAGTACGTTCCTGGTTAATGGATCCAAGAGCTCCTAAAGTAGAACCTCCGGAACATATAAAAGAACTTCGTAAGATAGGAGGTAAGGCAATATGGCAGTAGATAAATCCAAAGAAAAATTATTGGAAGTAAAAAACTTAAAAGTTAGTTTTGGTGAACACAGACATAAACATGTTGTGGTAAATAACGTAAGTTTTGATATTTATAAAGGAGAAACCTTTGGATTAGTGGGAGAGTCAGGTTCTGGTAAAACTACCATTGGTCGCGCTATTATACGAATTAATCCAACTATGAGCGGTGATATTTTTTTTCATGGACAGAAAATCAATGGAAAAATACCAAAAGAACTGGATAGGGAAATAACCGCTAAGATACAAATGATTTTCCAGGATCCAATGGCATCTCTTAATGAACGTGCCAAAGTAGATTATATTGTATCTGAAGGTCTATTAAATAGAAAAGTAAAGATATCGGAATCCAAAAGAAAAGAATTGGTTGATAAAACCTTACTGGATGTAGGTCTTCTTCCGGAATTCTCCAGCCGTTTTCCTCACGAATTCTCAGGAGGACAAAGACAGCGTATTGGTATTGCAAGAGCACTGATTATGGAACCGGAATTTATTATTGCAGACGAACCTATTTCTGCACTTGATGTTTCCATCAGGGCTCAGGTTTTAAATCTATTATCCGAATTACAAAAGAAGAGAAACTTAACTTATTTATTTATTGCCCACGATTTATCCGTAATGCGGTTTATTGCAGATAGGATAGCAGTTATTCATAAAGGGGTATTTGTGGAAATGGGAGAGACAGAGAAAATATTTACAAACCCGTTACACCCTTATACAAAAGCCTTATTATCTGCAGTTCCTATGCCGGATCCAATTGCAGAAAAGAAAAAGCTGCTTACTGTATATGATCCTTCTATCCATGATTATTCTGTACAAAAACCAAAGTGGGTAGAAATTGAAGAAAATCATTTTGTTCTTGGAAATGATCCGGAGTTGGAGCAGTATAAGAAGAGTCTACAATAATAGGTTGAGGTTTGTTATAATAAAGCGTTTATTGTAATATAGGAATTAATAAAATATAGAAAAGAGAGATGGACAAATCATAATTTTGCATCAAAGTATTGGTTTCGGAATTATGTTATGGCCATCTCTCTAACTATTTTGGCTTTAAACTTTGACGTAAATGTAAACACAATAAGCAGGAGTTTAGGCATTTTAGCAAATACCTAATTATGTCTTGGGGGGATTGGTATGGATAGAAAAGATTTGCAGCAAGTAATTAAGAATGAGATAGTTTCTGTAACAAAAGATGGTGCAGAAATATCCTTATTGGTAAAAGATTTTAAAACCCAGGATATTTTATATTCTCATGAAGATACAAAGGAAGTGGTTTCTGCCAGTATTATTAAAGTGCCTATTATGCTTACAGCATTGGAACAGGTACAGAAAGGGAAACTAGAACTGGATTCTCTCATAGAGTTAAAAGATGCCGGTATATTAGAGGATACAGAAGTATTTGAATACGGTGGAGGAAAATATACGCTGGAAGAACTTTTGGTGTGGATGATTATAGAAAGCGATAATACAGCCACCAATTGTTTGATAGATTTACTTTCTATGGAGACCATAAATACCTTTTGTAAAAAGCATTCCTTAAAATCAACAAAGTTAGAACGGAGAATGCTGGATTTTCAGGCAGTACAAGAGGGACGGAATAATTATACTTCTGCTGGAGATATGGCAATTCTGTACGAAGAATTATATAATAGAACCATACTTACTCCAGACTTATGTAATACAGCCCTTGGCATCTTAAAAAGACAGCGTCATAAACAACTATCTCTCCGTTACATATATGATGATATTACAGTTGCCCATAAGACAGGCAGTTTAGATAATTTAGATCATGATGCGGGAATATTCTATCTTCCCAATATTCAATATTACTTTGGAGCATTTGTATGGAATGCCCCAAGTAATGAGTATGCAAGCAAATGGATCGGCAGAATATCCAAAGGAATTTATGAATATTATAAAACAAACAATGAAAGGTAAATTCGAATATGAATGCATTAGTGAATTGTACCATTCTTTCTCTTATGAAAGAAACAACCAAAAACAGTGAACTTCAAGATGAAGATTTTTATGGATATAAGGTGGAAGTCCTATCTCAGCCGTCAACCTGCTGGTATGAAATTAGGACTCGTTATAACTATGTAGGTTTTGTACAGGCATCAGACCTGTTATTAGAGGAAGAAAGGATTTATTCATGGGATAAAGCCTATAAAATGATTGTAATTCAGTCTTATGCAGATGTACTTTCCATGCCTAAATATCAAGGCCATCATATGATCAGTCTCACACGTGGTGCTCTCCTTTCTGTAATTGCAGGAGCAGATGAAAACGGTTGGGTAAAAGTAGGACTTTGTGATGGAAGAGAAGGATATATTAAAGAGAAGTTTTTAGGGGAATACATTACTACCTGGGATCCAAGTGAAGAAGAATGGATACGGTATCAGGTGGTAAATACGGCTCTCTCTTATTTAGGAACACAGTATCGATGGGGTGGTAAGAGTCCACTGGGAATTGACTGTTCCGGTCTGTGTTCAGTAGCTTATATGCTAAACGGAGTAATCATATATCGTGACGCAAAAATTATGGAAGGCTTCCCTGTTCATGAAATTGCCTATGAGGATATGAAACCGGGAGACCTATTATTCTTCCCGGGCCACGTTGCCATGTATATAGGTAATGATAAATATGTTCATTCCACCGGCAAAAATGGCAGTGATGGGGTAGTAATTAACAGCCTGAATCCTTATGATGAAGATTATAGAGATGACTTAGCAAAATCGATATATGCAGTGGGTAGTATATTCTAATGAGAACCCAATATAAATGGGAGTGGTTAATATAAGAGTGATTTTGGAGGATAACTTATGAAAATAGGATATTACTTTTTTGGTGAATGGGGACATTTAAATAAAATGTTAATTACTACGGGTTTGATTTCACTTGTCATTTCAGCAATCTTCTTCTTTATAGGCGGTTGGGAAATTTTAACCAGACCTTATGCAGTTGGAAATTCTACGTATTCTATATGGTGTATATTTTTCCTGCTAGTAGGAATTGTTTTATTTTTGGTCGACTTTTGCGTTCATAAAATTTGTAGGGATATAGCCACATTATTAAAAGAAATTGAAGATAATAAATCGAAATAAATATTATCTGTAAGATCATGAGTAAAATCATTACCGAACTGATAGTTATTTATTTGAAAGTTTTACTTATAAATAAAAAAGAAAGGGGAATGTAGTAGACGATTTAAAATGCGTAACAGTATTATTTTTTTAATACTTATATACACTACTACTAAATATAATTTATGAAAGTTGCAGATATGCACTGCGATACTATAGCAGAGATATTTTATGCAAATAAAGAAGGCAAAGAATGTGGTCTTTTAAAAAATCAGTTTCATTTAGATTTGGAGAAAATGAAAAAAGGGGATTACCTACTTCAGAACTTTGCCATGTTTGTTGATATAAAAAAGTATGAGAGTCCATTGGAGCATTGTCTGGAATTAATCGATTTATTCTATAATCAATTAGAAATAAATAAAGACAAGATAGCAATCGCACTTAACTATGATGATATTATTAAGAACGAAGCTGCAGGTAAATTATCAGCAATGCTAACGATAGAAGAAGGTGGAGTAACCCAAGGTAATTTAGCGAACTTAAGAAACTTCTATCGACTTGGTGTTAGAATGCTTACGCTAACTTGGAACTATGAAAACGGTATAGGTTATCCTAATTTTGAATACATAAAAGGGGAAGTACCTAATTTTAAAGCTCCCAATACCACACAGGGCTTAACTGATTTTGGAATTGAATTTGTTCATGAAATGGAACGACTGGGTATGATTATAGATGTATCCCATCTATCCGATAGAGGATTCTATCAGGTGCTGGAGAATACAACAAAACCATTTGTAGCAAGCCATTCCAATGCCAGAGCAAAGTGTAACCATGTAAGAAATCTAACCGATGACATGATTCGTAAACTGGGAGAGCGGGGCTGTGTAGCAGGAATGAATTACTGTAATAGCTTTTTAGACGATGTAGAAGATGAAAGCAAGGCTGTGGGTACAATTTCAGCAATTGTGGATAACATTCTTCATTTTCGCCAAATCGGTGGATATGAGTGTGTTGGTCTTGGATCAGACTTTGATGGAATACCTACTCATCATGAATTACCGGATGCCTCCTATATGCCACTATTAGCGGATGCTTTGAAAAAAGCAGGGTTAAGCAACCATGAAATCGAAAGCATTTTTTATAAGAATGTGCTTCGATTATATAAAGAAGTATTAAAGTAAATTGATTCATATTTTACGCGGAATTTATATTATAGCAGATTCGTAGCATTTAGGTAACTGGAAAAATAATAATATATGTGAAAAAATTGGAAGGACACAGTATGAGGGAAATTACATTAGAAGAGAGAATAAAAGCGGAATTAGCCAGTTATAATGGAACTATGGGCATATATGTTAATGATTTTCAAGGAAATAAGGTAGAGATTAATATTGATAAAGAATTTGAAACTGCTAGTACGGTAAAAACATATATATTAGGAACCTTATTTGATGAAGTGGAAAAAGGAAATAAGAATCTTAGTGATAAGTTAATATATACACAAGAGAATGAAATAGAAGGCAGTGGAATACTAAGAAGTCTTGATTATGGAGTGGAATTAACGGTTAAAAATGTTGCAACTTTAATGATTATAGTAAGCGATAATATTGGAACTAATATGATGATTGATTACTTAGGAATTGATACTATTAATGCATTTATGCAGTCTTATGGATTTACACATACTAAGCTTCATAACAAAATTAATTTTGATATATATGATAAACTTGGTACTACAACACCAAGAGATTATGGTAAGATATTTGAAATGATTTGCAAAGAAGAATTAATCAGTCCAGAAGCTTCTAGACAGATGTTGGAGATCTTTAAGAAACAACATTATAACTCTATGTTAACGAAAAGTTTCCCTCAATATTTCTTAGATAGTGAAGATACAGGAGAAGATGAATTAATCTACGTGGCTTCCAAAAGCGGAAGTATGGATGCTTGTAGAAATGATGGAGGAATCGTATCTACACCTTATGGAAAGTACGTGATTGTACTATTCAATAAGAATTTTACGGATCCAATCTATTATCCGGAACATCAGGCTACGGTTTTTGGTTCAAAAGTCAGCAGGTTAATCTTTGACCAGTACTTAGCTTTAAAGGGCAGGATAAAATAAAATATTATTGCTTTTATTTATTACTGAGGTGAGATTCTTTGAATTTCACCTTTTAACTTTTTCCTAAGCCATCTCTGAATCTCATAAGGTTTACAGGTATGGTTTCATGTTTAATGTTAACTTTACTTAGAAATGCTAATACCACAAATATTGGAAAAATATTGACATTATGTAAAAATGTATTTTATACAGTTGATTAGATAGCAAAGCAGCTAGTTCAAATAGGTGCTTATCTAAAAATAGGTAGTGCTCTTCAATTTCTCGGCCTTTTAGCTTTATTGAAAATTTAGGGCTTTAAGTAAAAAAAGGTCCCAACCACATAACGGTTAGAACTACTTAAATTACCCGTATTAATACACATGCTTCCTATCAATCTGTAATCCAGGAAGCTAATATAAAAAATAAAATAAAATATATTATTATTATACCATATAATTCAAAAAGAACAATATTAAATAGTAAGATAAACCAAAATCGAAAATATTTAAAATAAAGACTACTGGCCCTTAATTCTACCAGTAGCCTTATTAATAGAACAGAATAAAGCTCGGAACAACAAAAACGCTGTAAATTTGTCGGCTTACCAATTATGTAGGTTTATCTTAAAGAAAACCCATTGATATTGAAAATCTTTTATTTTTTAATGTATTTATTAATATATGTTACTAAAATTAAAGTACAAATTATAATAGCAGTAGTTAAAATGTTAATTGCACATACAACAATACCGATATTATAAGGACCCGCACCCAATAGGTTACCAAGGTTTATAGAAACAAATTCAAGTATAATGAAAATAATTATACTTATTAACGCATAATAAAATATTTTATACATATTTTCCTTGTATGATGTATTTAGTATCAAATACATCAATACTCTCCTTTCTTTTTCAACTTTGATATAATCAACTTTAACACTGTGGACTTTTTATTTTATCCTATAGCTTAGACTATTTAAAGGAGTGTATTGCCACAGTTTTATCTGAATCATTTATAGTTGGATAAGCCTCTGAGCTTTCATGTCACGCAAGTTTATGATGATAAAACTAGGTGGAATTACCACAGTGATTAACTTACAAAGGAGTTGATTTTCATGATCTATGTTGGCATTGATATTGCCAAGCAAAACCATGTCGCATCAGTTATGAATTCTGATGGTGAAATACTTTTGCAGCCTTTTGGTTTTACGAATGACCACTCTGGTTTTCAAAAGTTGCTTAATAACATTTCTTCCTTTGATACAGAAAACCTTCTTATCGGTATGGAATCCACTGCTCACTATGCGGAAAATCTTACGTATTTTCTTTTCCAAAGAGGTTTTCATATCTGTATTATTAATCCAATTCAAACTGCTACTCTTAGAAAAACAAACATTCGTAAAACGAAAAATGACCGTGTGGATACTTACTTAATAATCAAAGCTTTAATTATGAATAAGTACCGTCTTTTTACTCAACGCGACTTGGAATCTTTAAAATTAAAAAACCTTTGCCGCTTCCGCCAGAAACTTATGAAGGCGAGGACAAAGGTTAAAATTCAACTTGTAACTTATGTGGATCAACTATTCCCAGAACTCCAGTATTTCTTTAAATCTGGTATTCACGGAAAAGCCTGCTATGCTCTTCTTAAAGAATGTTCAAATCCCGACAAGATTGCAAAAATGCATCTCACAAGGTTAACAAACCTTCTATCAAAGTCCTCACACGGACACTTTAAACAGTCTACTGCTGTACATTTAAAAGAGCTTGCATCGCAATCTGTCGGTATAAAAAATGATACCTTATCTTTGCAGATTTTGCAATCCATAAATCAAATCGAATTATTTACCAACCAACTTGAAGAAGTCGAAAATGCCATTAATGAGATTATGAATCATATGGATTCTGTTATCAAAACAATCCCTGGTATTGGGAACCTCAATGGCGCTATGATTATCGGTGAAATTGGTGATATTCAACGATTTGAAAAACCATGCCAACTTTTGGCTTATGCGGGTCTTGATCCTTCTATATATCAATCCGGTAACTTTACCGCATCAAGAACTCGTATGTCAAAACGTGGCTCCAAACTTCTTCGCTATGCTCTAATAAATGCTGCATGGCAAACTACCTTAATTAACAAAACTTTCAAAGAGTACTATGACTTAAAAGTTTCTCAGGGACGTGGTCATTACAATGCCCTAGGTCATGTTGCACATAAACTTGTTCGTGTCATACATAAAATGATGACTGATAATGTTGCATTTAATTTAGCTTAGTCCAGCCTACTATATTCAGTTTTTATTCAAAGCACCTTTTTAGATGCTTTGGTTGCTATACACTTTTTTAGTCCACAAAATAAATGGAATATTTTTTAATTAACTATTGACTATTCATAGTTGGTCTCCTTTA
>NZ_FOWD01000049.1 GCF_900115365.1 Anaerocolumna aminovalerica
AGGACAAGATACGTATTCTTTAACTGAAAAGGAAGATCTTTTATCTTCTGCATACGATAGTCATGAATTCGCTTCGTTGAGTTACCACAGCATGGGCATATATGCGGTTTTGGAGTTGTCTCAATAAAAATATTTACACAAGTATCTGAATGTGTAATTTTAAATATTTTAATATCTTCTAAATTTAATAATAATCTGATATAATTAGGTTGCATGTATTTGCACCTCCGAGTGATGTTTGTGAGACTGACGCTTGGAGGTTTTTCTTTTATTATAAAATAAAATGTTAGAGTATACGAGTTTTTTCGTACACCCCAACACTTATTATAGAACCTTTATTATGTTCCTTATTTGCCAAATCGTTTTCTATATCCGCATTTCCTGCAAAGTTCCTCTACTGCTTCCATTCTTGAAAAACCCTCTACAATATTTTTAACTCGTTCACTTTCAAGTAATTCTGAAAAAGGAGTACTTTTTGCATTTCCCAGATTAATAATCCCTTCCCCATCCAGACAGCAGGGAATTACCGTTCCATCTACCAATATTGCTATCTGGTTACGAAGTCCATAACAAAATCCAATGCCATCGTCTTCTTTCTCTTTTAAAGCAGGCCATTGAAATTCATGATCCTGATTTAGATAAACACCATCTGCTATTTTTATTCCTCTCCCCGGAGTGACGATTTCTTGTATGTTGTAAGGCAGATTAAACTCTTTCTCAATTACTTCTAATAAGGCATTGTTCTTTTTCTTGTTCAGATTAACCTGGTTATTCTCTTCCAGATTCCATAGCCTTAAAGAAATTAGTACATTGGATTCTTCTCTGGTTTCTTTTACAAAAGATAAAATATTATATATATATTCTCCCTTATTTTGTAAGCCATCATTCCCGTCAAAGCTATGGAGAGAAAAATTAATCTGTCTTAATGCAGGTTTTTTTGTAAGCTTGTCCTTTACCTTTGTAATCAATGTGCCGTTTGTAGTTATATTTACCTGAAAACCTTTTTCATAACTTATATCTAAGAATTCATCTATTTGAGGATGAAGAAAAGGCTCTCCTTTTACATGAAAATACAAATAATCCGTATATGGTTTTACTTGGTCCAATATATGGCAGAAGGTATCTATTGTCATAAATTCAGCTTTTCGTTGTGTTTGAGGGCAAAAACTGCAATTGAGATTACAAATATTCGTGATCTCAATATATACTCTCTTAAATTGTTTCATTTATCTATACTCCCAAGTTTTCATGATGTAATAAAGCCAAAATCATTTTAACACAGCAGATGAATTAAGTACAGGAGTACTATACAAAAATAATACATCCTGATTATCAAAGGTAACAAATTCCCCTAAATAATCACTTGTAATATACCGAATATCCACCAGTGTAACTTTAGAGTAACCTTCCAGTAATAAAGGTATGAGACTGCTGCCAAAAGAATCACGGAATACAATAAGTTCTTTCTCTTTTGCTGCATTTGGATTATCAACAATAAGCAAAGGGGAAGCCCCTGACAGAAATACATCATAAGGGTCCTTATCATGCAGTTTCATAGTATCATATACCGGTGAGGTTTTATCTGTTTCAACATTATAAACTCTACAATCATTAATTATATCATTGATGAGATAGTATAGTTTTTCATGTTCTAAAGGCAGGGCTGATTGGCCATAATATACACCATAGAAGGGAACATCTGCCTCTATTGCTTCGTAATTTCCGGATAGTTCTTCTGAAATACCCAGTGCTGAAGCTATTTTCTCTGCTACTTTCATGAGCTTTTCCTGTCTCCAGTGAATGTCTGTATAGTAGTAGTCCTCCAATTCAAGAACATCTGAAATATCTATATACTCTGCGAATTCCATATGATTCTTCAATATATTAAAAAGCTGTTCATAATCCATAGAAGGATATCCATTTTGACTGGCTAAATAATATCCCTTATCCGGAACTATGGAAAGATAGATATTACCCTTCTGATCCTTCATATATTTTTCATAAAGGTACCGGAACTTATCAGCAGCAGATAAAATAGACTTTTCATTTAACGGATACTCTAACTTTGCTGCATAATCCCCTTCAATATAAATATTGTTATTATCTTTCTGAGCAAAGGCATAGAACCTTGTATATGCTTTTAATTTTCGTAACATAAAACGATGTGGGAACTGATCCTGTGCATATTCCTCAAAGCCAGTCATAAACTTTCCGGATAACAAGGTTTGTAATTTGAATTCCGGTAATTGTTCCAGTTTTCTTCTTTCACTAATTGATATTTCATCCGATGGTTTTATCCAGCAAAAAAGTGCAAGGATGCACCAAATAAGTCCTATGGAAAGAACTATAACGGTATTTTTTATTTTTTCTCCCATAACAACCTCGATTCTGGCGCTTTAGCACCATTTAATAACGACAGTAACTTTATGCTCCGGCACAAATTGCCGGCCGAAAAAACTTTTTTTCAGCCTAAGATTTTCCTTAAAAACGAAAATATAAAAATGGATTAAAAGAAGCATCTACCAAATACGCAGTAATTGTTAAAAGCATTACTATGCAAATTATCGGCTCCAGTATCACCATTATCCTGTCAGCCCATTTTATCCTGCGAATTCGTTCTATACATAACTTCGGCAAAGGTGTACAGCCAATTATGGAAAGTATCAGAATTACACCATAACTTCGCAAATAATATAAGGATTGTATATCCGTTACTTTTATTCTTCCAATTCCCAGCATGGAACCGATACGTTCCACAGCCTCAGCCATAGTAGCAGCATCAAAAATAACAAAACTTATTATTACAAAAAACAAGACATATATATGAGATATGAATTTAGGTAATTTTCCCATCGCTTTACCAATCCATAATTTTTCAATCATTAATAACAGGGCAAACAGCATACCCCAAATTACAAAATTCCAGGCTGCACCGTGCCATAAGCCGGTAAGCATCCAAACCACTACAATATTTAAAATCCATCGGCTTTTCTTTACACGGTTTCCTCCCAATGGAATGTAGAGGTAATCTCGAAACCATGTACCCAGTGACATATGCCATCTGCGCCAAAACTCACTTATACTCCTTGATATATAAGGATAATTAAAGTTCTCCAAAAATTCAAATCCAAATATTTTTCCCAAACCGATTGCCATGTCACTATATCCTGAAAAGTCAAAATATATTTGAAGTGAAAAAGCAATGGCATAAATCCAATAAAATAACACTGCACTTTGTTCTGTTTTCTTAAAAATCTCACAAACTTCACCAAGGGAATTCGCTAAAAGAACCTTTTTCCCAAGGCCGAATATAAAACGGCGTAAACCATAGCGCCATTTCTCAAGACTATGACTACGACTTTCAAGAGCCGCTGCTATATCAACATAACGTACAATGGGCCCTGCGATAAGCTGTGGAAATAAAACAACATAAGTGGCTAAGTGAACTATATTCTTTTGGGCTTTTGTCTCTTTGCGGTAAACATCAATGGTATAACTTAATATTTGAAAAGTATAGAAACTAATGCCTACAGGCAAAGCAATAGAAAGTAATGATATTGACAGGCCGGTAACCTCATTGATATTACGGATAAAAAAATTGGCATATTTAAAATAACCTAGCAATCCTAATGAGAAACAAACTGAGAATATTAACCAGAATTTTGCTTTTTTTGTTTCAGAATGTCTTTCGATCAAAATACCCAGAATATAATGAACCACTATGGATAAAGCCATCAGCAAGATGTATTTAGGTTCTCCCCATCCATAAAATATAAGAGAAGAAAAAAGAAGTACCCAATTTTTAAGTTTCTTTGGTACGGAAAAATATAAGATAAGAACCAAAGGCAGAAAATAATATAAGAATGTTATACTTGAAAATAGCATGCTTTCTCCTAAATATCCACATCCTGAATTCTTTAACCGTAGATAACCGATTTGAAAACAGGATATGGTTAATGAATACAATGATTAATTTACTTTTTTAACTCAATATCCAGCTTACCACCGCTGACTTCTTTGAATGCATCCACAATCTGTTGGGATGTCACATTTTCTTCTAAAGTTGAAGAAACCATAAAAAGCATAATTACATCATCACGACTAACAACTTGAAGATCATCTGCTCCAACACATATCCACTTTCTGGTGTCAATGCCATTCAACATTTCCTTAGCAACCTTTTCTGCATCACTGGCATCATTTAACTGCACTAGTACCAGGGAATATGCATGGGATAATATCATTGCTTCCGATGCTGCAATTTTCTTTACCTTAGAACTATCAGAAAGCCCTGTATAATACTTTACTGAATCCTCATTACTTAAATCAACTGATTTATTATCCAGCATAAGTCCCGGTTCCTTAATTTCATATATTTTTTTTATTATGGCCAGAAGATCTTTATCTTTTGCTTCCTGCTTATCATTATCTTTTGAATTTTCGGTTCCTTTGTTTCCAGTTTCCTTATTTCCGCTTTCTTTATTTCCGCTTCCTTTATCTCCAGTTTCTTTATTTGCTGTTTCTTTATTTGCTGTTTCTTTATTTCCGCTTTCTTTATTTCCACTTTCTTTATTTCCGCTTCCTTTATTTCCGGTTTCTTTATTTGCTGTTTCTTTATTTCCGCTTCCTTTACTTCCTGTTTCTTTATTTCCTGTTACTTTACTATCGCTTTCCTTACTTTTACTATCTGTATTCTCCTTTACTTTATTTCCGGTCTCTTTATTTTCAATCCCTTTATTTTCGGTTTCTTTATCTTTAGTTGCTGCATTTTCAGTTTCTGCTTCTACGCTCTCGTTACTTTCTTCTTCTATATTCTCAGTTTCTGAATTTTCGTCTTCTTTCTCTTTAGTTTCCCTGACATCCTTTGAACTGTCATCATTGTCCCGAGGCACGTCTTGGGAATTATTCTCCATTAAAGTATTTTCTGACGAAACTCCATTCTCCTCTTTACTAATTTCATTTTCTTTTTTTCTGTCTTTTTACAACCGGTAGTAACACTCATGATTAGAACGATCAATCAAATGTATACTATGCTTTTTTTCATTTGTATCCTCCAGGTATTTCTTTATTTTAACTCAATATCTAACTTGCCGCCGCATACTTCTTTGAATGCATCAACAAGTTGCTGGGATGTTACACTGTCTTTAAAAGATGAAGAAACCATAGACAGCATTATCACATCATCATGACCTACAACCTGTAAATCATCTGCCTCAACACATATCCACTTTCTGGGGTCAATTCCCTTTAACATTTCTTTGGCAACAGATTCCCCATCATTTGCATCATTTAACCCAACAAGTACCAAGGAATATGCCTGTGAACCTATCATAGTTTCAGAAGCAACTGCTTCCTTTAATTTAGAACTGTCAGAAAGTCCGGTATAGTATTTCACCGAATCACTATCACTTAAATCCACCGGAGTTTCAGCCACTGCAAGTTCCGGGTCCTTAATTTCATATATCTTTTTAATAATTGATGTAAGTTCACTATCTACTGTATCTTGTGAATTTCCATTATCTGAATCTTTCGTTTCACCATTTTTATCATCTTCATTTTCTTTATTTTCAGCTTCTGTATTATTGTTTGAACCTTTATTATCATCCTCTTTTCCTGTATTCTTACAGGCGGTAAAAACACTCATGGTTAAAACTATCATTAAAATATAAACAATTTTTCTTTTCATTTTCTGTCCTCCAAATAAAATATGTCTTTGTCCTCTTATACTAATCTGGTATGGGAAGTGACCTCCTTCCTATAAAAATCCTCTAAGTATGTGAAGTATAATCGGATCGTTACATTTTTTAGACGAGGTACATTTGATTTTGGTTCCATTTTTTAATAAAAAGTGCTGCAGGTAATGATTTCCGTTTCTGAAATGCTTTGTTTTTACTTATATTATTTATGTAATCAGGTAACAAACCTTGTATATATTTAATCCAACAGTTTATTGTCTCAATATTTGTAAGTTTGTCTATTACTTCTTCTTTCTTAAAGAATATCATACTATCAATTTCATGGACTGTACAATTTAATTCTTTTTTATCTCCATAATATCGAATTAGAAACTTGGTCCTCTCCTGTGATGAAAAACCTTTATAGATGAGATTTCATTTGCACATTTAAAACAGAGTTTTATTAACTCCTATCTATAATCCATAAAAACCTATTAAGATTTATATACTACATATTTTTCCATATCTAATCATAAAATAACCCTCCATATCCGATAAGATTATTATATCAAAATATAGAGGGTTATGTGGGACTTTTCAGTTACCTCATTTAGGATAGGTACTGTGGTGGATTATGAATTTTTCAATCATTGCCCGAAGAAAAAACGATAATATTTTTAGTTTTACTTGGAGTCTTAGTCATTGTCAGGTTATATACTACTTTAACAGCCGTTTTAAGAAAAGAAAAAAAGGTACGGCTATTGAAACACTTATCTTCCATCAGTGCGATTGGATAAAAATCCATAATATAAGATACATTGGGTATACTATTTCTGTTAATATACCTAAATTTTACGGATGATGTCTAGTCTAGTCATGTCATTTTTCAAAATCCTTGTCCTTTAAAGCGCTGGCGGTGGCATAAACCACACGCAAATCGTGAGGTGTGCAGATACGCAGAATACGTTCGATTTTACATAGCATCTCCTTATCACCGGATTTTTCCGGAAAGAAAGCATTATCAACCGAAAAATTTAACGTAACAGCAATATTGTAAAGCACCTCAACGGACGGCATTCTAGTTCCTGCCTCAATCTGCTTGACATGTACCGGCGTAATGTTAAGCAATTCTGCCAGTTTTTCCTGTGTTAGCCTGTTTTCCATGCGAGCATTCTTTATGGTAGTACCAAACTCTTTTCTATTTAACATGATATACTATAAGCCTCCTTTAGAGTAATCTTAAAGAATACATTCAGACTTGAAAATTATCTGAAAGAATATTAAAATATATTCTTATAGAATACCAATAAAGTAAGCACTTTATACATGGCAATATTTTGATAGAAAAAACCCAATCTTCGGAAATCCACCAAATAACCGGGAACATGCGAAAATTAAGGGTTTTCATAGACGTATGCTATAACTTTTCTTTATGGCACCCTATGAACCTTTTTATTCCTCCCGCTTCATGTAATAATTTAAAGTAGGAAAAATTTCCTATTTGGTTTTTTGAAGAAAGGAACATATATTTTAGAAAAACCGCAGAAATTTCTGTGTTTCCAGGGAAGTAAAGAAATAAATAGAAGCGAAACAGGAAACAGCCAATAAAAGCCCCATCTTGTTTGTGAATTTTGAATGTTTATTGAGAAAGATAGTACTGTGGTAAAAATACATGGAGAATTTCAAAGAAACCTTAAACATTTTATTAACAATAAAAACGGTTTCAATGTGATATCTTCTCCTAGAGAAAAGGAGCAGCTAACATGATTTTTGAAAGCATGAGTCAAGCCATAGCATCTATGCAGATGCTTCAAAGATTTTATTCTGTCATCCGGATTAAGGATACAGGTAGTGCAGAAATATTATATGACAGCGATAACTCAGACATGACACATAAAAATCCTGTTTCTTTTACAGGTCAATACAATGCAGCACTTACAATCAGCAAGAATGATCATTCAATAATACTCACGACCACTATACCGGTATCTATTGGCGGCCGTTCTTGTTATCTGGAATTAATCCAACGGGCAGTAAATGATAATGAGGTAAACCAGTCCACATCTATAAAACAAAAAAATATAATTCACCACATGCGTAAATTAGCCATTACGGATTCCCTTACAAACCTTTACAATCGCAGGTATATTTATGAGCAGCTTCCAATTGATTTAGCATGGGCTTTCCAGAATGATAATCCCGTATCTGTCATTTATGCAGATATAGATTATTTTAAGGAAATTAACGACAAATATGGGCATATTGTGGGAGATTATATGTTAAAAGAAGTTGCAGATGTTTTACATCAGCAAGTACAAAAAAAAGATGGATGGGCGGCCCGATATGGCGGAGACGAATTTCTTATCTGCCTTCCTTCTATTAATAAAACCACTGCTGCCAGAATCGCAAACCGAATACGTAAGGCAGTAGAAGTCAAACAATTCATCATAGATTCTAATCTTTTAAAAATGACTTGCAGTTTTGGTGTACAGACTATATACAAAAGAAATGGTGTAAACACGGTTGATAAAGTAATAGAATTGGTTGATTGTAAATTATACCAGGCAAAAAACAAAGGAAGAAATAGAGTTGTTGTGTAAATGAATAAACATGGGAAGCTGGATAGGTATCAATAAAATATCCTCTCAACGTAGATCGAGAGGATATTAATATCTTTAGCAATTTTATATCATTTTCTATTTCACATTAGAGGCCTGGGATGTCCACTAAACAACTGTATTTTTTCCAATAGTTATTGCAGCATTTATCATAATATTCTTTTAATCCGACTGTTTTCTAAAAGGATTTTATTTATAGATTTTCTTTAAGAAAGCAGTTCCCTTTCTATACTCCGGACTTAGCTCATCCTCATTTCCCATCCACTCAACTGATTAAAGTTTTATCCTTTTTCAGTAAATCATTTTCAAAACCAATATCAATTTGTACACTGTTGAATTTTAGATTGTATTTATAAATTAATTGTTTAACCGGCCAAATATTATAAAAATTATTTATGTGCATACAATATGCATATAAATCACAGTAAACATTCATCTTAATCAATGAGAAGTGTAATGATTATCGTTTGCTATTTTCATAAAGCATGGGATATTTTAATATACCTTTTTCAGACAGTAATATGATTAAAATTATTGAAAAAAACTATTTTTTTGATAATTTTATAGGTATGTTTATCAATTTGAGACAGGAGATCGTGATGAATAATATTGGCCTAAAAAGTAAACTAATCATTTTTTACACCACGTTAAAAGAAGTTTTTTTATCTTCGCTACCTTTGGCTGCAATTATAATTATTGTTTGCGGTTTTATAGCTCCCTTAGACAACATGTCTGATTATGTTAAATTAATCGTTGGTTATGTCAGTGTAGTTTTGGGACAAACACTGTTTTTGGACGGATTAAATATTAGTATCCTTCCTATAGGAAAACTAATAGGAGGTTCCTTAATAAAACTAAAAAAAGCAATTTTTATAATCTTTTTTGGCTTTGTTTTTGGTCTGCTTGCCACAGTTGCCGAACCTGCCTTAACTGTTTTAGCAAAACAGACAAATATGATTATGCCAATCATCAACACAACTGTTTTTATCTGGATTCTCGCTATAGGCATTGGTATAATGGTAGGTTTTTCTCTTTTTAGGATTCTAAAAGACCTGAACATTAAAGTAGTCTTTGCTTTATTGTATATCCTAACATTCTTAGTGATTATCTTTGTTCCTGATCAATTTATTGCTTTAGCTTTTGATGGCAGCGGCGCAACTACCGGAGACATTTCTGTTCCCTTTATTTTGGCTCTTGGTATGGGTGTTTCTGTAACAATGTCAAAGCATAAAAGTAATGATGATACTTTCGGTATCATTGGCTTGGCCTCTGTAGGCCCTATACTTGCATTGGCTATCTATGGATTAGTACTTAATGGGCAGTATAACGGCGTACTTCCTGCTGAACAGATATACGCCCCAGGTGCTGCGGCCAACGTAGGCGAAATTATAATCGGAAACCTATCAGGTGTAGCCTTAGGTCTTTTACCGGTTATTGTCGTATTTCTGCCATTTCAGTTTTTCTTAATTAAACAGTCTAAAAAAGAATTTATAGAAATTCTATTGGGAACTATAGTGGTATTTATTGGCTTATTGATATTTCTTTCAGGTATTGATTATGGCTTTGCATTTGCGGGTAAATACATTGGAGAAGTATTTTTAGATACTTCACGTCCTGAGTGGTTCAAATGGCTGCTGTTGATTATTGGATTTATTCTGGGTGCCGCTATAACTTTGTCAGAACCAGCTGTTACAGTACTGGGAGAACAACTTGAAGAACTTACTAACGGCCACATCAAAAAAATGACTATTCGTATGACACTTGCCATCGGCATTGGGTTCGCCTCTTTACTCTCTATGGTAAAGATTCTAACGGAGATTCATATCCTATGGTTTTTAATACCTCTTTATGCTATATCACTTATTTTGATGATATTTACACCAAAGCTGTTTGTGGGGCTTGCATTTGACTCCGGCGGTGTATCCGGAGGAGCTTTAACATCTGCTTTCTTGACTCCTCTCACTCTTGGGGTGGCACAAGCTGTAGCAGCCACATCCAAATCCGGCGGTCAATCAATATTAGTCAATGGTTTTGGTATCATTGCATTTATTTCTGTAGCCCCATTGATTGCTGTTCAATTTTTAGGTATAGTGTATGATATAGAACTTCGTAAAACACAAAGATTGCTGGAAGATGCTGAGATTGAAGATTTAGAAGAGCTGGCTTTGCTTGCTGATCATTTAGGTAAAGTAAGCAATCACCAGGACGAGGAAAATCCCGTGGAAAACATAGATGATAAGCAAATTGAAGCCAACGTGGACACCTAATCGGAACGTAAAATTATGTAGGAGGAAATATACCTTGATTGAGTTTGAGTATGGTATCGACTTTTTAACCTTAATAGCAGGTAGGAAGTATAAAGATGAAATCTTAAAATTGTTATTAAACTCTGAATGTCATCTTATAGACGTAGTATATGCCAAAGGTTCTATCCAAACCGGATATTTTAAAGATATGCTGGGACTTGTACCAGAGGAGAAGAAAGTTTTGATTACATGTTTAATTGCTGATAATCTTTCTGCCAAAGTGTTGGAGCAATTAGTAACAAAATTCAATTTTGACAAGCCAAATACTGGTGTGGCCTTTGTGGTTCCCGTTGATAAGCTGTCATTATAATCTGAGGAGGAAATATGAATAATAATAGTGATAATATGAAAGCACTGTATATCGTTGTTAATGCAGGATTTGCTGAAGAGATAGTTGAACTTGTTCGTACAAAAGGAGCTGCCGGCGCCACTATAATAAATGCTCGTGGTATTAGTTCGTGCCATAAAGAAATCATGGGAATTAGTATAGATGCTGATAAGGAAATGATATTAACTCTCACTGACAGTGACACCGCTGAAAAAATTATGGATACCATAAAACAAAACTATGGCTTCAAATCTCCTGCCCATGGTATATGTTTCGCACTTCCTGTAACAAAAACTGTTGGTCTTAGTCAAAACCTTTCTCAATTACAGGACATAAATAAGTAGAGTTTGATACCCCCAATGGGAAAAAGGGGTGGAAACTTAAACGAGATAATACAAAGGAGAACAAAAATGAATATTACTTTTCGAACTTATAAAAAAGAGGACATTCCTTTTTTGAAAGATATTTGGAATGATATTTTGATAGGTGGTGTTGCTTTTCCGGGGGAAGTCCTTTATGAGGAGCAGACATTTGAAAAAATGCTGGAGGAACAGTCTGCAGTCACCTGTATTTTGGTTAATAATGAAGTTGCTGGTTATTTTATTTTGCATCCCAATAACATTGGCCGTTGCAGTCATGTAGCCAATGCCAGTTACGCAATTTCCAAAGAGTATCGTGGCAGAAAGTTGGCGGAACCTTTGGTAAAAAAATCTCTTGAGCAGGCAAAGGAATTGGGCTTTAGAGGGATGCAATTTAATGCAGTTGTTACTGGAAATATTGCGGCTATTCATACCTATCAAAAAGTTGGATTTAAAATTATAGGTACAATTCCACAAGGCTTTCGATTAAAAAATGGTGTATATTCGGACATGCACATTATGTATATTCCGTTAATCTAAAGGAATATACTGAAAAAATATATCTTTACAACGTAATTACAATTCTTGGATACCTCCCATGTTTTTCTTGTGTTTGGCTAAACACAATTATTATTGCATAGGAGGTTTTCTTGAAACTAAAACTAGCTGGGGTCACTCCGGCATAGCCGGTGGCTTATGTTCATACCAATAGCTGCTTGTTAGATGTAAATCTCAAGTGGCAACAATTAATATATTTATTTTCGATGAATATTACAAATTTTCATTACGTTATAACCTGTCTGCAGTTATTAACCAAATCAATTTATCTACCTGCTCACTCTTACACTTAAATCCATAAGAATTAAATATCTCTTCCACTTTATCCACATTTGCAAAGTATTCATCTTCCAGATCTTCTCTTTCCCATTCTGTACAATTTGTTTCAAATTCTAATCTGCTGTTATCATCTTTAAACATCAAATCAGTTATTACAATACGGCCATTTTTCTTTAAGACTCTATTCATTTCTGCTATAGCAAGTACTTTTTCATTCTCCTTACAATGATGAAAAGCATAAGAAGTTACAATTGTATCCGCTATGTTATCACTAAGAGGTAATTTTAGAAAGGTACCTATTCTAAGTTTAGCTTCAGGGCACTTCTTTTTAGCCTGCTTTAACATATTTATTGACTGATCAACACCTATGTAATCAATTTCATCACAATTTTTCTCTATTATTCTTCTGGCCAGATTTCCAGTTCCGATTCCGATTTCAACAATTCTTCCTGGAAATATTTTTTCAGAAGTTCTTTCTATAACTTCATCATAATTGGTATAAAAGTCTAGTCCACTACCTTTTATACGAATATCTTCATCATAGTTCTCGGCCCAGCCGTCAAAGTTCCAGGAATCCTTCCAATTATTTGACCCAGCTATGACATTGGCTGTCATCTCCATACTTTCAATCATAGTTTCATCTATTTCCGGGTTGTTCAGCATTTTTTCGATGCATTTCCCCATTGTTTCACGAATCGACACCATTGAATGTATATGGTCATTCAAAATATTATACTGTGCTGAAAATTGTTCAAGAATTGTAGTTTCTGCGTTACTATTTATTATTTCCAATATAGCTCCTATAGAAAAGCCCATTTTTCTATAAAGGACTATCGTCTGTAGCTTACTTAAATCTTTCCCGGTGAATTCACGATAACCATTTTCTCCACGCAAGGGTGTAATTAACTTTTTCTTCTCATAAAACCTTATTGAATTAGCACTGATTTTTAATTTTTCAGATATTTCTTTTATTGTATACATTTCATTGGCTCCTTTATCCCTGATATAACAAGAATAAACCTTCGTCTTGGACGAAGGTCAAGCATTTTTATAACTTTTTTATCAACAAGATTATTTATTGTTATCTCAACTTCTAAGTGACTATCATCTAATTATAATATTATTTTTTTCCTTTCAAAAATCAAATAAACTTAATTGCCCGTTCTTTAAAGATTTTACACTTCTCGTAGTAATAACATCATCCTTATTAACAACTCCGCAAAGTAATGGGGAGTTTACATCATACATTTTAATACTGTCTGCTACCCTGGAATCATTAAAGTTAGCATAACAATATTTGCAGCCATTCATGCATGTATTGTAGGTTCCAACTTCAACACTTTCAAGGCAGCCACATTCTTCTCTTTGATTCTTGTCTTTTTTACCTTGTATCTTATAACCAATAATCTTTTCTATTAAATTTTTATCTATACAACTTCCATGTTTTATTCCGGAATCCTGTAAGTTTATTACTTCAGCACAGGACTCAATCTCCATTTGGTTATCCGATGCTATTTTTGCCATATTTGCCGCTAATTCTAACATTTCTTTTTCAGACAATGGCTTGATTTTTAAGCCTTCTGTATTACGTTTGGTTTTACTATATAAATCTATAAAACTTATAATAACTTTATCTGTATATCCTCTTAAGTTTTCTGCTATCTCTTTAAAGGCTTTTATATGATATTCCATAGAATAATTATGATTTAATAAAATTGGATCATATCTCCATATTACCTTTTCACGGCCTATCTTTTGGGATAAGTCCTGAAAAACAGAAATCATGTGCTGTCTTTTATTTGGTAAATTAAACTCAACATCCTTGCCGTATCCGGTAAGTGTAAATTGAAAATAAAATTTATATGCTTTTAACTCATCCAGTCTGCTTATCATATTCTCAGGGTTTTTTGTCCAAAAAACTATACAGTCTACAACATCAGGGGATATATCTATTTTACTTATTTGATGTGCATTCATTGGATTCCTAACATATAAAAAGCCTTCTTTTACTCTATTATAAAACCAATCAGAATAATAGTTTGGGATATCTGTCCTTCGACTAACACTCAGTATCATGATTATTCCCCCTGTCTGGAACCTTGGATTATCTATTCCATATTATAGCTATGATATATGTATATTACAACATTCAAATTTAGAAATATTCAAAAAGGATTTTAATAATTATTTATAATTATTTGTTTCCATATCTACTTTTGAAATAACATAAATTTAGAAGCTATAAATGATACATAACATTAATTTTTCTGACTGCATTTGGTTATCTGGTGAATGCAAATGGAAACATTCAGGCATACTAAATATTATAATCTCCAATCACCGATTGACCATTTGTCATTGAACTGTTATAATAAAAATATAATCAATATAAAAAAGGATGTGAGACAATGGATGGCAATCCTCGAAGTCGGTTAAACGACCTCGCCCCCCAGTATAAAAAACATAAATCGATTGGTCGGCGTTTTTGCAGGCTGTTGTTCATTGTGCTTATTTGCTAATGGACTAATTGCCTGTGTATAAAGTGCTGCCTCTCGGGCAGCTTTTTTGTTGTTTTTTTATGTTTTCACTGGGGAATCCTAAATAAGAAAGGAATGATTCCAGTGAATTTTATCAAAAAAAATCAAAGTAGTGAAATTCAAAAAAACAAATATGACACTGAAGTAAAACTTCGTAACTTTGCCTTTATGACCACAGAGGAACTCTTATCCCATTTGTCCGTCACTCAGAAGGGCCTCACAAGAGAAGAAGCTGAAAGCAGGCAGGATGAGTTTGGAAAAAATGTCATAACCGCAGGAAATAAGAACACAACCCTTCATCGGCTGTTAGAAGCGGTCATCAACCCTTTTAACATTATTTTACTTCTCATTACAATTATCACGTATATTACAGATGTAGTTTTATCCTCTAGGCCTGATTACCTTACTGTTACTATCATTTTATCACTGGTGGTGCTGTCCAGCCTGGTAGCTTTTGTGCAAAGCCAGCGTTCCAATGCCGCCGCTGAAAAGCTTTCAAATATGATTTCCAACAAGGCTGAAGCTTGGAGGGATGGAAAGCTGACAGAAATATTAATAGACGAAGTAGTTCCCGGTGATATTGTACGCCTTTCGGCAGGTGATATGCTCCCGGCAGATGTGCGGTTTTTAACTGCAAAGGACACATTCATTGCCCAGTCAGCTTTAACAGGTGAATCCAATCCAGTGGAAAAATTCAGTGATATACGAAACCAGCCCTCCGACGGATTGACAGATTTGCTAAATATTGGATTTATGGGCTCCAACGTTGTCAGCGGCAGCGCCACAGCCGTGGTGCTGGTAACTGGTAACCATACGTATTTTGGCTCGATGGCGAAAACCCTTTCCAATGACAGATCCAAAACCAGCTTTGAACGAGGCGTTGGTTCTGTTAGCCGGCTATTGGTTCGTATGATGCTGGTCATGGTGCCTGTAATATTTCTAATCAACGGAATTGCAAAGGGCGAATGGCCCAATGCCTTACTTTTTGCCATTAGTATTGCGGTGGGACTTACACCGGAAATGCTGCCGGTTATTATGACATCAACACTGGCTAAGGGTGCTGTTTCCATGTCAAAGCACAAAGTTATTGTCCGTTCCCTAGGGGCAATCCAAACCTTTGGAGAAATGGATGTGCTTTGTACCGATAAAACAGGGACATTGACTGAAGATAAAATCGTATTAGAAAGATACATGAACCTGCATGGTATAGATGATGCCCGTATACTTCGCCATGCCTACCTCAACAGCTATTTCCAGACGGGCCTTAAAAACCTGATTGATCTTGCCATAATCAATCGGGCAGAACAGTACGGCCTGGTAGATATGCTGGGGAATTATACCCGGGTGGATGAAATTCCTTTTGATTTCACCCGCCGCAGAATGAGCGTAGTTTTAACTGATACAACTGGGAAGCGGCAGCTTATTACAAAGGGCGCAGTGGAAGAAATGATTGGTATCTCATCTTTTGTGGAGATGGACGGAAAGGTTTTACCCATGGATGAAGAAACCAAGCGTGCAGCTTTGGCGGTCTACGAAAAGCACAATGCTGATGGTCTTCGAATAATTGCGGTAGCTCAGAAAAATGAGGTACCTGAAAGTGGGGCTTTTAGCGTTGCCGATGAAAGGGATATGGTTTTAATCGGATTTGTGGGATTTCTTGATCCACCTAAGAAAAGCGCAAAATCCGCTATTGTGGCTCTCCGGGAACACGGGGTACGTACAGTTGTCCTTACCGGAGACAGTGAGGGTGTAGCTTTAAAAGTTTGCAGCAAGGTAGGTGTAAACACCTCCCATCTGCTGACGGGACGTGACGTGGAACAAATGGATGACGCCCAGTTGTTGGATGCGGTAAAGACATGCAATTTGTTTTCAAAATTGTCACCGTCACAAAAAGAGCGGATAGTGAAGGCTTTTCAAACTGCCGGTCATACAGTTGGTTATATGGGTGATGGCATTAACGATGCCCCCGCTCTGCGTCAGGCGGATGTAGGTATTTCCGTAGACAGCGCCGTGGATATCGCCAAGGAAACCGCCGACATTATTTTGTTGAAAAAGGACCTGATGGTACTTGAGGAAGGTGTCATCGAAGGCCGCCGTACATTTGGGAACATTGTAAAATACATTAAAATGGCTGCAAGCGGAAATTTCGGAAATATGATTTCAGTTATTGTTGCCAGCATCTTCCTACCGTTTTTGCCTATGCTTCCGGTACAGATTCTGACACAAAACCTGCTTTGTGATTTCGCTCAAATGGGAATGGCCTTTGACAGTGTGGATGATGAATATGTTAAAAAACCACGTAGATGGGAAACAAAATCCATTAAGTCTTTTATGGCGTATATGGGACCTCTTAGCTCTGTATTTGATATTTTATGCTTTGCAGTCATGTGGTGGCTGATTGGTGCAAATACGGTTGAATTATCACCATTGTTTCAATGTGGATGGTTCGTATTCGGAACGGTATCCCAGGTGTTGGTTATTCATATGATTCGTACATCTAAAATACCATTTTTACAAAGCAATCCGTCTATACCACTGCTAGTATCCACCTTTGCCGTTGCTTTCATTGCATTAGGCGTAGGTTTCAGCAGTATTGCCGTCGGTATTGATATGATGCCATTACCCACTTCCTTTATACCATGGCTTGTACTCATTCTGGCCGGATACTGCCTGTTTGCCCAGTTGATTAAAAAGATTTATGTCAAACAGTATGGTGAATGGTTATAAATGACAGATATATTCTTCCTGCATAGCCCAGGGGTGCCTGAGAGATTTGCCAACCCCATTTCATTCTCAGGCTTACCCCAAAGGGCTTTCTTTATGTCTTCAGGAGATATAACTTATTATTGATAATTATTCTTTTTACCAAAAAAATTTGTACCAATTACTCCAATAATAATCATAATTGCTCCAAATATATGATAAGTTTTTAATTCCTCATGTAAGAAGATAACTCCCGCTAACATGGTAATTAATGTAGATAAATTGCTGAATACGCTCATCTTAGTCGCATCCATTTTTGACAAAGCATAGTTTGTTAACAGAGATGTTATCAATGATGATAATATTCCTAAATATAAAATTGAAATCAGGAACAGCGGTTCTGTAAAGGGTTTAAAATAATTAACAAGAGTGCCTTTAATAATGTAATCAGCAAGTGATATTGTATTAAAACTTAAGAAGCCAATAACAATCATTATATAGGTTAGATCCATTAGCCTATATTTTTTTGATACTTTCCTTGTTATCACGCTATAACAGGCGGAAGAAAGTGCTGATAATATAATTAATATAATACCTGTAAAACTTGCGGATTTTAGGTCAATACCTTTCATAAGAAAGATATAAATAACTCCGCATACTGATAGCAACAAGGATATCATTTGCAGGAAGCTCATACTTTCTTTTAAAAAAACAGCTGCCAGAATCATCGTAAAGACAGGAACCGTGGCTTGAATAATTCCGGCTTCAGAGGAAGATATATATACTAATCCAAAGGCCTGAAATGCAAAAAAGAGTGCTGGGTAGAATAAAGCAAGGGGCAAAATAGAAAGAATATCTTTTCCCCTTATATTCAGCTTTATCCAGCCCAATAAAACCGGAATTGAGGCTGCAATAAAAGAGATTGTAAACCTATGTGCCAGAATATTCATAGGGTTGGTCACAGTTAAGGCTATCTTTGTAAAAAGGAAGGATAATCCTATAATAAGGGCATATAATATGGCGGCAAGATATGCCTTTGTGCTATTACTATTTTTCATATGTTAAGTCTCCTATTATTTTAGTATGAATATTACATGTCTCTATTTTAGTCTAATTTACCATATGTTACTATAGAAAGAAAGTCAAATGTGTATCAGTGCATAGATGGAGGCTATGATAAATGTACAAATATCTGACCTTATTAAATGAGATTGAAACCATGATAAAAAGCGGTATATATAAACAGGGTGAAAAAATTTCCTCTATACGCAGGTTATCTGAAACCTATCAATGCAATAAAAGTACTGTAATAAGAACGTTACTGGTTCTTATACTTATTTAGAAACAATGTATGCAATTGTTGCAATTATCCATAAATGAGCCGGATAGAATACATAGAAAAAATATTTTGCAAATTTGGAATTATTTCCTCTTTTGCCATTATACATATACAGAAAAGGAATAACAAAAATAAACATAAAGTCCGAGTTAAACGCTAACATTTCTATTGTTGTTATTAAATCTTCGTAATTTACAAATGACATCAAGAACAAAATAACTGAAAGACATAAATAGCCGATATTTCTGTATTTGTTTTTACCGTAAGTCAAGTACGTTATAAGCATAAACGGAAGTATCGTCATACCGCCTTCTGCTATCAAAACTCCAGCCACCAGTAAAACAGCAATACATGGATAACCCACCATTTTACTCTTGATTTTGGTTAATGCGGTTAGCATTAGCACACCGATTGCCAATGTTAAAAATATGTTATTTTGAACTACAATACCCCGATCTTTAAATAATAAGGTCAGTAAATGATTACCTACAAACATAAAGGCCGCCGATGAAAATAATCTAAAAATGTACTTTTTCAGATTACTTGTATATATAAAACCTTCTACAGCAATATATGCAAACCATACTCCTACTACTCTTGTGGCAACGTGAAAAATCAATACCAAACTTTCAGGTATAAAAAAAGCTATATGGTCCAAAACCATTAAAAGTGCCATAAATAATTTCATTTGAAATCTGTCTAGTTTAATTTTTTTCATATTATTTTTATCTCCTAAAATTAAATCCGTAATTTCTGTTGTCTTAATCAATTATAATTTATTATATAAAATCTTACTATTTAAATGGATTACCTTTTATTGTCAAATACAAAGCAGGGAAATATTTGCTATACCATATAATCAGAAATGTAATTTATAATTCCAGGTAACTCCAACATTGCAATTACCAATAGGGAAGGAATGGCTAATAAGATAGGTCTTGTATAAAACCTTCCCCTCTTTCTTTTTACATCTTCTCTTGTTTCTTTTTGAAGTTCCACACATTCTCTATCCCACCAGGCTGCCCTATGATATATTTCCGAAACAATGCAACTGAGGCTGAATAGGGCTAATATTCCCTCATATAAATGCAACATTATATTCAAATTAAATCTGAGAAAAGCAAATGCTAATAGAGGGCACAATAAATACCAAACTTTAATACAGCTGATATAACGAAGTGTTTTCTTATTCGGTTTAGAGGGTTCCGTTGTGATATGAACATTTACTTTCATTTTTTCAAATGTTTCATTACATGTTATGCAGTTTTTAAGATGCTCTTCTATTAGCACATTTGCCTGAGAACTGGTAAGGTCTTCAATATATAGTGGCAATAACTCTTCCACCAATATACAATCTTCATTTTTCATATGGCTTCTCCTTCATTTCTTTCTTATTATCTAATAAATCTATCATCTTTTTTTTCATCCTAAAAAAATTTACCCGGCACCATCCATCCGGCTTATTTAAAATTCTACCGATTTCTACAAAAGATTTTTCTTCTATCAGCCGTAAAATTAATAAACTTTTTATTGGTTCTTCCTGTTCCTGTATAAAGTTTAATAGTATTTTAACTGTTTCTTTTTGCAATAATATTTCATCAGCTCCACAGCCCAGGGTTATTCTTATGTTGTCAGCATACTCTACTAATATTTTTCTCTTATCTTTTGCCAAAAAGGTCAAACATTCATTATGAGCAATTGCAAAAAGCCAGGTTTTAATACTGCTTTCTCCCCTAAAACTTTTTCTTCCTTTTATAACTTTTACAAATACATTTTGTAAAATATCTTCGGTATCAAAGGAGTTTAAAGTCATTATATATACATATCGATACAAATCATTATAATAGTATTCATACAAACTGCCAACATCATCCTCTAACATAAAACCTTCCTCCTATGATAACCTTTTTACCTAACCATTTAATGATAAATTACCTATCATATAAATAAATTTTATACATTTATGATACACCAGAATTTATATATGATATCTTATTAAAATTAAATCTACTTCTCACTGGTTTGTGGTAAAATTTAAACGGGATCAAAAACTTATCTAAATCTAGAAATGAGTTCCACTTATATGATACCATACAACCAGCTTTCTATGGCAGATATTTACACTTTGTCAAAATAAATGATATAGTCCTATGTTCCTGTTATTGCTGAGTCTCACATTGTTATATGAAATTATTCCAGCTTCTTTCCAAAACTATTTTTATGCATCAGCGGGTAGTACCTTTAAATATCTTTGATTTTGTTGCATATTGCATTATTACCAACTAAATAATTTAATGCTTTATACTTTATAATAATTAGACTATATATCATACCTTTTCGTTACATTATATAAAAAATATTGAATGTAAAAGTCGAATGTTAAATTCATTGTTTTTTTGCTATATGTTATATTGTTCATTCAAAGCAAAAAATAGTCCTAGCTAAGGCTAGGACTGATGCGACTGCCTGTCGCACAAAAGCAGCAGGAGACTTAATTTCTCCTGCTGCTTTTGATAAGTTATGATACCATAATAGTTTATTGTGATGGATAGGTCTACTAAAGGTATACCACACAGTTCTGCTCCGCCGAACGGAAGATGGCTTCCATAATATACATAACTTCCATAACTTCTTCCGGGCCAACGAGAAGCTGTGCTCCCTCGTGGATACAGGCGCGAACATTGCGGTAAAAATCCCCAATGTCGGAATGTACTTCAGGCAACGGATATTTCTTCACTGTTTCATCTGTGCGGGGTGCCATGGTTTTGGTCAAACCTGCTGCGGTTACTACCGGAACAGCATCACGTTTTTCCCAATCCGAAACCATAACGATTTCACCATTTAGCTCCCAGTCATGTATAACGGCTGTTCCATTTTCCCCCTGAATGTACCAGCGAGGCATGGAGATAAAATTGCTGGTGCCCACCTCCGCCAGAAAGGTTAGCTGGTGGTCAAACTGAAAAATAGCACGGAATCCGTCGTCCACCCCTTCGTTGGTAACATTCGTCAGCTGTGCAAAAACACTGCGGGGTTTGCGCCTGCCAAGCATCATGTTCATCTGATCCAGCAGGTGTACGCCCCAATCCAGTACCATGCCGCCGCCATGCTCCTTTTGGTTTCGCCAGTCACTTGGTATCCCCCGTGATCCATGGACACGGCTTTCTATATTAAATACCTTCCCCATAGTTTGTTGATCATATAGTTTTTTTACAATCAGATAGTCCTCATCCCAGCGGCGGTTTTGATGTACTGTAAACAGCACTCCCCTCTCTCTGGAGCAATTAACCATCTGCGTCAGTTCGTTACTGTTTAACGCCACTGGCTTTTCACAGATTACATGCTTACCAGCCCCCATGGCTGCAAGTGCAATAGGTAAATGTGTGTCATTTGGAGTGGCAATGGTTATTGCTTCCACCGTTAAGTCGTCAAGTAACTCCTGCTGCGACCCGTATACATGAATTCCATCTGCAGCTGCAGCTTCCCTGCGATCAGGATCTATATCCCAAATACCACATAGATTGGCATCATTCATATGAGAAAGTGTCCGAACATGCCAGCTTCCCATACCTCCGTATCCAATTATTGCAATGTTAAGTTTTTTCTTCTCCATAGTATTAGCTCCTGATATGTTAAACCCACCATACCTGGGCAGGTTGATCTTTAATAATGATGTCCTTTAAGAATGCAACCGCTTTTTCCAGTCCCTCTTCAATGGACATAAAGGCATCCTCATGCTCAATGCTGATGGCTCCGTCATAACCGATTAAACGCAAGGCAGTGATGATTTCCTTCCATTGATCTGCATCGTGGCCCCAACCCACCGTACGGAACAGCCAGCTGCGGTCTGATAGGCCGCCATAGCTGCCGGTATCCAATACACCGTTGATATGCGTATTGACAGCATCCACTTTAGTATCCTTGGCATGGAAATGGTAGATTGCGCCCTTTAGTGCTTTGATGGCCTCAGCCGGATGAATCCCTTGCCAAAATAGGTGGCTTGGATCAAAGTTGGCACCTATGGCATTGCCTACCGCTTCTCTTAAGCGAAGCAATGTAGCAGTATTGTATACGCAAAAGCCTGGATGTAATTCCAAAGCAATTTTATTAACGCCATAATTGGCTGCTTCGGCAGCTGCACCCTTCCAGAAGGGAATCAGAACCTCATTCCACTGGTAATCCAACACCTGTTGGTAATCTGTAGGCCAAGAGCAGGTCACCCAGTTAGGGTATTTAGCACCCTCATGGTCACCGGGGCATCCGGAAAAGCTGACTACCGTATCCACTCCCAGTTTTTCTGCCAGCTGCAATGTCTGAGTGAAATCCCTGGCAGCCTGTATACGGACGTCCTCGTTAGGATGTACATGGTTGGAATGGCAGCTTAATGCGCTAATCTCCAAATTATATTTTTTAAGCATATCCTTATAAGCTTGCAGCTTAGTCTCGCTTGAAAGCAATTCCTGGGGATTGGAATGCTTACTTCCCGGTGAACCACCGGTACCAATCTCCACTGTCTGCACACCCAGACTGCTTAGATAACGGAATGCTTCTTCTGCACTGCGATCATATAACGGTACTGTTAATACTCCTAATTTCATAGAAATCCTCCTTTTCAAGGTTCTTATAAACCATGTTTACTGTATAAGTTTTCATAGCTTACTTTACACTATCCAAAAACTATAGATTCATAATGTGTTTATAGCCTTTTTCTAAACTTAGATACGGTGATTCGGCAAACTCCTCCTGCTCCAAAATACAGTGCTGTACACCGATTTCCAATCCCTTACGTATGATCTTGTCAAAGTCCAACACGCCTTCGTCTAAATCCACACACTTCTTGCTTTCAAAATCAGCCATTTGCTTAATGTGCAGTAATCGAATGCGGTCCCTCTGCTTTTGCATATATGTCAACACATCTACACCTGCATAAGCTGCCCAGTAAACATCTAATTCCAGCATTACATCCTTGGGATCGGTCAATTGCATAAGCAGATCCAGAAGGGTTACACCATCCTCTGACTTTGCAAATTCATGAGCATGATTATGGTAGCCAAAGGTAAAGCCTGCACTGCGTACAGCCTTAGCAATAGGTGCAAGCTGTTCTGCCAGTTTTTCCACATCTTGAGCCGTTGCAATAGAATAATAAGGCACGATTATAGCCTGTGTCCCAATCTGTTGGTTATAACTTAGTTCCTCATCCAAGGCACCAAGCAGTCGTTCCAATGATACATGGCTGCTAATGGATTTTAACCCGTTTTCTTCTAATAATTCCTGCATTTGGCTGGCTGGCAGATTTCCATATCCCGCAAATTCAACTCCAGTGTAGCCAATCTCGGCAACCTTTTTTAGTACACCGGGAAAATTATCCTTGATCAGCTCCCTTACTGAATAGAGCTGTAAGTTAAACTCCTTGATTAAACTCATATGAACCTCCGATTCCGGTGTTTTAGCACCATTATATTTACAGTATGATCTGCCGTCCCTCTCTGGCAGATTGATAAATAGCATCTAGAATCTGTGTGACTACTGCGGCCTGTTCCGGTAGTACAACCAGCTCACCTTTACCTCGAATAGCGTTAAAGAAAGTTTGCTGCTCTATCACTTCTGGAGTAGTAGCATTGCCGTCATAGAAAGCAACACCTCCTGCTTCCAGGTTAGGTTTTAGCTCATATTGGCGGTCATTTTTTGTTCCGTTGATAGTCAGCCCATTTAGCATATCCGCACCGGCCTTGGTACCGCACAGTACAGTTTTAGCCTCATGGACATCCAGTGAATTAAGGGCCCAGCTGGCTTCCAACGTAATAGTTGCACCATCCTCCATAATGATAAATCCAAAAGCACTATCCTCCACAGTGAATTTTTCAGGATCCCATGGTCCCCAGGCATTGGCAGGCTGCGTCTCCCCGTTAAGCTTGTGGTATATGGTGCCTACTACACTTTTAGGCTTGTAGTTATTCATCATCCACAGCGTTAGATCCAAAGCATGAGTGCCGATGTCGATCAGAGGACCTCCACCCTGCTCATACTCATTTAAAAATACGCCCCATGTTGGAACCGCCCGACGACGTATGGCTTTTGCTTTTGCATAATATATATCGCCCAGTTCACCATTTACACATTCCTGCTTAAGATAATTGCTGTCTCCCCTGTAACGGTTTTGGTAACCGATGGTTAACAGTTTATTGGTTTTTTTCGCTGTTTCAACCATCTCTATGGCCTGAGTGTAATTGATAGCCATTGGTTTTTCGCACATTACATGTTTACCTGCATTGAGAGCTGCCACAGTGATTTCACAATGTGAGCGGTTAGGTGTGCAAACATAAACGGCATCCAAATCCAGTTGGATTAATTCCCGGTAATCGGTAAAAATTTTGGCATCCTCAGTGCCATAATTTTTTGCAGCTTCTATGGCACGTTCCTCAATGATATCACAAAAGGCAACAATTTCAGCACTGCCTTCTTTTTTGATGGAGGGCAGGTGTTTTCCATTTGCAATACCGCCGCATCCGATGATTCCTAGCTTTAATGTTTTCATATGTCTTCATCCTTTCATAGATTATATTGGGAATTTAAGTACTTGTATTCTTCTATGAATTAATTATAATATAACTAAGCGGTATATGCTTGCCGTAAATAATATATTTTGTGCCATAATTAGCTACTATTTTGTGAAAAAGGAGAATTCAAATGTCCAATCAGATGTATGATTACGAAATATCCCGGGATAACCAGTCTCTTCCTTCCTTCTGGTATTCCTTAAATAATAGTTGCGCACCTCATTTTCACAGTGCTCTGGAACTTATATATGTGCGCAACGGTACCATGGAAGCAACCTTAAATGGGAAGTTTTACTGTGTACAAGGCGGGGAACTGCTACTGGTACCAAGTTATACTGTACATCGGTTTTTAACACCTGTAAAATCAGAAACACTTGTAATGATTATACCTCTTTCTTACATACCGTCCTTTCAAAAGATATTGGCAGGGCAAAACTTTTCCTTATGCCAAATATTCAATAATTCTTTAAATAAGGAAGTAGCCCGCTGTATGCGGCGTTGCTGCGAACTGCAACAAAAAACCCCTGACTCTACGGCTATCAGAGGGTATATTCATGTGATTTTGGCTTTACTGACAGAAAATATTCCACTGGAAGATAAATCTACAAAAGATGATGACGCTTTGGTTCGTAATATTCTAAGTTACCTTAACAATAATTACAAAAATTCACTGTCTCTTAAATCCATTGCTGACGAATTCGGTTACAGTGCCAGCCGGTTTTCCCATATATTCAACAAACACGTAGGGTGCAGCATCAGTGAATATATCAACGCATTACGTTGCAGGCAGGTTGCAGGTATGCTGTTAGATGGTGAGAAATCCATTACCCAGGCTGCAATGAGTGCCGGCTTTAACAGTATGCGAACTTTCTACCGTGCTTTTATGCATGTATTTGGTGTCAGCCCAAGCAAATATGTGGATGTATTTAAGGAAAATGATGCCCTGAGGCATTCTGCAAATAAGTCAGTTAATCAGCCATAGGAAAGGTATTTTCTTTGAAAGATGACATATATTCTTAATATAAGCTTAAATAAGGAATATATATGATAATACATGTTGTGCAACCCGGAGAAACAATTACATCTATTGCAGAGCTTTATAACCTTCCAGCAGATAGAATAATACTGGAAAATGAGATAAAAAACCCCTCTAATCTGGCAATTGGCCAAACTATCGTAATTGTCTACCCTTTATTAACTCATACCGTACAAGAAGGGGAAACCTTAGAAAGTATTGCAGTGATGCATGATGTTACTATAATGCAGATTTTGAGAAATAATCCTTATTTATCAGACAGAAACAACCTCTATACTGGTGAAACTATTACAATAACCAATGAAACAGATAAAATCGGCAGTTTATCAGTAGGCGGATATGTTTCTTCCTATGTAGACAGAAACATATTAAGAAAAACATTACCTTTCTTAACTTTTCTGACAGTGTTTGATTATCGGGTAGATGCCAATGGAAATATTAACGTTCTTAACGATCAGGATATTGTAAACATGGCAAAAGAATATGGTGTTTTTCCCATGATGTTAGTATCCACTATATCAGAACGGGGAGTCGGAAGCTTGGAAACAGCTCTTGCTATCCTGAATAATCCTGATGCTCAGGGCAATATGATAGATAATATTATAGCTACTATTAAAGCAAAGGGATTTTATGGCCTGAATCAATATTTTCAATATATATATCCTGAAACGAAAAATCTGATTGAAAGTTTTATTATAAAAATGAGTACACGGTTAAAAAACGAAGGGTTACGATATACAGTAACCGTAACACCCAGAGTAGATATTGAAAGAACCGAAATAACTTATGAAACCATTGACTATTCAGCCATATATCAATATGTTGACGCAATACTGCTTTTATCTTATGAGTGGGGATATTCTTTGGAACCCCCCACATCGGTGACTCCCATTAATATTGTAAGGGAGACAATTAACCATGCTGTAAATATGGCTCCCCCCGATAAATTCGTACTTGGAATGCCTGTAATTGGTTATGATTGGGAGCTTCCATATATTCCTGGGTATACAGTGGCAAATGCAATCACATTTGACATAGCAATTCAAATAGCTGCAGATAACGGAGTACCCATACAATTTAGTGAAGTAGCAGCCGCATCCTACTTTTTTTATTATAATGTAGATGGAACGCTGCATAATATATGGTTTAAGGATGCCAGAAGTATAGATAGATTGACTAGGCTAATACCGGAATATGGGTTGCAAGGGGTATCTATATGGAATAATATGTACTTTTTCGCCCAAATGTGGCTTGTGATAAATAATCTGTATGATATAGAAAAATTAGAATTTTGATGGAAAGTGTTAAAAATCTGAAGCTATTCTATGATAGTTAATAAGGCTGGAAGCAGTTTTATAAGCTTACCAGCCTTAGTTTTGTTACAGGCCCAGATATGAACAAGGACAAAAATTTCATCTTCTTTTCTCATCTGCTGTATTTTAGAATGAAGTTACCCATTTCCATTGCACAATCCTCACTTTGTGGGTATACTCCAACATTATCTCCATAAGCATGACCTAAGCCTTTGTATAATACGGTTTTTGTTTCCACACCTGCCTTAGTAAGCTTTGCAGCATATGCCAAACATTCTACTTTTAGAAAATCATGTTCTCCAACGGTAATAAATGTAGGTGGAAGTCCTTTGGGATCTCTAATATACGGACTTAAGTATTCATTTTTACTATCAGTCGTACCTAAAATCTGGCCTAACCCTGCTGATAATCCTTCAAACATTCCCAGCATCATTTCTATGCCAGTTTTATGCTTTGGAGCAATCTCATATTCATCTTTGCTCCACTTAAAGAATTCATCTTCCACATTAGCCATATTTAAAGTAGGATAAAGCAACAATTGCCCTTTTACCATATTCAATCCTTGCTCCATATCTTTTGTAGTACAGTATTGAGTTAAGTTTCCACCGGCACTGTCACCTGCTACGAAAATGTTATTTATGTTACCACCAAGACTTTCTGCTTTACCATAAATCCATTTTAATACGGAATAACAATCTTCATGTCCTGCCGGGTATGGATTCTCGGGGCCTAAACGATAGTCAACCGACACTGCTAAGATATCTGTCTTTTCAACAATTAGTTTTACTAATTCTTCAACAACATCCGTTGAACCACCAAAGAAGCCGCCGCCATGAATATAATAAAGGATTGGCGCATTTTCCTTTACCGTTTCTGATTTGTAAATGCGGATTGGTATTTTGTATCCATCTGCAGCTTTTACAGTATCATGAATAATATCAATCTTCTTAGTAACGATTGGGATACTCTTAATTCCACCGAACATCTTTCTTAACCTTGCAATTGATTTTGGGGAAGTATCCATTTTAAATAACCTTTTGGGTATAAATTTCATCAAAGCTATTGGCTTTTTCATATCGCTGTAATAACGTGGATCCATTATCCCTTTTTCATCATTATCTGGTATATTTTTTACCAGCACTGCTGCTCCCTTTATATTAACTATTTCTTGTCTTTCTATTATTTTATTTAACAGTTCTTGTGAATATTTACGGCTCATTTTTGATTCATCTCCTTATATAATATATTTAGGTTGATAAAGGTAACCTATAACCCTTTATTAACTGTATCATTATACAGAATGTTTCTGTATAATGTTTGTATTAGATAGAGTGACATCGATTTCTCCTTGAGGCATTTTTATGACCTCGTTATCGAAAGACTGATGCCTCTGTCTGATAAACAGTTTACGAATAAGTTGGATGTTGACCCTTTCAGGGTACTTCGTATATGCAATAAGGCGGTAACGTTTATCAGTTCAGAGGAAAACTATCTAAAATACTTTTTCAGGTGGTGTTCTATGTTTTATTTAGGTATTGATATTGGTAAAAACAC